>JBAUZZ010000484.1:0-1548 GCA_049585495.1 Chthoniobacterales bacterium | reverse complement strand
GGATTTGGCAGCGGGCGCATTTGCTGGCAACCGCTCGCGGCCTAGCTGGGCGCCCCTGCAATGAGTCGGTGGAGATGATCGATCATGAAAAGGCGCTGGGAAAACCGGCGCTGCGGGCGAGCCTGCTTGCCGAAGTCTTGGGGGATTCCACGTGGCAGCCGACCTTCGTCTTTTATATGGGTTATCCGAAATGGACTGCAAACGCCAGCCCCCGGCGCTCAATTGACAGTGTAATTCTTTGACCTCAGCCCAAGGTAGGCCTCTTTGGGTGGCCTACCCTTTGTGGTCTTACCTATCCTCATCAAAATGTTTTTGGATCACTTGATGCGCGAATTGCTCTTCGGCGGGACTCCAAGCCACTAAGGGCGAGTTCAGTAAATTAAGTTTCTTCGGATCAAGATCCGCATGTCTTCCAAGAATTCGGCGCCGTTCATTCGACTCGCCCAGATAACGCACAACTGCACGACGGATCAGTTCGCTGACGCTAATTTTTTGTTGGTGGGCTTCTGCTCGAATGCGCTTAAAAAGTTCCGGCGTTAAAGCAAAGCGAACGAGTTCGGTGAATTTCGCCATACTGACCTCGCGAAGCGAGATTATATACATTACTAATTTTCCGTGGCACCGCAAAATCATGAAGTCCAGGTGGCTGGCACACCTTGACCCGCGCGCCTCTTCGGGTGCCTACCCTTTGTGGTTTCGTCTCACACAAAGGGTGGGGGTTCAGTCGAATGAAGCTTTTGCTTCGAATACTCACCCTCTAGTTCTTCCCTTCGGCCGAAACGCCCATTTCACTCAGTACGCGCCCTGCCTCTTGGCTTGCCATCGTTTGCTTTCCCAGAAGCTTCTTCAGAGGCTCGACAGCCCGTGGATCCTTGATCGTCCCCAAAGACTGCACGCACTCCACGGCGAGCGTGCTGGACGGATTGGACGCCACTTCCTGATCCATCGTTTTAATCAACACCGTCACGCTCTCTGGCGACTTTATCTTTCCCAAAGCTCTCACCGCTTCGTTGTATGTCTTTACTACTCGCCCTAAGGGCTCCACAGCCGCAGGATCACCCAAGTCTCCCAGTGCCTTTGCCGCTGCCAGCCGCACTCCGGAGTCTTCATCTGTAAGTGAATGCACCAACGCCGGCACGACCCGCGCATCGTGAAAATGTCCGAGCGCGCCAGCAGCCGCTCCGCGCAGCGAATTGTTGTCCGACTGCAACGCCTGAATCAACGGCGAAACAATGCGCGGATCCTGAAACGCGGCCAGCGCTTGAGCTGCCTCTGGCTGTAGGTCTGCTCCTTTTCTTTGCAGCACTTCCAGCAGCGGGCCGACTGCTCTTGCATCACCGAGCGTTGCCAACCCCGCGCACGCATGCTTTCCTGCGTCTGGATTGATGATGTTCAGGAACTTCACGAGCAACGGTTCCGCCTCCGGGTTGCCGGTTCTCGAAAGCACGTCAATCGCTTGACCGATCTCAATCGGTCCCTGGAATCCCTTGAACGTTCCCGTAGCCTGGATTCCAGGCCGCACCACTCCGTCAGCATGGACCCACACGT
>JBAUZZ010000483.1:0-18756 GCA_049585495.1 Chthoniobacterales bacterium | reverse complement strand
AATGAAGGGTGGGTTTAGCGGCACATTCCGAAAATTAGCTTGTAGGGCGGCTGGGTCAGCCGCCAGAACTTCGAATCTAGATTTGAAGTTAACCGGGTCTTCAACAGATCCTGCTTAAGTTGCAGTTCGGCCGGACCCTGAAACATAATGTTGTTCTGAAAAGATCGCTCATTTCACCGCGCCGCCCATGCCGCTGACGAAATAACGTTGAAAGAACAGGAAAACGAGAACGATCGGGACAACGGAAATCAGAACAGCAGCGGCAAGTTGGTCGTACTGGGTGGAAAATTGGGTGCTGAATTGCACAAGTCCAAGGGGCAATGTCCGTAACTCGTCAGAGCGCAAAAAAATCTGGGCCAAAATAAACTCATTCCAGGTCGCGACGCCGTCGAGGATGCAGAGAGAAACGACCGCTGGCAGCGCCAAAGGCAAAGCAATCCGGTAGAAAATGCGAAACCAAGAGCAGCCGTCCAGCCGCGCCGCCTCGATGATTGCCGTGGGAATTGTGCGAAAGAAGCCTCTCATGACTAACACACCAAATGGGACTCCAAAACCGATGTAGAGAATCGTCAACCCCGTTAACGTATCAATGAGGTTTAACACGTTCATCAGTATGGTCAGGGGCACGAGTGTCATCTGCATTGGCACGATCAGGCCGATGAGAATGTAAGTGAAAACACGATCCGCCCACTTAAAATGCATGTGGGTCAACGCAAAGGCTGCCAGTGACTCAATGATGATCCCCACAGGAACCTTAAAACTCGTGACGAAGACGCTGTTCCAGAAGTAGTTTTTAACGCCGGTGTCCCAAGCTTCACTGAAGTTCAACCATCGGATCGACTTGGGGAGCGAGAAAGCGCCGTTGACGGCAAAGTCACCGGCATCTTTGACTGCGGTAAGAATGAGCGTGATGACCGGGGTGAACCAAATCAGGGCCGCCAAAACCATCGCTGCGTAAAAGAAGGCGACCTTAGTCGACTTTCCCGGAAGGTAAGCGTTTTTTTCAACCAGTTGACTCATGTTTTTCGTGTCATGAAGCGGATGTAGGGGATGGCGAATATCAGTGTCAGTGAAAAGAGAACGACGGCAATGGCCGTACCAAGGCCCACCTGGTTATAATTGTAAGTCAGGAAATACATCCAGGTGCTGAGCAGTTGGGTCTTGTTAGCTGGTCCGCCGTTAGTCATCGCGTAAACAATGTCGTAGGCTTTGAGCGCGTTGATGGCCGTGATCGCCAACACGATTAGCGTGGTCTCACGCAGCAAAGGAAAAGTAACGTGCACAAATCGGCGAATTGGACCCGCTCCGTCAATCTTGGCCGCTTCATGCAATTCCTCGGGGATGGTTTGCAGGCCCGCCAAATAAAGGAGCATGGGGAGACCCACGGCGCTCCACGTAGCGGCGATTATGACCGGGTAAAGGGCGATTTGCGGATCGGCTAACCAGTTACGGGTCAACTCCTTTAAGCCCGAGGCGTTAAGCATCTGATTCAGCAGCCCGAGGTCGGGGTGATAGATCCAAGTCCAAATCAATCCAACCACTGCCAAGGACAAGACAGCGGGAAAGTAAAAGATGCTGCGGAAGACATGACTTCCGCGGAACTTGGAATTCAACAGGATGGCAAACCCGAGGCCGATACTGGTTGGTAAGAGCAAGGCTGCGACTAGCCAGATGGCGTTGTTTCTGAGGGCGATCCAAAATACCTCATTCTGGGTCAGTAAGGTGACGTAGTTCTCGAGCCCGACGAAAACCTTAGCGGGCGAGACCCCGTCCCAACGAAAGAGGCTTAGATACGAAGAGTAGACCATTGGGTAAGCGACCACTACGCTGTAGATGGCAAGCGCAGGAGCGAGAAACAGCCACGGGAGGAATCGCAGGTAGTCGTCGCTTACTTTCTGAGGTTTTGGGGGTTGCGAAGGGAGCCGCCTAGTCTTCGCCGATTGCTGTAAAGTTGCCATTTTTAGGGTGCTCGAAAGTTAGGGTATGCGGGCAGAACGCCAACCGGGCGAGCCACCCGGCCAAGGCCGTTCCTGCTGTAAACGGCCCTGCAGCGGTGGAGGCGGGAGCCGGTTGTTTAAAAGCTCTTATTTGTGCTCAGCCTTGTAGGCATCAACGGCTTTTTGGATCGCGGCGCATGCAGCCTCTGGCGTGAGAGTGCCAAGCACAACAGAATCCTGTGCCTGGAAAAACGCGTTCACGAGTTCCTGGGGCAGTGCTTGGTCTGTTGGCAGATAGAGCTGCACTTCGCCTTGAAGCCATTTGGCCATTTGGGAGGCGATCGGGCGATCCTCAGGCGGTAGAACCCCAACCACGGTGCTTGGCGAACCAAACTGTGCAATGTGCCGCTTGGCCACCTCTGGCGTCGTTATGAACGAGGCAAACAGGAGCGCAGCTTTTTGCTCGTCGGGTTTAGCCTTCGTCCAGAACTGCAATTGCTCCTGAAAACCGGAAACCCTTACTGGCTTCTGATCGGCGGGCGCGATGATAGGGACGTAATTGTTAGGATCTTCATGCGATGCGATGATGTTCTGATCTTCAATCCAAGGTCCCTGGAAGATCATAGCCGCCTTATCCTGTTGGAGTAGTGGGAGGGCCTGGGCAGGATCAAGGGAGATGAAACCCTCATTGAAGTAGCCTTTGGTTACCCATTCCTTCAACTTTGCGAATGCCTTGATGACCTCAGGCGAATTGTATGATGCTTCAAGGGAAAAAAGCTTGTCGTGCATGGCCGGCCCCGCGAAGTGTTCAACGAAGAAATCGGTGGTTCGCATCGTCATCCAGCTGAACTTTCCTCCGCATGCAACGGGAATGATTCCTTTGGATTTAAGCGTTTCACAAACCTTCTCCAGTTCGTCGAAGGTCTTGGGCGCTGACAGACCGTTCTTGTCGAAGATGCTCTTTTTATAAAATATGGTCATCGGACGCACCCAGATGGGTACCCCATAGAGCTTGCCGTTATGGCGGGCGAGATCCAACGCCGCAGGCACGATGTTCTTGTCCACCCCATAGGTAGCCATCAACTGCGGGGTTAGTTCCAAGGCGTGTCCGCCATCTTCGTACGGAGCGGCCAGACTGCCTCCCCAGTTAAACCAGGTGTCCGACATTTTGCCCGCCGCGGACGCGACGCGAACGGCCTGTTTCATTTCGTCGGTGCTGTATTTAGTCCATTTGACCTTAAGGTTGGGGTAAGTCTTTTGAAAATCATCAATCATCACTTGCCACGGCTGCGTGGCGATGCCCCACAGCGAGAACGTGACGTTGCCGGATGGAACCGGCGGCTTTGCCGCATCCTGGGCAATGCCGGTGGAAACGAACCAGGCCGTACTTGCAAAAGTTGCTGCTGGCAGGAGGAGACGAAGGTAGGGAAGTTTCATGATTTGATAGATAGTTGCATTATTTTTCGAGGTTTGATGGTTAGTGACGAGAGGCTAGGCCTCGTTAGTTAGTTAGGTCCGAATTGTAGAATGGGCATACAACAGCTTTCGCCTTATAATCTTGCCAAGAGCTTACGAGCGGTTGTGGCAAGCCCTTGGCCATCGATGCCGTAGTGCCGAAAGATTTCCTCCTGGCTTCCGGTTACGGTGTGGTCGTCCGGAAAACCCACGATTTTGAAGCGTGCATGGATTCCTTCCTGGAGCAGGAACCCGGCGCAGGCCTCGCCCAAGCCGCCGTTCACGCTGTGTTCCTCCACGGTGATCACCCCACCCGTTTCGCCGGCGGCTTTGCGCACCGCCGCTCGGTCCAGGGGTTTGACTGTGTGCAGGCTCAAAACCCGGCACTGGATGCCTTCTTTGGCTAGCAATTCCGCCGCCGCAAAGGCCGCCGACACTGTCTCGCCACAGGCGAGGAAACTCAAATCCTTGCCTTCGCGGATCAGCGAGGCTTTGCCCAATTCAAAGCCCGGCTCCACCCGCGGCAAGTGCGGCATCGGCTTTTTGCCGAAGCGCAGGTAGACCGGCTTCGGCAAGTTGGCGGCTGCCCGCACTGCTGCCCGGGTTTCAAAGTTGTCCGCCGGTGCCACAATGGTGATGTTATGAATGGCGCGCAGCGCTGCATAATCGTGTAAAGAATGGTGGGTGGTTCCGAGGGCTCCGTAACTGACCCCCGCGCTGATGCCGACGGCCTTAACCGGCCGGTCGGAATAGCAAAGGTCATTCTTAATTTGCTCCAGGGACCGCGCCGTGAGGAAGCACGCCGGGGACACTGCGAAAACTTTTTTCCCGGCTGCGGCCAGGCCTGCCGCCACCCCCACCAGGTTTTGCTCCGCGATACCGACTTCCACGATTTGGCCCGGTGCAGCATTGGCGAAGGGAGCAAGTTTAGCTGAACCCCTCGAATCGCTGGTCACTACGAGAAGGTCAGAATCCTCGCGGGCCAGCTCTAGAAGCGTCGCTGAGAAGACCTCCAGATTAGCCAATGCTTGTTCCATTACGCAATGGCGGCTTCCGCCTCCTCCAATTCGGCTATTGCCCGGTTAAACTCATCGTCGTTCGGCACTCCGTGGTGCCACTTGGCCACGTTTTCCATGAAGCTGACCCCCTTGCCTTTGCGGGTTCTAGCCAATACCAGGCTAGGGCGGCCTGGATTGAAGGGCACAGCTTCCAGCGCCCGGACCAGGTCGCTCACGTTGTTGCCATCGCAGCGCTGGACCGAGAAGCCAAAGGCTTCAAACTTCTCATCAAGCGGTGCCAGTTGGCAGATGTCTTCGGTCGAACCGGTGATTTGCAGCCCGTTCCGATCGACGATAGCGATCAGGTTATCCAGGCGGTAGTGGGCCGCCGTCATGGCAGCCTCCCAATTTGAGCCTTCGGCCAATTCGCCGTCTCCCAGCAAAGTAAAGACCCGGTAATCTTTACGGCTCATTTTGCCGGCCAGAGCAATCCCGACAGCCACGGCCAGCCCGTGACCGAGTGCTCCAGTATTTTGCTCGACCCCGTTAACCTGGCGCGTTGGGTGGCCGATGTAAGGCGAGCCGTAGCGGTTTAAGGTCTCCAGATCTTTTTGCGGAAAGAACCCCCGGTCGGCCAGCACGACAAAGAGCGCCTCGGCGCAATGGCCTTTGCTTTGGATGTAGTAGTCGCGGTCGGGGCTGTGAAACGTCTCCGGGCTGACCCGCAGGATGCGATTGTAGAGCACGTTCAGGATATCGAGGCAGGAGAGGCCGCCACCGGTGTGGCCAGCCCCGCAGGCTTTGATCAGGCACAACAGGGCTTTGCGATACTGGACCGATTTGAGCTTAAGGTCGCGTTCGTTCAGCATGGGTCCGGGTTAGCAACGGCTGCCTTTCGTATATTTATACAGTATTAGTTAAATAGTACGGCAGTACCATTGAAGTAGTCCCGAGTTTCTGTCAAGCAGTTTTTAGCTCGCCGTCTAAAATCGTGTTTACTGCTGGCTAAAACAACAACCGAGGCCCAATCCGCACTCAGGCTCAGAGCTGGGGTCGAACACGTCCCGGTTCTCCTGCGGCTTGATCTTGACGAGGGCTCGATGGCGTGCTCTCCTAGAGAATCGGATTCAATAACAATACGTGAATAAATAGTCTCATGTCGGAAAAGGCGATTCATCGACCCGCTTCGCCTAGCTTCACCTGAACCATGCAAAGCTTTCCAGATCTTCGGACTATTACCAAGGCGGCCAGACTTTACTACGAAGAGCGACTTACCCAGACTGAGATCGCTAACAGACTGGGGATTTCGCAGGTCGCGGTGTCACGCCTCCTCAAGAAAGCGGAAGAGTACGGTATCGTACGGACGACTGTGATTAGTCCGCCCGGAGCGTTCACGGAGTTGGAAGGATTGCTCGAGCAACGTTTCGGACTGAATCAGGTGGTTATCGCTGAGGCTGCGCGTGACACCGAAGAAGCGGTGCTGACTGCGATTGGCTCCGCTGCCGCTCAGCTGTTGGAAACGACGCTCAAATCCGGCGACGTGATCGGAATCTCATCGTGGAGCGCGTCGCTGCTGTCAATGGTTGATCAGATGCACCCGGTTCGGAACATTCAGAAATGCACGGTCGTCCAGATGTTGGGGGGAATCGGGAACCCATCGGCCGAACAGCACGCTAACCATTTGGCCACCCGTTTGGCCCGCCTGGTGCAGGGTGAGGCTCGTTTTCTGCCAGCTCCAGGAGTCGTGGGTTCGGCCGGCGCCGGGAAAATCCTGACGCAAGACCCTTTTGTCAGGGAGACCTTTGAGCTCTTCGATAAGATTACCCTGGCTCTGGTGGGAATTGGTTCAGTTGAGCCCTCAGCACTGGTAGCCAGCAGCGGCAATACTTTCTCCGAGGAAGAACTGGGAATCATCAAGAACAACGGCGCAGTGGGAGACATTTGTCTCCGCTTCTATGACGAGAACGGCAGGGAAGTCAAAGGGCCTTTCGGAAACCGCGTGATCGGGATCGATCTGGAACGACTGCGGAGGATTCGTACGTCGGTAGGAATTGCTGGCGGGAAGCGCAAATTCGCAGCGATTCTCGGCGGTTTGCGCGGGAAATGGATTAATACCTTGGTGACCGACCAATACACCGCGGACCGCTTGGCTAAGCATAGTGTGAGAGAGCAGGGACCTTCCCATTCTCCAAAGTGACCTGAGATCTTCGCTGCAAACTGTCGTTACTAGCTGCTAACTACTTCAAAGGTCATGCCGAGAGATCTGATTTTAGCCATTGATCAGGGCACAACCAACACCAAGGCGATCGTGATTGATCGTGAGGGAAACGTTTTAGCGAGAGCCTCCGTGCCAGTAGAGATAGCCTTTCCGCATCCAGGATGGGTGGAGCAGGATCCGGATAAAATATGGCGCGGTGTAGAAACGGTTATCGATAGCTGTATCAGCCAGATCTCGCCGGATAAACCAACCGCGATCGGCGTTTCGAACCAGCGGGAGACCATCCTGGCGTGGGACCGCTCGAGTGGTCGACCTTTTGGACCGGCCGTAGTCTGGCAATGCCGCCGGACCGCAGATTTTTGTCAGCGGCTTCGAGAACAGGGTTTGGAACCGTTTCTCAGGGAGCGGACCGGTCTGACGATTGATCCCCTTTTCTCTGGAAGCAAAGCGCGCTGGCTGCTGAAGCAGATCGAAGCCAGGGAAAGTACAGTTTCTTCGGACGAAATCTGTCTGGGCACGGTAGATAGCTGGATCCTCTGGAACCTGACAGGGAAGCGTGTTCATGCGACTGATGTCAGCAACGCGGCGCGCACCCAGCTTTTTAATCTCCGAACGGCAACCTGGGACAAAGAGCTGCTGACTCTTTTCGAAGTACCGGATATTGCCTTACCCGAAATTCGCCATTCTTCAGAAGTCGTTGCCGAATCAACAGCGATTGGACGCCTGGGAGCTGGTGTTGCCATAGCCAGCTTGATCGGCGATTCGCACGCGGCGCTCTTCGGGCAGCGCGGCTTTCTGCCAGGTTCGATCAAAGCGACGTACGGAACCGGTTCCTCTCTGATGACACCGATACCAGCGCCGCAAGTTTCAAACCAAGGCCTGTCATCGACAGTGGCTTGGGGAATCAAAGGAATTACTTACGCATTGGAGGGTAATATTTCGGTCACGGGCGCTGCTGTGCATTGGTTTGGTCAGTTGCTCGAGGCGGAAGAACCGGTGGAACGAGTTGCGGCGCTGGCCCGCCAAGTGCCCGAAACAGCTGGAGTCTACGTAGTTCCAGCGTTCGTGGGCTTAGGCGCGCCCCATTGGGATGAAGCGGCGCGCGGCATGATCTGCGGACTCACCCGTGGAACGACCGCGGCACACGTGGCACGGGCGGTCCTTGAGTCAATTGCCTACCAAGTACGTGACGTGTTTGATGCGATGCAGGAAGATGCCGGGATCGCACTCCAGTCACTGTTAGCGGATGGAGGTGCTACGAGGAACGACCAATTGATGCAGTTTCAAGCGGACCTCCTCGGGTGCCCGGTTTTACGCAACTCCTCACCGGATGTATCAGCGCTCGGAGCAGCCTTTATGGCAGGCCTCGCGACTGGTATCTGGTCCGGCCTCGACGAGATTGCAGCATTGCCGCGGGAATTCGACCGATTCGAGCCAAAGATGACCGAGTCTCGCCGTGCCGAGCTCAGCCTTGGATGGCAGTTGGCGATCGCCCGAGCAAGGTATCAGCCGCCGGCCTAAGCTCATTTTCCTCATATTCTTCGAGCCAGAAGCAGGGAACGTTGCGCTAAGTGAGGCAGCAACTTACCTATGAAGCAATCCTCAGTGCCGTTGAAGAATAGCCCACCGGCCGAAGTCGGAAAGCTCTCTTCCCTTCGTTGCTGCCTGATCCGGCATCTCCTATGCTTCCGCACCATGAATTTAAAACTCAAAGAACTTATGCGAACGATTCTGCGACTTAATAGGGAAGGTTCGCTTGAATCGCTATATGGGAACTATTCAGCTTGCCTGCGGCACCTGGTAGGATACCTCTCGCAAAAAGATGATTCCGACCGGAAGGCTTTGTTGGCCGTATTACGGAATATGGCATTCAGTAAGCATCAAGATATTGGGCAGCCGATCGATGAAGCAATAATCGGCAGAGAAATGAAAGATACTTTCCGCAGACTTCTTCTCCAACAATTAGGGACTACAACGGAAGAGGATATTGATACACTCTACGAGGCAATCGAGAAGGGTAAAATCAAATAGCAGCATGCTCTTTCTCTGATATTAAGCAAGCAAAGCAGAACGGTCATTTATGCTTTGGACGACGACGCAACAGTTCTACCCGTGGCCTTGGTGAAAAATCGGACTTGGCTTGACCGGCGCGCTGACAACCACCCTGCACCCAGGGTCGCCTGCGGCGCAGCACGGAAGGCCAGGAAAGGGGGCGGATTGGCGGGAATTCGCGCTGTTATCGTGACTGTAGCCCTGGCGGCGCTGCTCGCCCAAGCGCCCCGGGCCCGGGGCCAGACCCCTGGCCAGACCCCGGTGCCGCCCGAGGCGCGGGAGCTGGTCATCGGCACAAAGGTCGCACCGCCCTTTGCGATGAAGGCAGAGGACGGCACCTGGCGCGGCGTCAGCATCGATCTCTGGCGGCGCATTGCCAACCAGATCCACCTGCGCTACCGGTTTCAGGAGACCACACTGAAGGGTCTGATCGATGGAGTGGCCAATGGCTCGTTAGATGCAGCGGTGGCCGCTCTGACTGTTACCGGCGCGCGGCACCGGGTCGTCGATTTCACTCAGCCCTTCTACAGCGCCGGGCTCGGCATTGCGGTGGCATCGGACGCAGGTATCACCTGGTGGCCGATCATACGCAACGTGTTTTCCATCGGTTTCTTTCGCGCTGCCGCAGTGCTATTCGCCATCTCGCTTTCTGTTGGCGTCGTCCTCTGGCTCATCGAGCACCGTCATAACGAGCATTTTGGCGCTCATCGGCGAGGCTTGGGCGCAAGTGTTTGGTGGTCGGCGGCGGCGATGACCCAAGCCGGTGGTGCAGCGGGTGAAAAGGTGCCCATGACGCTGCCGGGCCGTTTGCTCGCCATGGTGTGGATGGTCACGTCGGTGATCGTGTTCGCCAGTTTCACCGCGGCCCTAACGTCGCAGCTCACCTTGAAGCACCTGCGCGGGACGGTGAACGGGGAGGCGGATCTGCGATACGTACGCGTGGCCGCCATCGCCGGTACCGAGACGACCGAATATCTCGGCCGCGAACACATCGCCTTTCAGGTTTTTGCCGACGTGGAAGCGGGCCTGTCGGCACTGCAGAAGGGCCGGGTCGATGCACTGGTGTATGACCGGCCGCTGCTTTTGTGGCTAGTCAACGAGCGCTTCTCCGGCTCGCTGCGGGTGCTGGACGCGACCTTCGATCCACAGGTCTATGCCATCGCGCTGCCGCAGGGCAGCGAGCTGAGGGTGCCAATCGACCTCGCCCTGCTCGAGGCCATTCGGAGTGACTGGTGGCGGGAGACGCTGGTCGCGCATCTTGGGCCTAGCTGAGGTCAGTATCTCTTTCCAGGAACTGTGAGGGGGAGCAAATTCATGACAACTTCAGGGAGTCGGGCTTGCGTCGGGTTCCGCGGCTTCGCCGTGGGTTGGAGTCGCGCTCAACTGGACACTAGCGTCAGGTTGGTTGACCCCGATTGGCTGTGAAGGGGTTGCGATAGTCCCCAATATATTGAGAATTGGGCGCTTGCTGAGAAAGTTACTGGGCGTCCAAAGATTCCCGACGATTCCATCCCAGTGAATCTGCGACAGACCCGAAGCTTTGTCCTCCTGCACCACCTGAACTATGGCCCCTCGTATCAGGAATACATGTGTCCTTGTTGAAGCATTCGCAGCGCGTTCTCGTCACTTTGGTTTTTAATGATCCGATGGACATCGTCTTTGGCAGCACAAGCAAATGGGCCATCGGTAGTCACCCAGCGATACCCTTTTGCAACGAGATCACCGTACTTGTCTGCTAATGCAGTTGAAGTCAGCCAAACGGCGGCAACTGCTATACCAATGATCATTCGCACTTTTATCGCTCCAATTGGTCCGACCTGGCCAGTCGGAATACAAATCCATCTTCATCGAGGACTTCCATAAAAGGGAATCGTCCTTTAAAGCGGATACTACTCGATCGCGACAGCAGTTTCTATTGGACTTTGGGACAATAGAGAACGGAGGTCGATTCAGCGCCGCAGTACAGTCCGGTGGAGCGAAATGGGACTGTGCCCTGGGTGAGTTTCGCCAGATTACAAGCGTACTGGGTGGCCACCAGAGAATTTGCGGACAAATCGGTGGCGGCCAAAATGGTCTGCAACTTCAACGGTTGCGTCTCGTTTTCGTTGAGCACGATGGCTGGTTCGTTGGGAGATGCTGGCTCAGACATGATTAGGCAGCTTGCAACTGTTCTTCTGCATGAACAACCAGAACCGGGCAGGGCGCTTTCCGGATGATTCCTGCGGCGTCGCTGCCGGTACACACGTCGTTACACACGTATTCGAACCAATTCCGATGACGAACCGGGACAACGATCAGATCGGCCTTGATCTCCTTTGCGACCGCGGAGATCTCCCACTTAATATCCGCGCCCTGGCGAAAAATCGCGAAACACCGGGAATAACGCTCGCGCACGTGATCGCGAAGAGCCAGAAGATCCAATTCCGTGTTGAACCGGTGTTGCTCACACCCGGCATAAGCACTCGACTCTCGGATGTAGCTAAATGGATAAGGCTCTTTGTAAACGTGAACCAGGAAAAGGTCGGCGCCGAACGTCTTTGCGAGATGAACGGCCGAGTCGATCCCTTTGTCTGCGTCCGAGGTCAGATCAACGGGTACAACGATCCGGCGGAGGCGAAGAGGATCCTGAGAGAAGAGTGATTCTGACAAACGTCTCTGGCTGACTGGATCAGTCGTTTGGCTTTTAGTTGTCATGGGAGTAACTCCTTTTTGCCAAACGCTATCGCCCTTGATCGTAGAAAACTTCTCCAGAGTTGGCGTAAGCTCACCTTGGATTGGCAAGAGGCTAGCTCTTTGGGCATATTTGAGATTGAGAACAGGCCCATGTTCCAGGAGTATTCAAAGCGATGGCGCAGCACTATGAACTTGCGGTCATCGGTTCGGGTTCGGGTGGACGAGAGGCCGCACTGCTGGGAGCTCGAAAGGGTTTGCGAACGGCCCTAGTTGAGAGAGAAGAGCTCGGCGGTACCTGCTTTCATCGCGGATGCTATGCCGTACGAGCTTTGCAAGCGTGTGCGCGGCAGTTCCGGGACAGTTGGAAGAGTGGCCGCTTCGGCAACAAGCTTGATTTGCAAAGGGTGACTCTAAACGATTGGATGACGGCACAACGGATGGTTACGTTGCGGCTCGTTGATAATTTTCGAGCGGAGCTTGAGCGGCTGAATATTGATCTGATCCGCGGCCACGGACAATTTCTCGATCATCGGACTCTCCAGGTGATTGACGAACATGCCCTTAAATCAACCATCACTGCAAATAATGTCATTGTGGCCACGGGTTCGAGACCGGCTTTCCACGATAGTTCCCACCCGCGGATGATGAATAGCGATGAACTATTGAGAATAAATACCTTGCCGGAGCGGCTTGCTATCATCGGTGCCGGGTACGTCGGATGCGAGTTCGCCTCGATCTATCGGACGCTGGGTTCGGAAGTTACGCTGATCGAGAAAGCGGATCGGGTATTGCCGGGTTGGGAATCGGAAGCTGCCGCTCGCGTGGCCGAGGCGCTCGAGATGCGTGGGGTCAACATCATGCGAAATCATGAAGTAGCTTTGGGGGAAATCGAAGAGAGCGAGACAGGCCTACGTATTCCGGGCCACGGCGGAGAGGCCGTTGATGCAGATCTCGCCCTGGTGGCAACTGGTCGAAGGCCCAACTCGGAGGGACTGGATTTGAAGGCATTGGGAGTCGACGATACCTCAACGTTGCAAGTCGATCATTGCATGCGTCTGACACACCCTGATCTTTATGCAGTGGGCGATGTCACCGGAATAAGCCTCCTGGATAGCACCGCCTTCTCCCAGGCAAACGTGGCGATCAATTCCATCCTGGGACGGGAAAGCCGTTTTGATCATCGATGGACCCCGCGATGCATCCATACCCAGCCGCCGGTCGCGGCTGTAGGCTGGACCGAAGAGGAAGCTGCTTCTAACGGAATCGAGTGCACCGTAGTGTCCGATAGCATGCGATTGGCTTCCGACGATGAACGAAGCGTCGTTGATCCGGAACCAACGTTTTTGAAAGCAATCGTAGATTCTCATTCCAGGAATCTTTTGGGATGCCTGGTTGTGGGAGATCATGCCGCAGTGATCGCAAATATCGCGTCGATAGCCATCCGCTTGAAGACGCCCATCGATCAGCTTCGCGAAATTCCCTTGGCTCAACCGAGCGCTGCGGACGCGCTAGTGGCGACACTACGGAAGATCGTCTGAAACTCCCGGTCCAACCGACAAACATTTGATCAGCGTGGCCTTGCTACTGCGCGAACGTACTGTGCGCGTTCAAACGCACTCGGATCCGAACAATTCAGCTGACTCATACAACCCTGAAGTTGGCTGATCGACTCGTATTCATGCGAATCGAGCCAGGCAGTGAGCTCTTGTTCCAGGGTGGCGAGATGAGAAATGCCGTGGCGCAGCAGCGCCGAACAAACCATCGTAATGCTCGCGCCAGCCATCAAGAATTTCACGATGTCAGTAGCATAGTGAACGCCGGTGGTAGCCGCGAGATCAGCCTGAATTTTTCCGTACAGGATGGCTATCCAGCGTAGTGGCAACCGCGTCTCCGTCGGAATGCTCAGGACGAGGTTGGGAACAACCTCGAGTCGTTCCGGATCAAAGTCTGGCTGGTAAAACCGGTTGAATAATACCAGAGCATCGGCGCCGCCTTGCTGTACGAATTTGCGCGCCACGTTGGCAAACCCCGTGAAATATGCGCTAAGCTTAACCGCAACAGGGATCTGGACTGCGGCCTTTACAGCTGCCACGATCCGAAGATATCTAGTCTCAATCTCGATCGAGTTTTCATTCGGATATGTAGGGACAGCGTAAATGTTCAACTCCAAACCGTCGACGCCAGTCTGTTGGATCTGCTTGGCGAATTCGACCCATCCTCCCTCGGTGTGACCATTCAGGCTGGCAATGATCGGCACCTGAACCGAAGCCTTGGCCCGGGAAAGATGCTCGAGGTATTGCTCGGGGCCGACTCGGAAACCTTCCGGACGAGAAAGACCCAGGAGCGGTTCCGCGAAGCCTTCTCCTTCCTGATCCAATCGAGAAAAAAAGTCATGTCGTCCCTGGTGAAGCTGTTCTTCGAAAAGCGAGTGAAAAACGATGGCTCCGGCCCCGGCGTCCTCCATGCGTTTGACGTTGTCCAGATTCTCGGTCAACGGACCCGCCGAAGGCACAATGGGGGAACGCAAATGAAGCCCAAGATAGTTAGTTGCTAGATTCATTGTGGTTTTCCAGTTCCGCTGAGTCCATCGATTTGCCTAATCTCGGGAGGGTCGCATCTCCGAGGCGATCGATCTCATTTGCACGAGGATTTTTTGCCGCTGAGAGGCGGTAGGGCGAATTCGTCCCGCGAAGCGGGAACAAATGAGCCTCAAGGAGCTGGCAACATTTGCGATTTAGGCTCATCCGCCGCGGCGGATGAGCCCTACCTTCATTCCTTAATTACGCCGACTCTAGTCACCTCATTTCTCCCGAATCAACGTTTGGTTGCTGGCTCCGCCACGCTGTGACCTTCTATAAAATATTCTTCGTGCCCTTCTGTGAGGTAGCTGCGGTCTCCTGCAAGTCAACTACCGAAGCTACCGCACGACCAACACCGGACATGGAGCATGCTCCAATATTTTCTCGGCATCACTCCCAAACAAAAAGTGCTTCCAGCCGGTGTAGCCGTGCGTCGATATAGCCAGGAGATCAGCCGGCAACTCGGTCGCAAACTTGACGATTTCATCACGGGGGTAAAGAGCGGTTCGCCGGACCGAGTCCACTTCCTGGTACTCAACCTTTGCCCGCGCCAATTGCTCCGACAGTCTTTTCTCTGCTTCCGTTAACCATTCCTCAATCTCCTCAGTCGAAATTCCTCCCATCGTGTAGTCGAGGGCAGATGGTTCAGGAACGATATGCAGCAACGTAAGCTTAGCTCCCAAACGCTGCGCCAACTGTAGCGCATAGTCGACCGCGCGATCTGAATTCGGAGAAAAGTCGGTTGGAGCCAGAATGCGACCAAACCTGAATGTTGCGGCGTCGGCAGATTGGCCTGTCGAAACTTCCGGGGTGATTAAAGTTTCGATAACTTCTTTCATTTGAATTCCTCCTTCTTCAGGTTGATCTTCCACGACAATGGGCCGGTCCGCTGCCCGCGGGTTGTCGCACAAGGCCCAAAGCTTGTCACTGTACGCGAACCGTCCCGGTTCGAGTCTCGCGGCGCAAAGCGGTGATAACGTTACGCTCGGTGGGAGCGGCATTTTTATAGCTACCGCCATAAAATGCGGATGAGCTCCAGCGGCATTTGCGGCTTGTCTCACGCACGCACGGCTGATCTTGCGGATTTATCGAACCGACTCTGCAGGCAACGGACCAGCGCTTCCGATGCGCTAGGATGAACCATCGCGAGGTTCGTCAGCTGCGTCACCGATAACCCTGTGTTGAGAGCCGTGGCCGCCAGATTCACAATTTCGGCGGCCTTTTCGCCAACAGCCTGGCAGCCGAGGAGCATTCCCGTTTCCGGTTGGACGACCAGCCTGATTTGTAAGGGCTCGGGATCAACGACGGTGCGGTCGTCATCTGTCACGAGAAGTGCCGTCTCCGCTAACACTTCGATGGCGTGACCCGCGTCTGACGCTTCTTTTTCGGTCCATCCGACGGAGGCCACCGGTGGGTCGGTATGGACACAGCGAGGCACCCAACGTGAATCAAACCGGGCGGATCGGCCGAGAATGGTTTCGACGGCAACCCGCGCCTGGGCGAAAGCCACACTATCAAGCAGCGCTACCCCATTCACGTCGCCGATGGCGTAAACGTTTGGCTGCGCCGTAAGCATCTTTTCGTTCACTGGAATGAACCCGTCGCCAGCGACTCCGATCGATTCCAGGTCTAGTTCTTCTACGTTCGGCTTACGTCCGGTCGCGATAAGAGTGAGATCCGGCGAGGCGATGGTGCCGTCGCGCAGGTTGAAAACCGGGCGTCCCGTCCAGGTTTCCGGAGCGGGCAAATCGACTTTGGCGTTCAGGTGGACAGTTACCCCCTGTTTCTCCAGCGAATTCCAGATCTGGTCGCCGGCGATACGGTCCCAGCTCGGCAGCAAATTCCCTTTCTCCTCAATCAGGGTCACTCGGGATCCCAGCGTTCGATAAATCGCGGCGAATTCGCAGCCGATGTAGCCGCCACCGATAATCAGAAAATATTCTGGAATCTGGACGTTTTTTAGCATCTGGTCGCTGTTAAGAATCTTCGAGTCTTTGACGCTTGAGAAGGCCGGCCTCGAGCCGGTCGCGATAATGATGCTTTCTGCGGAAACTCGATCTCGAGCGCCATAAGGATCGGAAATCTCTACTTCGTTTGGATTTAAAAATCTGGCCGTCCCGAAACGAATGTCAGCGCCTAATGCTTCCAGCGTTCGACTCAGATCTTCCGTGAGCCTTGCGCCTACGCGTCTCTGGGTGCCAATCCAGTCCGCCCATCCGGTTTCCAGTAGATCAACCGAGAGGCCGAACCGGGAACTGTCTTCGGCCCCTTTGTAATGCATCGCGCACGCCCGCAAAGCTCGAATGGCATAGGCACCGCGATGGAAGCAGGTGCCGCCGAGACTTTGTTTTTCGACGAGCAGAACTCGCAGGCCGGCGCGAGCAGCCAATATGGCGGCGTCCTTCCCGCCGGATCCCGATCCGACAACAATCAGCTGATATTGATAGCTCATAGGATCGTCCTGGGTTTAAGACTGGATAGGCTTTTTGGGCAATGAAACATAATTGTGCTAGTCCTTTCGAACAACGAGCACTGGGCAGCGGGCATTGCGAGCGATGACTTCGGAGTCGCTCCCAGAGACCAAGCGTTCCAGCCAGTTTCGGTTGCGGGTAGAGATTACGATTAATGCCGCGTCAAGTTCACGAGCTGCTGCAACGATTTCCCGACTGGGAGGCCCTTCGTATTCGAGAAGAGCGGTGCAGCGCGGATACTGTGCGCGGATCTCGTTCTCTAAGTCGAAGAGTCTTTCCGCAATCAGCTGCCGATGGTTTTGACGATCGGCGTAGGCGTAAGTTTTGCCAGCAAAGGCAACGGCGCACGGCTCCTGGTGAATATGGAGAAGATAGAGCTCCGCGCCGAAGTGTCGGGCAAGGTGAGCGGCATACATAACAGCTTTTTTGGCGTGATTGGTCAGGTCAGTTGGAGCCAGGATTCGTTTGAAGCAAGTGGAAACATTGCGTGGCTGGCGTCCCACTTCGCGGGCTGAGGCCACTGGCACGCTCTGTTTGGCTAGGGATTTCATCGCAACCTCTGTGGTTTGATACCTAAGATTGACGTGCCAGGCGAGGTTCGGCTCCGCCGTTTTTGCTGTGAGCAAACCATAGGTTGCGTTTTTGCGTGTCTCCGGTCTGACGATTAACGGGGTTCGACGCGAGGGCTCGCTCATACTGCCGGTCCGGCTGCTCTCACGTCGGCCGCGGCGTCGATGCCGCTCTGCTCGAAGTTACGTTTGAACATGATGGCCAATCCTTCGGCCTTGCGATCATATGTCTTAGGATCTTTCCAGGCTGAGCGCGGTACCAGGATCTCTGGTGGTATGCCCGGACAGGACACCGGCACCTCCAGCCTGAAGGGAAGATTCTGACGTGTTTCCACTTTCTTTAGCTCTCCATTCAGGATGGCCTTGATAATCGCTCGGGTGGATGACAATTTCATCCGATCGCCCTTTCCGTAACTGCCACCAGTCCAGCCCGTATTGACCAACCACACGTCAACCACGTGACGGCTGATTTTCTCTCCGAGCAAGCTGGAATAGGTGCTTGGGGGCAAAGCCATAAAGGGCGCTCCGAAGCAAGTGCTGAACGTCGCCTGCGGCTCCTTGACTCCGGCTTCAGTGCCAGCCACTTTCGCGGTGTATCCTGAGAGGAAGTGGTACATCGCCTGTTCCCGCGTAAGCCGAGCGACCGGCGGTAACACGCCAAAAGCGTCACAGGTTAACATGATGATATTCTTCGGATGCCCGGCCATTCCTTGGCGCGCTATGCTTGAGACGTGGGTGATAGGATAAGCGGCTCGGGTGTTTTCTGTCAACGATGCATCGTTTAGATCCAAATGTCGCGACTCGGTGTCGATCGTTACGTTTTCAAGCAGGGTGCCGAATCGGCGCGTTGTTTCGTAAATCTCGGGTTCACCTTCGGGGGAGAGGCGAATGGTCTTGGCGTAACAGCCTCCTTCGAAATTGAAGATCCCATGATCGCTCCAGCCGTGTTCATCGTCCCCGATCAAGGTTCGATCCGGTGAGGCCGAAAGCGTCGTCTTTCCCGTGCCGGACAATCCAAAGAAAATGGCCACGTCGTCTTCGTCGCGCCCATAGTTCGCTGAACAGTGCATGGCCATGACCTGGCGAAGCGGCAGCTCGTAGTTCATCAAGGTAAAGACCGATTTCTTGATTTCTCCGGCGTAAGCGGTGCCACCAACGAGAACAAGCTTCTGACCGAAGTTGAGCAGAATTAAGGCCTCGGAGTTGGTACCGTCGATATTCGGATCAGCGTGGAAACCAGGCGCGTGAAGCACGGTAAACTCAGGCTTATGTTGCGCGATCTTTCCTGGGTCGAAGTGGGAAAACTTCTGAGTTCCAACCGAGATCATATCGCCCTTAAGCGCTAGCTTAAGAACTCGTATTTTTTCCCAACGAGGCACCGCCAACATAGTCCGGGTATTAACCACAAAGGCGCAAAGGTAACGCATGGCATGATCCTTGCCGCGAAGGCGGCGGGGCTTAGCCCGGGGTTTCAACCCCGGGAAGTGATCCCCCCATGCGTCGCGCCCTGAAAGGGCGCAAGAATCAATGTGAGCGAAGGGCCCTTTGAGGGTATTCGTCAGAGCAACCCACCTAGCGGGCGGGGCGTGTTTTTGATGTAGTGTCGGCATGACGGAAATCGGAGAGGTAGGCGTTCGGAAGCGGCGAAGCCGCCAAGAGATCAAACGACTGGTAAGAGAATTCGAAACCAGTGGACTGCGGCGGAGCGAATTTTGTCACAAGCATAATTTGGCGCTGGGCACATTGCAGCGTGGGCTCAGAAGACGCCGGATGGAAGTCGACGGACAAAACGAAGGTAAGCGAT
>JBAUZZ010000482.1:0-2210 GCA_049585495.1 Chthoniobacterales bacterium | reverse complement strand
AAGTCGGCGAGCTGCTTCGGAGATTTGGCCAGCTTCGGCAACCGTCAAAAACGTTTGCAACAAAATCGAAGGTATACGGCTAACATCCACAACGACGATTACAAGGGCGTTACGGAAACAGCGGAGGCCTTGTAGGTGTGGCGAACTGAGAGCATAAACGGTTCTGACCGATAACATCGCTCGTTTTCAAACCACATTGATTGAGAATAAGAGCTCTCCCAAAACCACATTACGTGAGAATGAAACCACACTATTTGAGAACAGACCGATTACATTGGCTCTGGACCACATTAATGCGAATAGCTGAATCGAGATTCACGCTAGCCCTGCTCAGCGCCGCTCCAGTCCAGCGTCGAGCCGCCACCCCACCGGTCCGACGAAAAATTCAACATGGGCAGTCAAGCCAAGATCTGGTCTCGCATACCGCCGTACACAACCGCGCGGACATGCTCTTTGGCATAAAGGTGATATGGGAATCCGGGATCGATTTGGCTCGCCTCGTCGAGTGCTTTTACTTGTTCCGCTGAGAGCGCCAGGTTGAAGCTCGCAAGATTGTCCTGCAGCTGAGAAAGCTTTCGCGCGCCAATGATGGGGATGACCGGCACCGGGCGGTAGCGAAGCCATGCCAGCGCGACTTGCGCCATGCCGCGGCCGGTCTGGTCCGATACCGCTTTGACGGCCGCGACGATTCGGCCGGTCCGCTGTTGCTCAGGCATGAAATCCTTCATCATGTCGCTGTTCATGCGGCCTTGCTCGGGCGAGCCGTGGCCGTGATACTTTCCGGTCAGCATGCCGCGGGCTAGGGGCGACCACGCCGTGAAGCCGAGGTTCAGGGCCTTTGCCATCGGGACCAGTTCCCGCTCGACGGTTCGCTCAATCAGGCTGTATTCGACCTGCAAGGCGGTGAAGGGAGACCATCCGCGGAGTTGGGCAAGTGTATTCGCCTGGGCGATCCACCAGCCAGGGGCATCAGAAATTCCGACGTAGAGCACCTTGCCCTGGCGAACCAAGTCATCCAGCCCTCGCATGACTTCTTCGACCGGCGTAATCTGGTCCCAGATGTGGACCCAGTACAGGTCGATGTAATCGGTTTGCAGCCGCCTGAGGCTCGCTTCCACAGCCTGCATCATATTCTTACGGTGATTGCCGGCCGCGTTCGGATCGGTGCCCGGAGCAGCATTGGAGTATTTCGTGGCCAGCACCATGCTCTGGCGATGGTCCTTCATAAACTCGCCGAGAAACGATTCGCTCGTCCCGTTTGTGTAAAAGTTGGCGGTGTCGATGAAATTTCCCCCCGCCTCGCGAAAGGCGTCGTAGACCTTGCGCGCTTCGTCCTTGACAGAACCCCAGCCCCATTCCTCGCCGAAGGTCATTGTGCCGAGCGCCGCCTCCGAAACCCGGAGTCCGGAGTTGCCCAAAAGTCGGTATTTCATGTGAAATCTCCTTTTTCGTTATGGCGTGTTTATACTTGCGCCTTTGGTGGCTATGCCCGTAACATGGAATAGACCATATGGAACTATTCTATATGGAATAGTTTTAAATAGAACTACGATCCTGTCAAGCGGGGACTCAAACATGCGACCCTGGGAGCTTCTATTACGCAACGTAAACGTGCTTCACTCCGTGCTCGAAAAGGCCGAGCCGGAGCTGTCCTTACTCGAACTCGATACGAAGCGCCTTTTCATTTTGTGTATGGTTGATGCCAATGCTTTCCCTGCCGATCTGGCCCGCGTGCTTTCCATGCCGAAGCCGAGTATGACTTTCCTGATCAAGAAACTGGAAGAGAGTGGTTACTTACGGCGGCAGGGGGAAAAAGGTGACTTGCGCCGCTACCGCCTTACGATCACGCCTGCCGGTCTAAAAGCCAGAGACAAAGGGGCCGAAGCGGTTAACCGAATATTCGGCGCTTGTCTTAATAGTCTCAGTGCCGCTGACCAGGCAACCCTCAGCCGGATCGTCGACCAATTGCAGCCGCGGACCTCAAAGACGAAGCAGGGGAGTACGTAAGGTCTTGTCAGGCCAGGCAGCGAATGAGGCCCCCCGGCATGTCATCTGGCCGGGCTGCGCGATCGCGCGCTGATCTCGACCATGCTGTATAGTTTTGCCCGGGTCAGCGCAGTTCTGTCGCTGAAACGACAAGATTTCTATTATCAAGGACCGAGGCGCTGGCTGCGGTTTCATGAGAAAGGCGGCAAGGAGCATGAAATGCC
>JBAUZZ010000481.1:0-4934 GCA_049585495.1 Chthoniobacterales bacterium | reverse complement strand
AAAGAGGCCATTTGTGGATGAATTGGTGGTAAACGGTTGATATGCAGATACTTGGCGCGTTCGTCTAGTCGGTTAGGACACGGCCCTCTCAAGGCCGGTGCACGGGTTCGAGTCCCGTACGCGCTGCCAAGTCATAAGCTCGCGCGAGCTGCGGAACATTTTCCCTCGGAAGCAGCTTCTAGAAGCGATTCCGCCAGGTACGAACCGCCGATCACATTATAAGACCTTTAATTGTGGCGCTGGGCTTTCGATCTCGGGCAAGTCGAAAACGATCCCATGGCTCGGCTGAAACCCCTCGACGCTTGGGGAGTCAACAACGAGGTGTTGAGCGTGGAGCTATTCCAACGTTTTTTGCGAATTACGCAAGGTCTGGAAGCCCCGAGGGATGGTGCGGAGCCAAGCGCCAAATACAAACCCCTCCTGCCGTATTTTGTCCTGGGGGGACTTCAAGGGTTACGGACCTGCGAAATGGTTAAAGAACGCGCCGATTATTCGGTCATTGAGTGGCGCGATTTTCTGTGGAACAAGGAGTTGCTGGTAGTACGTGATGGCTAAGATTTGATTGAACGGATTTCTATGTCGTCGTTGAAACCTTCAAAAAAAGATGAAAGGTGAGCTAATAAAACCCCTCTTGAAAGTATTTCAGTGCCTGATCCGCTCTCCATCGGGTGAGCGTTACCGTTATGACGCTTTCATTTCTTATTCTTACATCGTTGTCTCACGGGTTCAAAAGGGACAGGTCTTTTCGCTTCCGACGACGTGACTCGTATCGATGGAAACGACTTTCTGGATTTCTTCCGTAATCTGGCAACCATCAGGATAATGTCATAGGTCTTCTGTCCAAAGTTCTCCACGGCTTCCCGCCATCTGGACCCACATGCAGGGACTTAGCTTCCTCGATAACCTCTCGATCTGCCTTCGTCATCCGATCTTGACACAACAGGTACTGTCCAGGATGGAAACATCACTTCCATACGAAACGTGTTGCCGACTCGGATCCTCGAACAATTGCCAGCTGTACGCACCGCTTCGCAAGTGAATGAGCCGGCCACGCGCATTTTCCCGACAGTTCGCCCGTCCCGCGATGTAAGCGACGCCCTTCTTTTTGAGCGACTCCTCCGTTCGCCGACCATTGCCGACCTCGGGAATGGTGTAGATGCCGTTGGGCAGGAGAGGGGAAATCGCGCTTTCGGCGAGGCCGAGCGCGTGGCGCACCGCTCGCCGCGCCTGCTCCATGCTCGTCGATGGCCAGGGCGGGAAAACCGATGACATCACCCGCGGCACCGTCGAAGAGGTCTTAGTTGACGACAACCGGCATGTCACTGCCGGGCAACCGCTCTTAAAACTGGAGCGGCTTCTGATCCAACCGAACGAATCTTCGAACGTCCAAGATTTCGTCCGGATCAGTTCTCTCTTTGGAAGTTCATAAGATGTTTATCCGCGATTACTTAAATGTTTCAGAAACTTCTGGCGCGGAAACTGATTTCGCAAAACGGTATAGTGATTGTTGGCCACTGTTTAAGAGGGCGAGCGCCTTGTGACGATGGCGTCCAGCTCTGAATCGACCAGCGGCATCGTGTGGGCGCAAACATCTGATAAGCTTGTGGAAACTGAACTACCAAATCCCGGGTCACCGGACAAACCTGCACTTCCGGATCAACCATTGAAACCAGCGTTCAAGCCGACTGGTAAGCGTCGCCGTTGGCGGATCGTGGTGGGGATGTTAGTGGCGGCAGTTCTTCTTTTCATCGGAATCCCGCTTGTCATTCGCGCGTTTAACACCGTCTCGACCGATGACGCCTATGTGAACGGGTATGTGACATTCGTCGCGCCGCGGGTCAGGGGCCAAGTAACCCGTGTTTTGGTCGACGACGACAATCGGGTGAAAAAAGGCGACGTGCTGGTTGAGCTTGACCCAAAGCCATACCAGGTGGAGGTCGCGATTAAACGGGCAGCTGTCGATAACGCCAAGGCGAACCTGGTGGTAGCGCAAGCTAACGTGGGCGGTTTAATCGGCCAGGCGCGGAGCAACCGCTTCAAACTCGCCCGTGCCATCGAGGACGTCGACAACCAGGTCGCGCTGATCCGGGCGCGGGTTGCCACATGGCAGCAAGAAAAGGCTACGCTAGTACTCGCCCAGCAGGAGTTCGACCGCGCTGAACGCTTGCTCGTAACGAAGGTAGTGAGCCAAGAGGAATATGACGAAAGACGCGCAGCACTGGACGTCGCCAAAGCACAGGTAGCGCAGGCGCTGGAAGACGTTTACCAGGCGCGCGTTGTTCTTGGGCTGCCCGCCCAACCGCCTGCAGGAACGAGCTTGGGTGATGTGCCTGCAGATCTCGACGAGACGTTCTCCTCGGTTCGGCAGGCGCAGGCCGACCTGCGCCAAAGCGCCGCACAGCTGGGTGTTTTACTGTCGTCCTACAATCTGACACCCAAGCAAATGTTGGAGGAGTTCCACCGGCGGGATCCCACCGGCAACGAAGATCGAATCTATGCCGAGATCGTCAAGAACGCTCCAACTCTAAAATTAGCTGAAACGAACGTGGTGCAGACCCAAAGCGATCTCGATCAAGCAGAACTCAATTTGAGCTATTGCACGGTCTACGCGGAGATTGACGGCGTTGTCACCCGCCGTGACGTGAATCCCGGCGACAATCTCCAGGCTGGCCAGAGCGTCATGGCCATCCACTCGCTGCGTGATATCTGGATAGACGCGAATTTCAAGGAGACCCAGCTCCGCAAGTTGCGGATCGGCCAACATGTAGACCTGGAGCTGGATATGTACGGCGGCAAACACGTCTTCGAGGGGCGGATCATCGGTTTCACCATGGGTACTGGGTCCACGCTGGCTTTGCTGCCGGCACAGAACGCGACAGGCAATTTCGTAAAAGTGGTGCAGCGACTGCCGGTGCGAATCGAGGTGGTGAACTACGATCCTGACAAGCTGCCGCTCTTCGTTGGGCTCTCGGTAGCACCGACAGTGGATTTGAGAAGCACGCCGACCGGCCCGAACGCCGGCAAGTTTCTTCAGGCGCCAATACAGGACGCGGGATCCGTTAACTCAAGGCCATGAAAGCCAGCGCGCCTGCCGTATCGGCACCCTTTGAGCCCGCCAGTCCGCGAGTTTTTAACCCATGGCTCATAGCACTCGCCGTGGTGGTGCCGACTTTTATGGAGGTGCTCGATACCACCATTGCCAATGTGGCGTTGCGCTACATTGCCGGCGGGCTCTCCGCAGCCGTTACCGATAGCGAATGGGTCATTACCAGTTATCTGGCCGCTAACGCCATCATCCTGCCGATCTCCGGCTGGCTCGCCGCGCATTTGGGTCGGCGCAACTATTTCCTGCTCTCAATCGCCATCTTCACCATCAGCTCCGGGCTGTGCGGCATGGCGACCAGTCTCGGCCAGTTGATCCTCTTTCGGGTATTGCAAGGTCTCGCCGGCGGCGGTCTTCAACCATCCAGTCAGGCGATTCTGCTGGACAGCTTTCCGGCCGAGAAACAGGGCGCGGCCCAGACTCTCTTTGGCCTTGCCGCATTACTGGCGCCCGTGGTCGGACCAACCCTGGGAGGTTACATCACCGATGAGTATTCCTGGCGGTGGATCTTCTATATCAATCTGCCAGTGGGGGCGCTCGCGCTGTTTCTCTGCTGGCTCATGGTGCAGGACCCCGAGTACCTCCGCGAGCACCGGAAGGAATTGAAGAAGCAACCGCTGAATTTCGATTTCATCGGCCTCAGCCTCCTGGTGCTCACGATCATTTGCTGGGAAGTCGTACTGAGCAAGGGCCAGGAGTGGGATTGGCTCAGTGACGCTTTCGGCCGCGTGCAAGTTTTGGTTACCCTTTTTCTGATTGGAGGCGCCGGCCTGGTGTTTTGGGAAATGCGTAAGGCCAGCCCCATCGTCAACTTCCGGCCGCTGCGTGAGAGAAACTTTGCTCTTTGCGCTCTGATCATTTTCCTTGCCTTCGCCGTGCTCTACGGGAGCAGCACCCTTTTACCAGCCTTATTGGAATCGCTCTTTGGCTACGACGCTTTCCATGCCGGGCTAGTCATGTCGCCATCCGGCGTTTCTGCGATCCTGGCGCTGATAGTCGTTGGCGCATTGTTGGGTCGCAGAGTCGACGCACGCTGGCTGATTGCCGCGGGCTTATTGATCTTGGCTGGCGGCTCTTTCTGGATGTCGCAGCTCAACCTGGATATTTCCCCTTGGCAGGCCGTCTGGCCGCGAGTGGTCATGATACTCGGCTTGGGTATGATCTTCGCGCCACTGAATGTTGCCGCTTATCTCTACATCCCGCTCACGTTGCGCGGCGCGGCCGTCGGCCTCTTCGCGCTACTGCGCAATGAGGGCGGTAGCTTCGGCACTTCGATGGGCCAGACTATCGTCGAACGCCGTGAGATATTCCATGCGCTGCGGCTGAACGAGAATCTCGATCGGCTCAATCCCGCGGTGCATTCCTACCTCGGCCAGGTCCAGCAAGGATTCCTGCAACAGAGAGGAGATCTGGCCGCGGCGCACGGGATGGCTCTACAGTCGCTGGAGGATCTTCGCGAACAACAGGCCTCGGCTCTTGCCTATTTCGACGCGTTCCTGATTTTTGCGGTTGTTGCCGCGGTACTCGCCTTTTTGGTGCTGCTGATGAAGCGCTCCGTCGCTGGAAAACGCGCTCATCTCGCCGCGGAATAGCGGGGAAATATAAATGCCGATCGACTTTCCAGGTGTGACGTTTGTGGCGCTAGTTCTTCAGGCTTTGACCGAACACCCACCTGGCAAAGGTCAAGAATGATCGAACGACACTGTTCTCGCTGGTCGGAGGAGTCACACTGTGAATTCGGCTTTATTCGCTCCGCGTCGACAAGATTGGGCATACCTCTCCCATGACTATACGCTTCAACTGCGTCCTCCTTTGCATCCTGCTTTCAGGC
>JBAUZZ010000480.1:0-16693 GCA_049585495.1 Chthoniobacterales bacterium | reverse complement strand
CAACGCCGGATCGATTTCAGGCAGCAGCGACCTATATACGATTGGGCGTAGATCATATCCTGGTCGGCGTAGATCATCTCCTATTCGTGCTCGGGCTGATGCTCATTGTTCGAGACCGCTGGATGCTGCTTAAGACGATCACCTCGTTCACGGTGGCACATAGCATCACGTTGGCGATCGCAACGCTGGGGTACGTGAGTGCTCCACTACCGCCGCTGAATGTCGCCATTGCCCTCTCCATTTTTTTCCTTGGTCCCGAAATCGTCCGCCGGCAGCGCGGCGGGACCAGCCTGACGCTTCGGCATCCGTGGCTGGTGGCATCCGCCTTTGGCCTGCTGCACGGATTCGGGTTTGCCAGTGGTTTGACTGCTCTGGGTCTCTCGCGGGCTGAAATTCCTGAGGCCTTGCTGCTCTTTAATGTAGGCGTCGAGATCGGACAGGTTTTCTTTGTGCTCCTAATTATTCTGCTCGAATCCAGTTTCCACACGCTCGAGATCCGTTGGCCGCGCCTGGTGGCAGCGCTGCCGTCTTACACTGTTGGTGGGCTTGGCGCGTTTTGGACTATCCAGCGAACGGTAATGCTCATCGGAGGGCTTCAATGAAAAGATTGCGATTCCCGTCTCGGCATGCCAGCTGGCTGCTGATTATCGCGAGCATTTTATTCTGGACCAGCATTGCCGACGCCCATCCACAGCAGGGCCAAGCTTCTGGATTTATGACCGGGTTCCTGCACCCATGGTCCGGGGCCGATCATATACTGGCAATGATTGCCGTGGGTATTTGGGGCGCACAGCTGGGAACGCCGGCTATTTGGCTTTTACCTCTGACCTTTCCCATGGTGATGGCTTTCGGTGGCTGTCTCGGACTGATTGGAATCCCCTTGCCAGGGGACGAATTCGGCATCGCTCTTTCCGCCTTACTCCTTGGAGCGGCGGTTTGCGCTGAAGCGCGTCCGAAGCTGATCTTCGCGTTAATCCTGGTTGGTTGCTTTGGTCTTTTCCACGGGCATGCTCACGGGACGGAACTTCCCGCGGGGGAGAGTGGCTTGCTCTACAGCATGGGATTTGTGATCGCGACGGGCAGTCTACATGCCATAGGTATCGCACTGGGCCTGGTCAATCGATGGCCGATCGGAAACGCCGCCTTGCGTACGGGTGGAGCCTTCATCGCTTTGATGGGTGCTTATTTCGTCTGGGGAGCAATTGTATGAGAAAATCCCGTCATGACATCCGGTACTGGCCTCTTTGGGCGAGCTTGGCAATTATCCTATGTCCGAGCAATGCGGAGGCGCACTTGGTCACGACCGGCTTGGGGCCTATTTACGACGGTATCGGCCACCTCGCGTTGAGCCCGGAGGTCTGGGTTCCAGTCTTGGCCTTGGCGCTTTTCGCGGGACTGCGAGGAGCCGCCGCCGGTCGCTTGACGTTGTTCTTATTGCCTGTTGCCTGGCTAGCAGGAGCTCTTGTCGGCTACCCAACGGAAACTGCCCCGGTCACAGGTATCTCTGCTATTTCTTTTCTCGTTTCCGGCGCGCTGGTGGCGGCAGATTTGCGCCTGAAGCGCGCTATGGTCGCGACAATCGCCGTCGTTCTTGGGTTCTGTGACGGCTGCCTCAACGGCATGACCATTCAACCGACGCCTTCCAGCTCCCTGGATCTTGTCGGTGCCGTCGCTGCGCTCTTCGTCGCGGTGGCCATAGTGGCCGCGTTTGTAATCTGGCTAAAGCGACCGTGGATGCGGGTCGCAGTGCGCGTAGTTGGAAGCTGGATCACCGCAACAGGTCTACTGCTCCTTGGCTGGTCGGTTCATTCTGGGCGGTTATGAGCTCAAGGATCAAGAAGATCCTGAAACCGATCGCGCGCACCGGAATAAGGAGGCGATAACGGTTGAATCGAGAGGTGCCGGCACGGCTTGGAGACTTTGGCATTGAGGTTGATGACACCGCCGACTGGCGGCAGCGGGGGTCATCGCAGCGCTTGAAGATGTGTTCGCGAAGACAATGCCGCAGGAGATGGGCTTTGATTATACGGGCATGTCGTTCCAAGGTACGCGTCTAGCCATCCCCACCTGGGATCCGAGGGGTGAAGCATAACCTCTGCGTCTTTTAAGTTCACACAGGCGAAACTCCGCAAGTGTCAGACCGGGCTCGGAACTAATTTGCTTGTCGCGGCTTCCGGGGAGAGTGTCACTTCCCCGTTATGAGGCTTTCTCGGCGCGCTGTGATCTTAGGTAGCCTGAGCCTGTTGGCCGAAAGGTTCATCGGTCGGATTGCGCGAGCCGATTTGGGCAGTCAAGAGTCGGTTCTGAGCGCCGCCGTCGATGCTTACATTTACGGCTATCCGCTTGCGATCATGGACATGACCCGCAGGCAGCTCACCAACTTCGCGACTGCCGAGCCGACACGCGCACCGATGGGCCAATTGCGCCGATTGCGAAGCTATCCGGCAGCCGATGACCATTCCGTTCCCGCTCCCAACGCCGATACACTCTACACCGATGCCTGGCTCGACGTCTCGAAGGAGCCGATGGTTTTGACTATCCCGGACATGGACGACCGTTATTTCATGATGCCGATGCTGAGCGGCTGGACGGATGTCTTCCAAGTTCCCGGAACGAGGACTACGGGCCAAAGGCCGCAGACCTATGTCATCACGGGTCCCGGATGGTCCGGCGGGCTTCCCGCGGGCGTCACCAAATACCAAACGCCAACCGGCATTATCTGGCTTCTCGGCCGCATTTATAGCACCGGCACGCCGGAGGACTATGCGAAGGTTCACGCGTTGCAGGACGAAATTTCGTTGGTCCCGTTGAGCCAATACGGCAAGCCATACACGCCCCCGCCGGCTAGCGTAGACCCTGGTGTCGATATGAAGACGTCGCCGCGCGAGCAGGTGAACACGCTGAGCGTCAACGACTATTTCGAGTACCTTGCAAAGCTGATGAAGACCAACCCGCCTTTGCCAAAGGACGCGCCCATGATCGAACGAATAGCCAGCATCGGGTTGACGCCTGGGCAGGAATTTGACCCGAGCAAGCTCAGTGCATTTGACACGGCGGCCCTCGACGCCGTTCCCAAATTGGCGCTGCAGAGAATGCTTGAGCGCTTTAAGGAGCAACCGACCATCAACGGGTGGATCTACTTCGGCTCAAGTGTGGCCAACTGGGGCACAGACTATGTGCTGCGCGCCTTGGCCAACATGCTCGGGCCGGGCTGGAACCTCCCGGCTGATGCGGTCTACCCGGCTTCCGAGAAAGGCCCCGACGGCAAGGACTACGACGGGAACCACAAATACGTCATCCATTTCGAGAAAGGTCGGATGCCGCCAGTCAACGGATTGACCATGTATGACGCAGATCGTTTCTTCGTTCCCAATGCGCTGAACCGCTACACGCTCAGCCAGCGCGACAATCCCGTCGCCAACGCCGACGGCTCAGTGGATATCTATCTCCAGGCGGATTCGCCCGGCAAGGACAAAGAGGAGAATTGGCTGCCCGCCCCAAAAGCGAAATTCAGCGTCATGCTGCGTCTGTACTGGCCGAAGGAGGGGCCGGTCTCGATCCTTGACGGCACCTGGAAGCCGCCGCCGATTCGGCGCCTTGACGATTGAGCGGCAGATGCAGGCCGTGTTGGAAACCAGGATAGGTAAGTATCCCTGGCAGAGCTGGAGGGGCTCTAGGAAGTGAGCTGCTCGAATCGGCTATTGGGGGCGCTGACGCGGCGCGCCCAATGTTGCTGGCTCGATCGCTTAGACGCCAATTTTCACGCAGAGTAAGCCAGGACTCCGACCTGACATCGGCGCAAAAGGAAGCAATTCGCCGCCAGCATCGCAATCTCACAAGTCTTCGTCCGCTACGAGCCGGACTAGAACGCGAGAACGCGCCCGGCATGTCAAGCTCCAGCTCGATGGTCAGCGGTTTCTGTAAACGTCAAAAAAACTCCAAATTTGGCTACCAATCAATCGTGTCCGGCTAGCAGACACACGGTTGGCGAGCTCGGCGGATTTGGTTGGTCAGTTTCGGGCCGCCCATGCCGCGGGCGTTAGCTCGGCGATTCGGCCGACTGGAAAATTGCCCAATCCAGGCAGCACTGAGCCCAGGTAGTCCTCTGCACGCCTATTGCCGTTCAGGGCGCGGCGAAACGCTCTGCCTCTGTTCTCTTCACGCTGGTGTCTGATCGAGGGATATATTTGGCGTTCAGCGAGCAAAGGGCATCAGCTACGACTGACCAGGTTTCACCCATTCATGCCTGAAGACTGCGTTTATTGCCAAATTTTTGATTCTCGGCCGAATTCTTCAAAACAAAATCGTCGGCGTCCAAAAACCGAAGGCTTTGAAACTAGGAAGAAGGGCGTGGACGCGGTTGGATATGTTATTGCCAACGTTATTACCACGCTTTCATATCCGACGTAAGTCGTTTAAAATCAACATGATGCACGGTGAGGGAATCGAACCCCTGACCTAATGGCATGTCAGCCCGGTGGCAGACTTCTTTCTGGCCGGGTGGGACAATCGCGAATCAGTAAGCTTGTGTTCCTGCGCCGTGGCGGGGAGTCGCTACTTTTGTGTGCGATAGGGCGCTCCAGGATATTCAAAGACAAATATAAATAAGAGAAATCTACGATGGCCTTGTTCCGGCTAGGTGTTCCGACTTTGGTAGTCTATACACGTATTTCGGAACGTAAGCCCCTGATATGCAGGCTCTTGGAGCGGGCAGCGGGGATCGAACCCGCATAACTGCGGCTGAGATCAACAGCATCTCAACGCGTTTCAGCCGTTGCACCGAGTCTATCTTTCGCTTTACTAGAACGCCGCTGAACGATCTTGGATGATTTAGGATGAAGTAGCACTTTTGGTAGCACTCGGGCCATTCGAGCTGTCTAATTCGTCATAAGTCGTTTAAAATAAGGCGTCCCCGTAGTTCAACGGATAGAACGGAGGTTTCCTAAACCTTAAATGTGGGTTCGATTCCCGCCGGGGACATGATGACAATACGCTTATTACCAGCATGTTACGAAACATCACCGAATCTCACTGAACCTCACAATCCATCAATTTCGAGGCGGCCCCCGACTCAGGGACTTAGAACGGGAGAATGAGTGGCTTCGGCAAGAACCCCTGCCGCCCGACGCGGTCTATTAGCGTTTGGCTGCTTTCTCGGCCTTTTCGGACTCGAGTTTGGCGACGTCCATCAGGAGATGTTCAGCGGCGGGCCTAGGCAGCACCGCTCCTAAACGAGCGGTACCCAGGCAGGCGTCCGCAAAACATCATATGGGACCAGGCAGCCACAAAGGCGAATATGACGGCCGTCTACGACACTATCTACCGGATGACATCCGGCGACGTCCACGTCACTACTTCCACGGCCTTCATCAATCCTTGCCCTTGACGTGTTACGGTCAACGGGCTGGCGCGCTCGGCAGCCACGTCAGGAAAGTTTACGTTCAGGCACGCACCATCGGCCCAGTCTGCCTTTAGCAGCATCCGGAGTACACCAGGTGCCAGCTGGCGTGCTGTCTCCCAGCGCACCGCGTCGCGATTGGAGAAGGCTTGGCTGAGCGCGATGGAGGGCAATCCGAGCAGAAGCCCCGCCATGGCCCCGCCTACAGTGCCCGAGAAGACCGTCTCAACTCCCAGATTGGCGCCACGGTTGATCCCGGATAGCACCAGATCGGGAAGGGCCGGCAGGACATGGCGCGAGCCCACGATTACGCAATCGGCGGGAGTGCCGGTGACGCTGAAACGGCGATCGCCACGCCTGCGGACGCGCAGCGGGGCGTGCAAGCTGATGGAGCGCGACACGCCGCTCTGATCATGCTCGGGCGCCACGACCCAGACTTCACGCGCCAATGTTTCCGCCACCGCTTCCAACACCGCAAGGCCGGGTGCATCGATCCCGTCGTCATTGGTGATCAGCACGCGGCTGACTGCGGGACCGTGTACGGTCATCTCGGTCTCTCCTGTAACGCTGTCTGCGATCGCGCAGAGCGACGAGTGATGGCCGGTTCAGGACGTCTCGGAAGCACGGGTATGGTCAGGGCACTTTTCATTTCTACCATCTCATTGGTGCCAAAAAGCATAGCACGGTCAAGAGCATCTGGCGGTGCCAGCATCATAGCAGTTGCCAGTTGTCAGTGGGACCGTTACTGGTAGAGGGAGGCTCCGCCCAAGCCTGCCACTGCTCGAATACGGAAAGCGGGGGGACAGGTCGAATATCAGGGGTCACTATTTGCCGATTCGCTGTTGTCTTGTTTGCCGACGAGAGTGCAACGGCTACACACCGCAATGCTTTCAACGCTCCATTCCAGAGTGACTCCAGAGGTCTGCTTTGGCTCCAAAGCCCTCAGTGACCGCCATCTGACCTGTCCCCTTTGGGCTAACTTCCGCCGACATCACATCATTAAAGCGCGGCGCCGACTAGGTGTGATGCTCTGACGCTTACGCCTCATCGGTCCGCGAGCGAAGCTCGTGGCATCGAGAGCGTTTCGGCCTCTAACTTCGCTGCGCATTTGATGGTCGATTCGCGGACTACAAGGGTGCAGTGAACCTCCTTATGGAGCTTCGGCGAGCGGTCATTATTAAGGCGGGCCATAAGCATGGCCCACGCATGGTCGGCAAAATCATCCGCGGGTTGGCTGATGCTAGAAAGAAACGGCCTGAAACACCTGAACCACTCGCAATCATCGAATGCCAGGAGCGAAATATCGTTTGGCACCAATAACCCAGCCTCAGCGATCGCTTGGAGTGCTCCGGTAGTCATTTTCTGCGTTACCGCGAAGATTGCAGACGGTCTTCGTTCTCTCGTCAAAAGTGGACCAAGCGCTGGCTTGACGTAATCGGTTTCGGTTGCACCTGCCACAACGACATTTTCAAACATTGAAAGACCCGCTTCGGCAAGCGCCTCACGGTAACCCTGAATCCGTCCTTGAATGTTGGAAAGAGCAGCCTCGCTTGCGAGCAACATGATGTTACGGTGCCCGAGCGAGGTTAAATGGCGGGTTCCTTCGCGAGCAGCGGGGCAGTTGTCCGCCAAAACACTGTCAAAATCTGGGTCGTTCCCGCGATCCACAAGGATCGTCCTCAAGATTTCGTTACCGCTGGACGCGTCAGTCGGGACCCTGCCCATTGCGACGCGCCAGCTGGTAGCCATCTGTCGGGCGCTGGCGGGGGAGCAACCGCGGCTGATCGTCATGGACGAGCCAACGGCTTCCCTCACCCATCAGGAAGTCGAAGCGCTGCTGGCCACTATTCACGAACTGAAGCGCCAGGGCATCGCCACGGTATTTGTCAGCCATCGGCTGGACGAGGTCATGACCATCGCCGAGCGCGTCACCGTGCTGCGCGACGGACGCAACCTAGGTACCTACTGGGTGCGCGACCTAGACCGCCGCCGCCTAGGCGAACAGATCACCGGTCACGTGTTTGAGAACGCTTTAAAACCCCCGTTTCCCGGGAAAGGAAAACCGGCGTTGGAGGTACGCGGTCTTACCCGCGAGGGTCAATACGGCGACGTCGACCTCGAATTGCGGCCCGGGGAGATCCTGGGCCTTATCGGGCGCCTAGGCTCAGGCCGCACTGAGCTTGCCCTCTCGCTTTTTGGTATGAACCCGCCCGATGAGGGCGAAATCCGGGTCAACGGTAAGCCGGTCCAACTGCACACCAACCGCCAGGCCATTCGCCAGAAGATCGCCTACGTGTCCGAAGATCGCCTCTCGCTGGGTTTGGTGATGCCGCAGACGATCGCCGATAACACGGTCATTTCGGTGTTGGACCGGCTGACTGGATTGTTGGGCCTTATCGATGGCGCGCGGCGGGCCGAAACCATCGAGCGTTGGATTTTCCAGGAGTTACGCGTTAAGACCAAGACCGCCAATCGACCGGTCCAACAGCTCTCTGGCGGCAACCAGCAACGGGTAGTGCTGGCCAAATGGCTCGCGACCACCCCGAGCGTGCTGATCCTGGATTCGCCCACGGTGGGTGTCGACATCGGTGCCAAAGCCGGCATTTTCCAGATCGTCGACGCCCTTGCGGCTCGCGGCCTCGCCATCCTGCTGATTTCGGATGAGATCGAGGAGGTCCTGTACCAAAGCCATCGCATCTTGGTCATGCGCTTGGGACGGATCATTGGAAACTACGATCCCCAGCGCGTCAGCGAGCAAGAACTCCGGGAGGTCATCTATGCCTAATAACGACTCTTTTTTTCAAAGCGGCGTTTCGTCGCCGCGACGTTCAAATTGCCGGCATCGTCATCGTCATGGCCGTCATTTTCTCGATCATCTCCCCAGGTTTCTTATCCGCCGGTAACCTTGGCGCGCTATTGGAGAACTACTCGGTGATGGCGATCATGGCGACAGGACTCTTGGTGGTGCTCATCTCCGGCGGGATCGACATTTCTTTTGCCGCCATCGCCGCGGTCAGCCAGTACCTGATGGCAACCATTCTCGTGCGCTTTGGCGGAAACTGGCTCGTGGCCTTTGGGTTCGCTGCCGTGTTTGGCGCTCTGCTCGGGGTCGTGAACGCCCTGCTGATTTACTACCTCCGAGCGCTCGCGGTCATTGTCACCATTTCCACGCTGACCTTTTACTTCGCGGTGCTTATGTTCGTGACAGACGGCAAATCCATCTACAATCTACCCGACTGGTTCACGGCGGACCTGTCGCTGTTTGGAATCCCCTTTCCAGTGGTAGTGGCCGCGATCGTTCTCCTTGTGACCCTTTTCTTACTGAGCCGACTCTCGATTGGCCAGCAGATATACGGGCTTGGGGGCAACCCCGAAGCCGCCAAGCGCATGGGCTGTAACCTCTTGGGTCTTCAATGTTTCGTGTACGGCTACTCCGGCTTCATGGCCGGCATTGCAGGCTTGGTTCAGGCGCACCGCGTCGAAGAGGTGGTGCCCAACGCCCTGATTGGGCGAGAACTCGAGGTGCTTGCGGCGGTCGTTTTGGGCGGCGCCAGCCTCCTGGGCGGCATAGGCACTGTCAGCGGGACGGTCTTGGGCATCGTACTGTTAGCGATCCTGCAGAACGGCCTGACCCTGCTAGGCGTGTCGTCTTACTCATTCGGGCTCGTCACCGGCCTCATTATCCTCATCAGCGTGAGCGCCACAGCTTATGCTGCCAAGCGCCAACAGAAAAGGGGCGTTCGTCATGCCCACTGAAGCTACCACCGCCCCCGCCAGGCTCGCCTCTCGCCCCTCCTTCACGGACTGGCTCACGCAGGACTCGACCGTCACGATGCTCGGCGCGTTGATCGTCCTGGCCGTGATCTTCTTCAGCGCGCTGGCCCCTTCACTTTTTATTTCAGGCGAGACGCTTCGTGCCATGGCCTTCCAGATGCCTGAGCTCGGCATCCTGGCCCTGGCCATGATGATCCCACTGATGAGCGGCGGGCTGAACCTGGCGATCATCGCAACCGCCAATCTTGCGGCTCTGGTTATGGCCGCGATCCTCACAAAAATGATCGGACCCACCACTTCGCCGCAGGCAGTGGCTGGCGTGATCGCACTTGCGCTGGTCGGGGGACTTGGGAGCGCGTTGGTGATCGGGCTGATCACGGGCGCAATCGTGGCGTTTCTGGGCGTGCACCCGATCCTGGTGACGCTCGGCACCATGACGGCGGTCAAAGGGATTGCGGTGTATGCCACCAACGGCGGGGTCATCGGTGGTTTTCCGCCAGCGATTCTTTTTTTGGCGAACGGCACCCTGCTCGGAGTCCCCGTGTCGATGATCATTTTCGTCCTCTGTGCTGTCATGGTGGCGGTAATCATGAGCCACGCGCCCTTTGGCGTGGCCGTTCGCATGATCGGTTCGAACGAAAAAGCCACCCGTTACTCGGGCGTGGCCACCGACTGGATGCTGGTGGGCGTTTACGTAGTGTCGAGCGTGCTGTGCTGGGTGGCTGGTGTGGTGATGATGGCGCGTTTTAATTCTGCGCGCGCCGGCTACGCGGAATCCTACCTGCTTATCACCATCCTTACGGCAGTGCTCGGGGGGATCGATCCTAACGGCGGCTTCGGCAAAGTGCTAGGGCTTTTTCTGTCGCTCATCCTGCTTCAAATCATCGCCACTGGATTCAACTTGCTGGGCCTTAGCTCGCAGCTGACTCAAGCCATCTGGGGTGCCACGATGATCCTGGCTATTGCCATTGCACTGCTGCGCGACCGCTTCATGGCCCATCTTTGGTTACGGAAAACATCTGAGTGACATGACCGGCGACTGCAGCCCGAGATTACCTAATAAGGTCTGCGGCCATCCCTGTTTACGGTGGCTAACCCCGACATTTTATTCGCCAGCCCCAAAAAAAGTCATTCCCTAGGAGACCAATCCTTGCGGACGCATCCCTTACACCATGAACCGCGGCCATCGGTTACCATAATGGAAGTAGCCCATCGCGCCAAGGTGTCGATCGCGACGGTCTCGCGGGTGATCAACCAGAATGGGTACGTGGCCCCAGCCGTGCAGGACAGGGTTCGACGGACCGTGGAGGCGCTTGACTACCAGCCGAGCGCTTTGGCCCGTGGCCTCCGGCGCCGGCAAACCCAGTCGGTTGGCGTGCTGGTCCCGAAACTTTCACAGCCGTTTTTTAGTCTGATCGGTTACGCCGCTGGAGAACAATTTCAACTGGGCTTTGCTAGCGCTCAGCAGCTTTTGCGGCAACGCTTTCCTCCCACCGCCATCATTGCGCTGACGGACATGCTGGCAGTGGGCGTCCTTCACGGCGCATGGAAAGCCGGGCTGCAGCTGCCCGCAGATTTGTCAGTGACGGGTTTTGATAATATCCCGTTAGCTTCCCACGTTTTGCCGGAATTAACGACGGTCGCTCAACCCGTCACGCAAATGGGAGAGCGAGCGGTCCACCGTTTATTGCGACTGATCCGGGAGCGTTTGGTACGTCTCCCTGAGGATTGCGAGCTTAAGCCCGAGTCCGTGGTCCTTCCCACGCGCCTAATCGTCCGAAGTTCCACCGCGCCCCCGAGGGCCGGTTCAGCGGGGGTCTTGCCTCCTCCCAAGTGCGATGCGCAAGACGGGATACTAAACGCTGGACGCAAACTTAATAACGCATCGCTTAGGTCTAAAAACGGCGTCATCCCCCGGGCCCCCTGACATGAAGAAGTTAGCCCTGTTTGCAGGTTTGCTGTTGGTCTTAACCCCGGTTGGCAGCGTTTCCGCGCAAAGCGCGAAGAAGCATACGATCGAGGCACTAACCAAAAGTCTAGCCAACCCTTACTTCCTTCGGATGAAGCAGGGCTACGACTACGCCCAGAAGAAGCTGCAAGTGGAGCTGGTCTTCGCCAGCACCCCGGGGGGAGAAACAGACCAAAAACTTGGCCAACCCTTACTTCCTGCCGATGTGGAACAGCTCAACATCCTGCAGAGCTGGGTAACCGAGGGAAGCTTGGAAGGCCTGATCGTTACCCCATTTCGACCGGCTTCCCTCAACAGCGCCTTAGCCACTGTCAGCCGGAAGGACGTTCCGATCATTAACATCGACGAGATCATCCCCGAAGAGGTGGCGAACGCGTATGGCATCAAGATCGTCACCAGGATCGCTTCCAACAACGTGGAGGTCGGAAACCTGGATGCTCAACTGGTTCTAAAATTGGTTTCGAAAGGTTCGGACGTTGCCGTCATAGAAGGTGATCCAGTAACGACTAGTAGCATGGATCGGGTGAAGGGCTTTACCGATGCCGCCAAAGAGGGAGGGCTTAAAGTCGCCGCGAGCCAACCGGCGAACTGGGATCGCAAAAAGGCGCGCGAACTCGCCACGAAAATGTTAACAGATTACCCGAACTTAAAGGCGATTTTCGCCGCAAACGACGACATGGCGCTGGGGGTAGTGAATGCAGTGCAGGCCGCGGGTGCAAGCGGAAAGGTCCTCGTTGTTGGCGTGGACGCCACGCCCGATGCCCTGGAGGCGGTAAAGCAGGGGCTACTCGCCGGGACGGTGGCACAGTATCCGGACGCCATGGCTTACGTTGCCGTCGAGACAATGATCAAAAAACTGAACGGTGAGACCGTGCCAGAAAAGATCGATTCACCAATCAAGCTTATTACTAAGAGTAACTTGTCGGATGCCCGCAAAGTATTACCAAGACGAGTAGAGCAATTGAACATCGTGCGCGCAGATCCCCTGCGCTAATCTGCATTAGCTTATGAATCCTGTCGGAATACACTACGGATACTGGACCCAGTCCTGGGACTCAGAACCCCTCCAGTTTGTCGAAAGAGCCAAAAAATGCGGTTTCGACATTCTTGAGGTTAACGCCCCAAAAATTACCCGCATGAGTGATAAGGAACGCGACGCCTTAAAAGGCGCCGCCGCTGACGCGGGCTTGGGGCTGACTTACAGCATCGGGCTGACGGCCGAAATGGACTTGCTATCGGAGAACGCCGGGATGCGCAAAAAAAGCATCGCCTTTCTCCAGGACGTGTCGCGAGCAATGAAACAGATGGGCGGCACCGTAATGGCTGGCGTCAATTACGGCTCCTGGCCGCGCAAGCTGTTGACTGGCGAAGACAAAGGAGTACTCACCGACAGGGCGGTCGAGGGCGTGCGTGAAGCAATCAAGGCCGCCGAGGACTGCGGCGTCTTGTTTTGCGTCGAAGTCGTCAATCGCTTCGAGCAATTCATCATGAACACCGCTGCAGAAGGCATCGCCTTTGCCAAACGAGTGGAAAGCCCCAATTGCAAGGTCCATCTTGACACGTTCCATCTGAACATTGAGGAAGACAGCATTGGGGGCGCCATCCGTGAGGCGCGATCCTGGTTGGGGCATTTCCACCTGGGCGAACCCAACCGCCGACCGCCAGGACGCGGCCGGATGCCGTGGGCGGAGATTTTCGGGGCCTTGCGCGAGATTGACTATCAAGGCGCCCTTGTCATGGAGCCCTTCCTTATCCCCGGGGGCGATGTCGGCCGCGACATCGCGGTTTATCGCTACCTCCCTGGCAGCGACAACCTCGACGCAGAAGCCGTCCGCTCGGTCCAATTCGTTCGGTCCGAACAGCAGAAAGCATAGGTCAAAATTGACCCGAGGCATGATTCCCAGTTTTTAAAAGGGGTTGATGGAAACAATCGGTTGCACATTTTTTCTTCGAAAGGTAGTCGGCAAGTTTAGACCAGCATGGGCTGCCTCCTAGGCATAGATCTCGGTACTTCGAGCGTGAAGGTGGTGGCGTTCGGGGTGGAAGGAGCCCTGAAGGGCATCGGGGTTGCGGAGTACCCGATTCTTACGCCTCATCCAGGATACGCAGAGCAGGAGCCCGCAGATTGGTGGCGGGCGACGGTAACTGCGGTTCGCGAAGCGTTGAACAAGGCAGATTACCCGGAGATTTTGGGAATCGGCTTCTCCGGACAAATGCATGGATTAGTTTTACTCGACCAGGACAAGCGCCTGCTGCGACCGGCGGTTATCTGGGCCGATCAGCGCAGCGCAGACCTGTTGCCCGAAATCGAAGAGCGCGTCGGTTTGCCCCTGCTGACCCAACGATGCGGGACTGCACCCACTGCGGGGTTTGTGATCGCCTCGTTGTATTGGCTGCAAAAGTTTGAGGCTCAAACGCTTGACCGGGCCGCAATCTTGGTGCTGCCGAAAGATTTTCTCCGTTTCAAGCTGACCGGCAAACTGGGCACCGACGAGAGCGATGCTGCTGCAAGCGGCCTCTTCGATGTCGGGCAACGCGTCTGGGCCGATGAGGTGATCGGGCGGTTGGGGCTGCCGAGGTCTATCTTTCCCCCGGTTCACGCCTCGGCGGACGTGGTCGGCCAGCTGAATCAAGCGGCTGCGGCCGAACTGGGGTTGCGGCCCGGCATCTCTGTTTCAGCCGGCTGCGCCGATCAACCCGCGCAGGCTGTGGGCAACGGACTCCTCGACCCCCCGCTTGGGTCGGTAACGATTGGCACCGGCGGCCAAATGTTCGTTCCGTTAAGCCAGCCGTTAATCGACCCAGCACTACGACTCCACACGTTTTGTCACGCGCCCCCCGCCAGGTGGTATCTCTTGGGAGCGATGTTGTCGGCCGGCATGGCATTGAGATGGCTTCGGTCGGTTCTGGGAAAAGAGGAGGCGTCCTACGCAGAACTCGTTCAACTTGCTGCGACAGTCCAACCAGGTGCTGAAGGCTTAGTGTTTCTCCCTTACCTTGTCGGGGAGCGTTCTCCGATCATGGACCCTAAAGCCAAAGGAGGGTTCGTGGGGTTGACCCTGCGTCACGGCCCGGGACACCTCGTTCGGGCACTCCTGGAGGGGGTTGCTTTCGCCCTCCGTCAAATCCTCGACGCTATGGTGGGCTGCGGCGCTGATCTGACCAGGCTCGTTGCCTCCGGCAATGGGCTGTCCAACCCGTTTTGGCGCCAAATTGTTGCGGACGTCCTGGCCCGGCCGCTGTTCCAGGGGACCGACGAGCACTCCTCGGAAAGGGCCGGCGTGGGTGCCGCGATGATCGCCGGCATCGGGGCAGGGGTTTTCAAGGGGTATGAAGACGCGCGAAAACTCGCTCCCGTGTTTAGCGCGGTGACGGAGCCAAACCTAGAGGCCTCCGCCTGCTACGAATCTCATTACCGGCGCTTCGCCGACGCGTATCCCCGGCTAAAAGGTTGGTTCTGACTTTGTTTAGTAGGGAGTACACCTATCACGGTTCCTTTTGGGGCAACTACAACGACCTTGAACGAAGTGCGCCGATCCCGTTCAAGAAGCTGCCTTGAGAGAAAAATGTTAAGTCGCAAATTATTTGAGAAAGTGAACTCGCTATTTGCGAATGAAAGCGATGGATACAAGACTACGAGCGCGCCGAGCGCCTTTCGGTTTTCCTGCGGAAGGAACGCTAGGACCGGGCAAGAGTCGACTCCCGAGCAAAGTGAATGCCATTATCGAAACCGCCATCAAGAAGATTTATCTCACCGATGTCGCGGCCGTCATCGAGGAAGTCCAGCTTCAGTGCTTCAAAGCCAAGCCCAAGAAACCTCATCCGCAGCCGATCCAGTGACCGTCTTTGACCGTGTAAGCAGATTTCCATCCCATCCGCAAATCATAAGCGACCGACTTTCGCCGTTCGCAGATAATGTGCTTCCGTTCGCACTCAATTTGCGCGGAGCAGCCCATATTCGCAAATAATTTGCGAGTTTACAAAAAATTGCGAGTGCTGTTCCGCGATGCGTCTGTCGCGCTGGCTAAGCTTAAAACCAATCGTGCAATAGGAGCGAAATCCAGAAAAGTGTCCAAGAAGTGTCCAAGCTACTTGTTTGATGACAGGGGACACAGCTACGTAAGTCATTGATATCCAAATAAGCCGGCAGACGGAATCGAATCGACGACCTGCTGATTACAAATTCACTGCTCCGCTTCTAGACTAGAAATCAGGTACCGATCTCCGCGTGAAGGTGATTCCGCGACCAGGGCTTTGTCACAAGACCCAAGCTTCGTTCAACCTGAAAATTTCCGAGCCGACATGCGAAGGATACCGACAATCACGTGCGCCGCCTGAGCGGCGATGCGTTCGTCCGAACCCTACTGGCGCCTCCCCCCCGGTAGTTTTCAGTGTTTGGCTGCACTTAGCGAGTAAGCTTCGGACAGACTTACACCTGCGCCTTCGCCAGTCGCTACGCGATAGCGTAAGACCGTCGACGGAATTCTTTCCTCCCAGCGAGCATCCCTTCAACGCTCAAATGGAGGTCCAGTTCCTCCCACCCGAGACCGACTCCCAAGTTTTCAAATCCTCTCCTCTGTTTTGCAGTTGCCGCTTCCAACGTCGGATACCACGAAAGCGGAGTGATAATAATACGGCCATCTGAAAGCCAGACTTCAACAGCTGACTCAGTGATCTTGGCATCGACAATCTCGAAACCAGGAGCCGAATCGGTGGGGATCAATCGAGGATCGATCTTACCCTTGAAAGTGAGCTTTCCACGCTTCTTTGATGGCATACTGTTGGGCCTCGAGAATCACGAGTATACGTCGAAGTTGCGCGATCTTAAAGCCTTTGTTCCAAGCCAACCTGATCTCGGGTTGGATCCAGAACTTCGCTCCTGCTCCTGCTTTATATACGTGTACATGGATGGGTTCATCGCTCTCGTTCGACCAGAACGAAAATTTGAAGCCTTCGATGTCCGGAATGGCTTTTGGCATTGGGTGGCCGCCTTCATCGGCACAACGTTCTCTGGTCACTCCGGTCTGATCTTCCACCAGAGCTTGGCCACAGAAGGAGAAACAACAGCATCGTAATAGGTGCGGACGATCACCACGGAGTTGCCCATTTCCTCGGCCAGGTTGTGCGAGTTTCGAAGGATAGCCGCCCGATACGTGCCGTAAGAATGGCGTAGAACATCATCTTTGCCGACCCACCAGGGGAGAGGCAGCGGCGTATCTTCCTCTAGCCTCCAACGTCGCCATCGATTGTTCCAAGTCGACGCTGAAGGCATCACTCTTCCTGTTCTCTCCACTGTATGAGCCGCGACCAGACTTAGCCATTCCAGAGCATTTGGCTGCAACGGAATGACTCGCGCTCGATGGGTTTTCGTCCAACCCGGTTCGACACGGATTTCGCGCGTCTCAAAGTGAATTCCTGTCCATTCGAGTCGCAAGACTTCGTATGGCCGGAGACCCACAAGTCCACCAAGAACGGCGAGGTATGACTCAATTTCCTGCTTTGTCACCGCGTGGATCGGCTGGGTCCGATCCGTGGTTTCCGCCCACCTCTTC
>JBAUZZ010000479.1:0-13013 GCA_049585495.1 Chthoniobacterales bacterium | reverse complement strand
CTCATTCTGTCTCGGAATCTGAGAGATGATGCCCCGGGCGGAAAAGTCCTCGGTATCGAGAATGGTGTAGGCCGTGCCGATTGCAGCGTAGTGATGCGCGTCGCTCGCTGCCGTCATCGGGAGCCCGCGATGTCTCGCGTATTCGAAAGCGACGCGATTATAGCGCTTCAACGTGGTCGCAGCGTTGAATACCTCGATCGCGTCAATCGGCAACATGTCCAACACGTTCTCTCGAATGCCGGCACGGAACAGATCGTAAGGGTGGGGTGGAATCGCCAGGCCACCCGCCTCATGGATGAAGTGACAGACCTCCATCGCAGGGCGACCCTTGAGATCCGGTAGCACCGCTCCGATGCAGAGAAGATGCCCTTCCGCCGTCGTGATCTCGACCCCGGGAACGACCAAGAAGTTGTCGACCGGAAGGCCATCGGCTCGCATCAGCTCTTTGTCCAGCATGTACTTGATTGCGTCGCAGGTGTTGTGATCGGTCATGGCGAAGCCGTCCAGCCCGTTTCTGCGCGCCGCTTCGATCAGTTGTTCCGGACTGCTGACCCCGTCGCCCGAAAAGAAGGAATGGCAATGGAGATCAATCTTCAGAGGCATCAGCGTGGTTAACTAAACCGTGAAACGACGGGTGTAAAGGCGTTCGACGTTTGGCGTTCCGAGTTCCGAGTTTCGAGTTCCGAGTAGGAGCGGCTGCTGTCGTTCAGATGCAATCAAGTTGAAATATGGTAAATGGATCCGATGGAGGTTACATCCATGCAAAAGTCTTGCGTAGCGACCGGAACTCTAAACCCTGAAGGGGCGAGCCTCGGAACACCAAACACCGAACGCCAAACGCCAAGCGCCGAACGCGAAACGCCAAACGCCGGGCCTTCTATCGGCTTCAAAGAGTGGGCCCTGGTTTGCGAATCGATGTTGCGCGGCGAAACCAGTCTGATCTTTCGGAAGGGCGGAATTGCGGAAGGCAGGGATGGGTTTCGCTTTAAGTTCGAGCGCTTCTTTCTGTTTCCGACCTACTTCCACGAACAAATCGACCGGCTCCGTCTGGACGCCTTTCGAGCCTCATCGCCCCAAACTGAGCCGGTGATTGTCACCGGAGTTGCCGAGGTGGAGTTTACATCCTGGGTCGATAACCTTCGGGCGATTGAACCGCTGGAACCACTGCACGTGTTGAAGCCGACAGTCCTGGAGGAGCGGTTTAGATATAACAACCGCGAAGGCTTCCACCTTGCGTTCATCCGAGTTTACAAGTTATGCGAGCCATGGCGGTTTCCTTTCCAGCGATCTTATGGCGGCTGCCGGTCGTGGGTCCACTTGCCGACGCCGCCGGTCGAGTTGCAGCTTGCGCCAGTGCTGAGCGAAGGTGAGCAGGCGCGGCGTAGAGCCTTGGTCAGGCGGGTGATCCAAATGGCAAATAGCAAATAGCAGATTGGCTATTTGCTATCTGCTATTTGCAATGGCCGAAGGCCCTCCTGTCTACATCTGCAGGAGCTGAATGCGTTGAAAAGTCGCTGCGATCCGGTCACGCACCCGACGAACCTCGGTGGAACCTGGGTACTTATCGAGGCTCCTGGCAAGGGTGTCGAAGATGGGTTTCGCGTCGTCCATTTTCTTTCGAAGGTCTTCCATGAAGTCCTCCACCCTCTTCTTGGCATCGGGCTCGCTATCCATGGACTTCAAAACCGCCGTACCTAGATACCGGTCTCTGATTTCGTTGAACTCGTCGACGAATTCGTTGGCGTCGTCGCAAAACTTGTCGCCGGCTTGGACGACGTCTGAATCAGTTTTTGCGGACTGCAGCGACGTACCAAGTTTCTGCAGCGCGGCCAAGTAGATGCTGAATGGCGCCTGGTAGGCGTCGAGCAAAGCCTCCTGGTCCGTATTCAGAGCCATCGCGGGCAGGCTCGGCAACGAGTCAAGAAGAAACGCGGCAACACCGGATAACAGGATCTTGGTCAGACTCATACGTGTCACTGAAAACGAACCCGCGAGATTGATTCAGGGGTGGGGTAAGATCAAATTAAATTTTACAACCGGTCCCAAAATTCAATCGGAAATGCGCCAGCTGACCAGTGTTGAGCTCGTCACCCTATTTCGTTGTTACAGTTAAATAGTCGCTCACCGTTACCCATCCCGACGATGAGAGTTCGGTTTGACCCATTTTCAAATAGAATGAGGTTGAGGAACCGCCGTCGAGATTGAGGGCACGGGTGATTCGAGCGTGCGGCAATAAATCGGGAGCTACAAGAATTTGAGCGAGTTGGCCGAGTGTTACCGAGCGACAGATGCCAATACCCCAATCGGCATTGGCGGTGGTGAAGACAAATGATCGCGCCGCCTCTCTAGTACTATTCAGGCCGGATAAAGGACGGCTTGCCTCCACTAGAAAAGGGCCGCTTTGAATCGCCTCCTGAATCCCTCTTGTACCCGCAAATTCCGCGATCCGGCGGAGCTCGGGAATCCCGTTGCGGACAACGAGTACGCCGGAGAGAAGCTTGGCATGCTCGAGGGGATGAATGATCTCACCCCGGCTGATTAGCAGACCCACTGGAACGGAATTAGGTTTGAAATAGCCACCATTGATGCCGGCGACCGCCTTGCGCCGCTCGACGACCTCTCTAACTGACGAATAGATTCCATCAAGATTCGGTACGACCCGGAATTCGTATCGGGAAGCAGAAAACTGAACACCCGTTACCCGGGCGTCAGTTGATCCATCGGTCAAACTAATAGCGAATGCCCAAATTCCTCCATCCGATGAGGGGTGATCCCTGCGAGTTGCTATCCGCCATTCCGCGACAACGTTTGAGGGAATCAAAACCAGGACTAAGAACAGGCAAAAAAAGAAATGCGGGCTGGGCACCTTCACTTCAGACCCGTCGCTAAGACCGTTTGAAAATAGGGGCTGTCGATCTCGCGGGCAACGACCCGGACTTCGTTCTCATGAAATTCATTTTGCTCCAACAGGTGGAGAAGCTCCACTTCACTGAAGCCGAGCCAGAGATCGGCGTAAAGTTCGCGTGCCTGCTCGAAAGTGTGAGCCAGGAGATCGAGAATGACCACTCGGCCACCCGGCCGAAGAATCCGATGCGCGGCTGCGACTGCCCGGACGGGGCTGTTTGCGTGATGGAGCGCCTGGCTGAAAATTGCCAAGTCAATGCTTCCCGGCTCGATGGGGGGGGCTTGCAGGTCGCCCAGGCGATACTCCAGGTTGGCAAAACCATGTTCGCGAGCCAACTCAGCGCCGACCTCAACCATTTTCTCGGATATATCCACGGCGATCACCTTGCGCGCACGCAGTGCGATCAACTGGGAAAGAGTTCCTTCGCCCGCTCCGAGGTCTGCAACGTCGATTTTTTGGACGAGTGTGAGCAACAGGTGTGATAACCCTTGCCAGGAGCGTCCGGGACAATTGCTCCGGCCAAATTTCCCGGCCAACCTGTTAAAGTATTCGCGAGCGCGATCGCGTCGTTTGGTCATTACGTGCTGCAGCCCGGAACGGTCAGAAGCGGCCTCTGGCGTTTCTGCTGCGGCAAGATGCACCAGCTTGATAAGTTCTTTTTCAGGAAAGGAAGCAGCGGGCGCCCAACTGTAATAAATATTCTTGCCAACTCTCCGGTTCTGGACAAGCCCGGCGCGCTTGAGTTGGGCGAGGTGCGTCGAAATTCGAGATTGGCCCATGCCAAGCACCTCCTGGATTTCCGCCACTGACAATTCGCCGGATTCGAGCAAGGACATGAGGCGAATGCGGGTGGAGTCGGATAAAAGGCGCAAAGAATTGAGCGTTGACGACATGGAATTTTGACCGATATATCAGGATATCATGATTGGTCAATATACTCTAATCTGTCAACCGCTCCAGCCCGCAGCTCTGGACTGATCCTTTACTCATCTATGACGCGCCGCCACATCTTCTCTTCAGAGTCCGTTACCGAGGGTCATCCCGATAAGGTCTGCGATACCATCTCTGACCGGATCCTCGACGCCTGTCTCGCCCAGGATCCCTACAGCCGGGTCGCTTGTGAGACCCTCGCCAAGGGAAACCTGGTGATCGTCGCCGGCGAAATTACGACCAATGCAAAGTTCGATTATATCGACGAGGTTCGGTCGGCAATCCGGGGAATAGGTTACGTTCATGACGAATCCCTGTTTCATGCCGACACCTGCCTAGTGGTACAAGCCCTGAGCCGTCAGTCTCGAGATATTGCTCAGGGAGTCGATGCTGCCGCTGCTGAGGGGAAAGATACAGCGGAGCAGGGTGCCGGCGACCAGGGATTGATGTTCGGATTTGCGGTGCGAGAAACACCGGAATTGATGCCGGCGCCGATCCAGCTGAGCCATCAACTAGGCCGGGAACTTACGCGATTGCGCAAATCGGGCGAGTTGCCCTGGCTGCGTCCCGACGCCAAGACCCAGGTTTCGATCGAATACGAGGGATTTCGACCGCTTCGCGTCGAGGCGGTCGTAGTTTCGACGCAGCACGCAGCAGACGTTAAACACAAGGAGATCCGCGAAACGATCGTTGAGCGCGTAATTAAACGAGTTGTGCCGGCTGAGTGGATCGATGGGCAGACGCGATATCTAATTAATCCTACCGGACGTTTTGTGACCGGCGGGCCGGAAGGAGACGCTGGGCTTACTGGGCGAAAGATTATCGTGGACACTTATGGAGGAATGGGTCGTCACGGAGGAGGAGCCTTTTCCGGGAAGGATCCGACCAAAGTTGATCGTTCCGCCGCTTACCTGGGCCGGTACGTAGCGAAGAACGTCGTGGCCGCAGGGCTGGCAGATCGGTGTGAAGTGCAGTTTGCCTACGCCATCGGCTATCCCGATCCAGTGAGCATCAGTGTGAACACCTTCGGTACTTCGACCGTGGACGAGGTTAGAATCGAAGGCGCACTCAGGGAAGTATTTAACTTCAAACCCGCCGCGATCATCGATCAGCTCTGCCTGTTGCGGCCTATTTACAGTAAGACAACTAATTATGGTCACTTTGGCCGAGAGGACGATCTCGAAGCATTGACCTGGGAGCGAACCGACAAAGCGGACGCTCTAAAGCAGCTTGTTTCCTGAAAATTACCATGAGCAATGTTATTTCCAAATCCACCGCGGATTGCAAAGTCGCCGATTTGAGCCAGGCTGAATTCGGGCGAAAAGAGATTGAAATTGCCGAGTCCGAGATGCCTGGGCTAATGGCTCTGCGGGAAGAATTCGGCACGTCAAAGCCGTTAGCTGGTGCTCGGATTGCCGGCTGCCTGCACATGACGATTCAAACCGCGGTATTAATTGAGACCCTGATCGAGCTCGGCGCCTCCGTTCGCTGGTCGAGCTGCAACATTTTTTCAACACAGGATCATGCCGCAGCGGCCTTGGCGGTCGAAGGTATCCCAGTCTTTGCCTGGAAAGGGGAGACGCTGGAAGAATACGATTGGTGCGTCGAGCAGACGCTGTTCTGGCCCGATGGCCGGCCGCTCAACATGATTCTCGATGACGGCGGCGATTTGACCGCGATCGTCCATCGGAAGTATCCCCAGCTGCTGTCGGGTATCCGGGGATTGTCCGAGGAGACGACCACCGGCGTGCACCGGCTCTACCAGATGATGGAGCGCGGCGAACTTGGGTGTCCGGCATTCAATGTCAATGATTCCTGTACCAAGTCTAAATTCGACAATCTCTATGGCTGCCGGGAATCGCTTCTCGACGGACTAAAGCGAGCAACCGACGTCATGGTAGCAGGTAAATTGGCCGTTGTGTGCGGCTACGGTGACGTGGGAAAGGGCTGTGCTCAGTCTTTGAAAGGCCAGGGCGCACGAGTGGTCGTCACGGAAGTGGATCCGATCTGCGCGCTGCAAGCGGCAATGGAAGGTTATGAGGTGACCACCCTCGAATCCGTCGCAGACAAAGCCGACATCTTCATCACGGCGACCGGCTGTCGTGACGTTATCCGGCGCGAACATCTCGACGCGATGAAGAATCAGGCGATTGTCGCGAACATTGGGCATTTCGATTTGGAGATTGACGTTGCCAGCGTATTCGCCGACCCGAAAATGAGGCGCATCAATATTAAGCCCCAGGTCGATCAGGCCGAATGGCCGGATGGGAAGCGGGTGACGATCCTGGCCGAAGGCCGGTTGATGAATCTCGGCTGCGCCACTGGTCACCCGTCGTTCGTTATGAGCGCGTCGTTTTCGAACCAGGTCATGGCACAAATTGAGCTTTATGGTAACGCGCAGAGTTACGAAAAGAAGGTGTATGTCCTGCCGAAAAGACTCGATGAAAAGGTGGCTCGGCTGCATCTGGACAAACTCGGAGTCAAGCTAACGCAGCTAACAGCACAGCAGGCCGAGTACCTGGGAGTCAGCGTCGCAGGTCCTTTCAAACCGGAATACTATCGGTACTAGATTCGGTACAAGGGCCAGGTTTCAGCTTGGCCTGAACCGAGGAGGTGCCAGCGTTCGGGATCAGGACGTGCGGAAGCACGACTCTACCAACGCTGGGCCCAAAGATCCGGTGGGGCCAACCGGATCTGTCGCGACCAATCGCCGTCGCAGCAGAGGGTTTAGCTCCGGAGGCGCGAAATATGATAACCCAGGGTGAAGCCCCATAAGCGTTAACTTAAGTGGTAAGACTATAGTGGACTCGGTTTTTCAGATGGTTTTTGCCCCGCAGGGGCTACAGGACTTAGTCCGGGTTTCAACCCCGGGTACCTTTCCCACATTGCGATGCGCCCTTAAAGGGCGCGACGATGGGCCTTAAAGCACCCCAGAAATATTATCTAACTCTGACCCGCCTTAATTCCGACCCTGACCTGGTTAGAGTTCATCCCAAGATGAGTTCGCCCATCGTTTCTAAAAAACATGGCATTGAATTCGATGAGCGATACGTTTGAAATCGGTCGCCACAGACTTGGCGCCCTTACAGGGCGCAACGCTTTGTTTGGGGCGGGTCCCGGGGTTGAAACCCCGGGCTAAGTCCTGCAGCCCCTTCGGGGCCGGAATTGCGCCACCCGTTATCTTGCTACCCCTGAGTTAATATCAGGGCTGAGCCTTGGCGCCCGTTGGGGCGAAGACCGAGCTCTTAAGTTAAGTTAATGCTTATTGGGTGAAGCCCTGGGTTGGGCATTAGAAATCGCCGTCGCGCGCTGAAGGTCCAGCCCGCAGTCGCTACGCCCGCCCGCAACGCTGTCGCGTAGCGACTGCGGGCGAGGCGACAGCATTGCGGGCGGGTGCGACGGAAGTGTGCCGCTCGTGGAGAGCGATTCCACGTTTCTGCCGGTCCTACAGACCGGAGGCGATAAAAAAGCCGTCATCCTGGGGCTTGCGCCCCAGGCTATCATATTTCACACCTTTGGTGCTTCGGAACAACCAACGCTTAGCTCCAACCCTATGACCTTTTTGCCGATCGCCGTGACCTGGATGGGACAAACTCATCGTTTTCTTGGATTGGACTGGAGCTATCTCATGATCATCGGGTTTTTCGGCAACCTTGTTTTCTCGCTTCGTTTCGTTGTCCAATGGCTTGCTTCCGAGAGAAAAAGGGAGAGCGTTGTGCCAGTTTCCTTCTGGTATTTCAGCATTGTCGGGAGCCTTTTGATGTTGCTGTACTTTATTTTCCGGCGTGATCCGGTGGGAATTCTGGGCTTTTTGCCGAATTCGTTTATTTACCTGCGAAACTTATATCTGATCCGGCGAAAGAATAGACCAACGCGAGATGCGATGTGACGCCTGCCTAGCCCGCATCGCTCCTAGCGCGGCGGAGCCGCAACCAAAACGTGATTCGTGATAAATGAGGTATTGGGGGTCGGCGTAAATTAAAGAGTGACGGTAGGGCGAATCCGCCGCGGCGGATGAGCCTAAACCGCAAATGTTGCTAGCCCCTTGAGGCTCATTTGTCCCGCTTCGCGAGACGAATTCGCCCTACCGGCTCTCCGCGGCAAAAATCCTCGCGAGAATGCAACATTCTTATGAATAGTACTACAAATCCTGTGAGATTTGTGAGCGACGCAGGCTCGGGCAGCACCTCGCCTTTTCAATGCTTTAGCCAGAGTTTCTCTTTGCCGGTTGGTCTGATACATTTTCAGCGCAATCAACGATGAAGAAGCGAGTCCTGATCATGTCAACCAGCGCTGGGACGGGGCACCTCCGAGCTGCTCAGGCGTTGACAAAGGTATTCCACGAGCATCCAAAAGTAGCCGAGGTCGTGCACAGCGATGCGCTTTACTTTACGAACAAGCTATTCCGGGATTTCTACTCAAAGCTTTATAGCCGGCTGGTTCAAGATGCCCCCGATTTTCTAGGCTGGTGGTACAAGCAGAGTGATGAGCCGTGGAAAACCGACGGGATGCGTTTGATGCTGGACCGATTGAATACCGGTCCGCTGGTCAAGTTTATCAGGAGATTCGACCCCCACATCACGGTGTGCACGCACTTCATGCCGGCTGGCATTATTTCGCACTTGATCGCCAAGAATTTGCTGGATGCGCATCTTTCGATTGTGGTCACCGACCTGGATTTTCACGCGATGTGGCTGTCGCGAATGTTTCATCGCTATTTCGTGGCTATAGAGGAAACCAAGGTTCACCTGGAAATGCTGGGTCTGCCAAGCGATCGAATCACGGTTTCTGGCATTCCTATAGATCCCGAGTTTACGAAGGCGATTGACCGTGTCGGCACGCGTGCCCAATTCGGGCTGCATCCGACGCGCCCGACGCTCCTTTTGTCGGCTGGGGCACTTGGGGTTGGGCCGGCGGAGTTTGTCGTGGAGCGCCTAAAAAGCCTGAAGGCGAGGGCACAGACTATCGTGGTTTGCGGACGGAGTGCGGAGACGCGAGAGCGAGTTTTACGCAGCGTTGGCGAATCGAACGAAAATTTCCGGGTCCTGGGTTATACCGATCGAATGGCAGATCTGATGAAAGTCTCGGATCTGTTTATCGGTAAGCCGGGCGGCCTGACCTCTGCGGAGGCGCTGACGTGCGGACTGCCAATGGTCATCGTTAGTCCGATACCGGGACAGGAAGAGCGGAACAGCGATCACCTGCTTGAGGACGGCGTCGCCGTGAAGTGCAACGAGATGACAACGATCGCCTTCAAAATCGACACTTTGCTTGATGATCCAGCGCGCATCGATGAGATGCGCCGGCGCGCCTATGCTCTGAGCAGACCGGAAGCAGCCCGGACGATAGTCGAAACTCTGGTGGCGGATGATCTCCCGCCACTGAAAGTGACCGATGATGATGCGGAGGCAATTACTCTGGCCGCAGCGAGAGAGCGAGATCAAAAACCTCGATAGATCATGGCCGATTTTTTTTGGGGAGTGGCAACCTCCGCCTACCAGTCTGAAGGAGGCTATAACGGACCAGGGCAGCCCCAGACCAACTGGGCGGAAAGCGAACGGCGGGGTGCGGTGGCTAAGGTGGGACTTGCGGCGGACTTCTGGAATCGTTATGCGGAGGACTTTGCCCGCTCCCGCGAGCTCGGCCTAAACGCCTTTCGCATCGGGATCGAATGGAGCCGGGTTCAACCCACCCTCATTGACGAAGCCGGACGCCCCCCTTCGTTTGACGACCAGGCACTGGAGCACTACGTGAATATTTTCGCTGAGTGCCGGCGAAACGGGCTTGAACCAATCGTCACGCTGCATCACTTCGTTCATCCCTCCTGGCTCGGTTCGGACCCTTGGCTTGAGCCTGATATCACTGACCATTTTTGCAGGTACATCGAGCACTCGCTTCTCTACATCAACCGGCGCTTGACCGATGGCCACGGTCTGCCGCCACTGCGGTATTACATCACGATTAACGAGCCGAACATGCTTGTATTGAATACCTATTTTGGAACTCAGTTTCCGGGACGCAAGAAGCGCCATTCGGGGCTACGGACCCTGCTCGAGGCTTACCGCCAGATTTTGTTGACGCACGTGAGGGCTTACAATTTGATTCATCGGCTTGCGTTGGAAATGGGATGGCCGGAGCCGCTGGTGACAGTCAACAACTACTGCAGCGACCTTTATTGGTCCGACAAAGTGTTGCTGGATTTGTTGTCGATTCGCGAGCGCGATGTGAAGCTGTCCGGCCTCCGCGATTACATCTACGCAAAAAGCCAGCAATTCGAGTCGGCATTCATGAGGGCCGGGATACCGCTCAAGAAGGACATCCCATTTTTCTTCGGGGCGCTGGCAAAAAGATTCAGCAACTGGGTCGGTTACAAGACTTTCATGGCGGAATGCTTCGCACCCCTCGTTGACGAGATTTATGCGGCTGAGCGCTTATCGACTTTTGACTATCTGGGCCTGGACTACTACGACCCCTTTGCCGCGCACATTTTCCGCTTGCCGGTCTGGTGGGATCACGAATTTAAGGACAAATCGATCCGTACCTGGATAATGAACAATATTACCAGTAAATGGTGGGATTGGCGTGTCCTGCCCGCGGGGATGCGATTCTTTTGCGAATACTATAGTCGAGACTACGGTGAGCGGCCGGTTTTGATTGCAGAGAACGGCATGGCGTTGCGTCGAAGGGTCGATAACCGGACCGCCCCGCGGCGAGACAGGATGACGCGAAGTCAATTCCTTGGCCTCCACGTGGAAGAAGTCACTAGAATCGGCGAAGCTGGAATACCGCTCTTTGGCTACTTGCACTGGTCACTTTTCGATAACTATGAATGGGGTTCGTTCACGCCCCGGTTCGGATTGTACTCGATCGATTACCAACGGGACAATGAGCGCCTATTGGAGGACCATCACCGCGACCGTCCGTCGATCACTTACGCGCGACTCATCGAAGAGGCACGAGAACGCCAAAAAGGTGAGATCGATGTGCAACGGTAGATTGAACTGTGGAATTATAGTTCTGCATCGTGCATTTCCGCGATGATTTTTGCCGCCGAAAGCTGGTAGGGCGAATTCGTCCGGCGGCGCGGACAAATGAGCCTCAAGGCAGGGTTGGCGGCGTTTACGGTTTAGGCACAGGCTTAGCAAGCTTCACCCTACCAACATTTCACCCTACCAAGTCGCGCCCTATCTCGCGGCTCGGACGAGCCTCTACCGAAGCCGACAGTTCAACGACTTCTCCCGATCACCCTGATTCCCGGAGGACGAAGGGCGCAGGTAACTGCGCTGGATCAGCGAAGCTGATGCCGGCTTTACGAACCCGATCGATTATCGATGCGACTGCGCCAGGAATCCAGGTGCGGTCAACGCCTTTTCGCCAGATCGGTACGGAATTCATTGTCCATGGATAGCAGTCCAACAGCCCGTCATGCAGGACGAATACACCGCCCCCGTCACGGATCGCGGCTGTGACGGTATGATGAATCACCCGGTTCGCGTTGGCTGAATCCGAACACGTATCCCACGCGTAAAAGGTGAGTGGCATAAGTTCGAGAGGCATTTCCTTCAATACCCGGTTCACAGAGGGCATATAAAGCCCGCCCGGCGGGCGGAAAAACCGGCTGCGGTAATCTCGCACGCCCAGGGCGTTCCCTATGGCGCGATCGCACCTTTGGATTTCGTGGATCAAAGCTTTTGCCTGGAACAGATCGGTCACGCGGTGCGCGTGGGTGTGATTGACGAGAATGTGTCCGGAGGAATGGATTTCCGCTGTGAGACTCGGACATTCATCGACGGCGCAGCCGCAAACGCAAAAGGCGGCCCGCACCCCGAAGTCGGCCAAAGTCTGGAGCAAGCGGCGTGTAATTTCTTCTGTCGCATTTGGACCATCATCGAATGTGAGCAGAGCCTGACCGGCCGGTAGCGCTACCGCGTCTCGCTTCAACCAGATCGTCAGTTGTCTCATTTTCAACCCCCACCAAGGACGTTCGAGTTCCGGGTCCCGCGTTCCGAGGTCCGCAGCTAGAAGCCGCCTTCGCACGCTTCGGCGCGCCCTCAACCACAGAGTTTGACAAACCGGTTGCGTTCGGCCGCGACGTAGGCTTGGCGTAGTCGGGCTGCGCCTACTTTGCTGGTGGGATTCGCCAGCACGGTAGACGCACCTTCTGGTGGGGAACCTGGAACTCGGAACCCAGAACGCGGAACTCTCAAAACCCCTCCACTGCTCTGAGACGCTGGATCGAATATTTTGCTTGAACTTTGCCCAGCACGAAGCCCCTCTTCGCTGACTCGACCCGACGAACCTCCAGGGTACCGTTATCGAGAAGGACCGCCAGAGCGCCAAAATCCGGAATGAAGCTGCCACCGTTGATGATTACACGAGGCAATTTTTTCCAGACACCCGGCCAATGAGTATGACCGATGATGACGAATCTTGCGCACGGCCGAAACACCCGCGCAAGATTTGCAGCCAGACCGGGTGTTTCCCACCATGCGCGCAAGATCATAAATGGTCGAGTTGGCGGCCAAAGTTGAAGTGCGAATAAGGCTAAAGTCGGCAGCTTGCTCCGCGGTGTTGGTCTCTCCACCATCTGCAGCCTTAGCGCGGTTCGCTTCGCGGCGAGCAGCCTTTTTTCGAAGTCGGCGAAAGATTCCGGGCCAAGATCATCGAGGATTTCTAGATGCGCCTCCAGGTATTCTTTAGCGTCGCGGCTCCATGGGGCAACACCGAGAAAGAGAATATCCCCGTGCGTCACCAGCACTGATCCCTCTTCGAGATCGAGGTGGTTGATTTCAGAAATTGTCGGGTCATGATTTCCGTTCACGAAAATCGCCTTTACCCCGAGCGAATGACAGGTTCGAGCCAACTCCGCTGCTAATTTCCGCCCGAGCGGTCGGTCCTCGGCGTGCCGCATCTCGGCTGTGTCGCCGTTGAAGATGACTGTGCCCATGTCGCGGAAGAGCGGCGCCAATTGATCGGGACTCTTCACCCTTGAGGCGCGATGTCCCAGATGGAGATCCGAGAGGATCAAGGTGGGCTCAGTCGGTGTCAGATTCATCCGACTTCTCCTCGGCGCAAACCTGGCCTGACAGCCGCGCGGACCATGCTAGTGACAGTCTTCAAGCACGCTCACTGCGACTGAGCGTTGTTGGGGTTTCCGCCGATGTTCATAGACAAAGAT
>JBAUZZ010000478.1:0-6364 GCA_049585495.1 Chthoniobacterales bacterium | reverse complement strand
TGCATTTTACTCCGACCAGCGCTTCCTGGCTTAACCTCGTGGAGCGATTCTTTCGGGATCTTACTCAGCAAGCCATCGTGAGCGGAAGCTTTGAGAGCGTTAAGGTCTTGGTCGAGGCGATCGACGCCTACCTTGCTCACCATAATCTGCGGGCCAAGCGCTACACGTGGCGGGCGGACGGCGAAGAAGTCCTGCGCAAGATCAACAGAGCGTGGGCAACCGCTACTGAGGGATAAGATATGTTATTTCAAGGACACTACACTAGATAATCCGGGGCAATTATTGTCCGGAACTCATCATCAGCCCAAATATTTTCCAGCAAACCGCCAAGTGGATGGAGGAGGACTAATCAAAAGAGTATTTTACCTGACCGCTGGCCTGGACTACTCCTTAGATTCCTCTAGCAAGTAAAAATGCATCCTGTTTGACGTGCTCATTTGGTACCTAAATGGAACGAAGAACGTATGCCAGTCACCCCGCCACGACCCTAAAAGCCTAAATTCAGCCTTCCACTGATCGTCCTTAGTTAGCCATGAACGCCTCTAGTTCCTCAGATTTGGCTTTCACGACTAAGTCCGCGAATCGCTCCCAGCCCAAAATGTCCCGAAATATCCATAGCGTGATGTAGCCACCCAGAAAAAGGACCAGAATTGCGATGACAACTGCTGCCCAGATAGGGATTACCCCAAAATAGGTCAACGCAAACGTGATCGCCCACAGGATAAGCGTCACGATAGTCGAAATAAGTTTAAGCTGTTTCATGCGGCATGGATTTCGCTTCGTTCGAAGTTCATTTTCGGCACCTCGCTATTCGCGAACGACATCCTTTGCCTTTTTGTCAGTTCGCAGGCCGAGGAACACGGGTTGACGGAGCTGGCCGTCGTTGGTCCACTCGGTAAACTTGAGCCGAGCGACCAGCACTGGCTCGACCCAGTGGCAGTGCTTCATAACTGCAGGGGTGATGCCTTGGCCCCAGCGCCCTGGCCTTTTCTCTGGTAGGTTGACAAAGGGGCACGCCTCACGTTCGATCTTCTGCAGGCCGCCGTACAGCGTCGCTAAAGCTTTTTCGGAGAAGCCGGTGCCGACTCGGCCGGCGAAAAGCAGTCCGCTCGAACCATAGTACCCGACGAGCAACGAACCGAAGTACATGCGACTGCCTTCGGGTGGCGTGTAGCCGCCGATGACGAACTCCTGCTGCTGGGTCAGTTTCACTTTGACCCAGGCTCCGCTGCGCCTACCTGGCTCGTAGACTGAGTCGGGCTTCTTTGCGATCAAGCCTTCGAGCCCAAACCGTTGCGCGAGCTGGAGAAGTTCTTCTTTCGTACCCTGCAAGCTCCTCAGAGAAGCGGATATTGTCCGGAGCTTCCTTCAGCAGTTTGGCGAGCAGTTTCCGTCGTTCGACAAGCGGTCGAGAGCGCAAATCAGTCTCCTCTAAATTCAGCAGATCGAAGGCGTAATAGACCAAGGGGATTTGCTTACTGATTCCGTACGATTGAAGAAGTTGGAACGAAGTTTTCCCCTCAGAGTCAAGTGCAGCGATTTCGCCGTCGATAACCACGTTTTCCGCTGTTAGCAGCTTAAGGGCATCGATAAGTTGAGGGTAGTTGCCGAAATCTATTTGGTTGCGCGCAATGAGCCGCGCCTCTTTACCGGCTTTGAAGCAGTCCTGACAGTGGCTAGGCGGACTGCAGGAGGCGAACGGTACTTGGCAAACCGGCAGCGTGCCAAGAGCGTCATTGTCAGCCAGGACCGATTGCATCTGGTAGCGAGCTGTCAGCTCATATGCTTCGGTCTGTTCAGTGCGACCGTAAGCTGTCGCGGATTTCCCGAAATCCGACAGACTCCAGACCGTAGTCCCGCAACCACTTGGCAATCTGTGGGGTCTTGAAAAGTGCGTACTCCTCGGTGCGGATGTGAGCGTATTCAGGCTCGATTGCCTCGAAATCGCCGGGCGTGTTGAAGTGAAAGGCTAGAAAGGTCAGACCGTCGGAGATACTGCGGAAGAGTTCACGATACGCGTTCTCCGCGTCGCTCACGCGATGCCATGGCGTCTCTAAAAGAATTTCGAAGATCGGAAATCCGTCCTCTCGCGCCTCGGCAACGATGGCGTCGTAGCGCTGTGTCGTGAGTGGTTCAGAGTATTGAGCTGGGTTGCAGCGTACCAGGTCCTTAACGAGGAGAATCGGCACTTTGTAAGCGCGGCCCAGGCGAAGGTAGGTATCCACGAATTCCGGCATATTCACCGCTCCCATATGGGCGTCGAGATGTGTCACGTCGATACCGGCTGCGAGTGCAGTGTCGATTTGAGCCCGCAACTCTGTCTCGACAGCCTCGGGGACAGCATTGCGACGGACCGATGCTACGTCGGGCCAGAAGAAGCCAAGCTTATCAGTGAGGCCAGCCGAGCGCGACGACGTCGTGAGCGGTCGCCAGCGATAGGGCCGCTTCTCGCTGGTAAGCGTCAGATGCACACCCATATCGAGTGCGTCGCTCGCGGCAGCCATCTCCGCCGCTTCTGGGAACCACGGGCAGGGCACCATGACCGAGCCCGAGCTGCACGAGCCAAGCGCCGAAAGCTCCGTAAAGGCGGCATTGGCACCATGGGTCATACCAACATCGTCTTCATGAATTACAACCGACCGACGATTGAGCAGGGGTTCCGCAGTCATGTTCGAGCGTCTTTCGCACATCGACTGCTTTCAAGTTGTTTTCGAATAAGCATCTACGGGAGCGTCCAGTTCCTTAAAGTGCGACAGGCTAGCCGCTCAGCCGCGCCCAGCCCTGTACAGCGAAACCCAGATGATCTTCCTCAACGATTGCCGAGGTCCGTGCGGTTGCGATCTGATGTAGCCGCGCCGCCAGTGGGGCCGTTGCGTCAGTGCGCCAGTTTCGGATTCATCTGAGGTCGCCGACTGGTAAAGCCGACCCAGGAAATTTGGTGACCAGAACTCGGTCGGTTTGCCTTCGTCTGACTTCGGTTTTCGGGTTTTCTCAAGTCGACCGCGCTCAACCAGGTTTTCGCCGGATACCATGATCAAAAGCAGGGTGATCGCCAGCAGCCAAAGCTTGTCGACAAAATCCTCAGCCGAGAGGTCAACCCCTTCTTGCGTTATCGGCCAGCTCTTCATTAACGATAAGGCTGTAAGGAACTGAACTAGGCTGCTGGAACGCCTGTTTAATGGTCGCGCCCGAGAAACATAAGTCGGCATGTCATAGCGCAGGAGGAGCGCCGCCTGGCCTTGGACCGCAATCAGCGCCGGATTGGGTCTAGTCTGGTGCTCATGGATGCTGACGTAATTCTGCATCGCGCCATTCGCCGATGAGACCGCCAGCACCTTCTGAGGCCAGTAGTCGGCTGGCGTATTGATGTGCGCGGTGTCAAAGCACAGAGCCAATCGGGATGCTCCTTTTCGAGGTATGTACGGACCTGAGTGTAGTTGTGCAAACGGATGGTCATCGAGTTGCGGACGCCGAAATCAACCCAACGTCAAGAGTGAACACATTGAATGGTTGGACGTTATCGCACTCCTAGACTTCGCCATAGTTTAGCCAGTTCCAGCGCATTCACTCGGAATTCAGTGGAAAACCAGTCGGCACTCTTCCTCGCCTATTCTGTTCTTGGTTCGAGGGTTCTCTAGGCGGTGTAACAATTTGCTTAGGGCGACGAATCGCGTGCCATTTATGATCGATAAGGTGACGTGAGTCAGAACCCTTCAGACACCCTCTGGGCCTATTGCGGACAGGCATCGCTCAGGTTGTTGAGGCCTTCGTGATCAACGCTGAAAGCGAGGGTATCCTTGCCGTGGTGGTGCGTGATCTTGAAGACGAAGATGGTGTCGTAATCATCATCCGGCCACGAGGGAACCTGCGCTGGATCGCCTCCGTAGAACTTGAGCATCAACCGGGCGAATTCGACCAGGAGGCGGTGTTCCCACGCGACGAAGACGAGCACGTGCTGGTAGGCGGGCTTTTTGAGTTCGTCGGCGAGTTGGTCAATTTGGGTGTAGCCGTAGGCGGTGTTGACTGGCAGTTGGCAGCGGATAGCGGTGGGCTCGATTGTGACAAGAGGACGAACGTAGAACTTGCCCCAGTCGACCTTCTCCGTGGGATTCGGCACAAAGATGAACGCAGGTTTTCCGTACTTGGGAAGAAGCACGTTGGGCAGCGCGAGCGCCCGGTTGAGTCCGCGACAATTCAGGTTCCCGAGCCCTCCTGGCGGTTTCTCCCCATGTCGAATCGCGACGATCGTTTCGATATTGGCATCCGCAGGCGCAACGGTGGTGTTACCTTGTCCGTAGACACGAGCGATAACAGGGGCTAGAAGGGAAAGGCAAACAACGATGGGGGAGGAAGATTTCATAAGAGGCGGAAAAATACCGCTTTAGAGGATTTAGGGCCGTCCAAAAGTAACGATATTCACAGAGCAACTGGAAGAACTATGGCAGTTCGGGCAGAAAAAAGTAGCCGAAAGGGGCATCGTCTTCTTGGCGAGATCTTCGAGCTGCCGCAGCGGTAGTTGAGTTTGCCCGCTCTCCGATTCTACGTACTCTGGAAATCGCTTCGTGAGGTCGCACTCCATCGAACCAGCGCGTTCCCGAGGCCAGTGGATCTACTCTGGTTTCACGGCGACTCGGCTCATGCAATGATTCTACCCGAGATGTCGAGCGGGAGCGAGTATGTTGGCACATCATGCCGAAACGCCGCCTGGCCGTGAACTGCTGCGAGGGTCGGATTTGGTGTGGTCTGATGTTCGTGGATGTTGGCGCAGTTCTGCATTGCGGCGTTGACCGATGAGACTGCCAGCACTTTCTGGGGCCAATAGTCGGCTGGCGCGGTGATGTGCCGCGGCGTCAGAGCCCGGAGCCAGTCTGGGTGTTCCTTTTCGAGGTATCCTCTGACCTCGTTATAGTTATGTAAGCGAGTGCCCACTGCGGTAGTGTATCTCCAAAACGGCTAGCGAACAGGGCCTGGCGAATGGGTCCGATCCGCGGGTTTAGGTTCGCCTTGTTGTCCCTTGGACGAGAAGCAGTGCCCTGCAAGAAATTACCAAAGAGGTAGTCGGAATCCGCGTCCTCCCAATCCGCTCGCCTTTTGGCGACGGTATTCTGCGTAGGTTGCCTCCGCGCGTTTCTCTAGCGAAACCGACTTCTGCTCCTTTGCGATTCTTATGGCTTCGCAAAATGAAGCCTCAATCTGGGCTTCCTCTGCACCCGAAGCCGTGAGAAACACGCCGCGAAGCCGGTGCAATTCGCCACAGGGAACGCGCTGCTCATATCTTTCAGCCAGTGCCTCCGCCTCTTTGATCGCCTCAAGTGCCTCACAGGTACGATCGGCTAGATAAAAGGCTTCAGCTTTGAGTGCGAGATAATATGGCACGACCAGCACCGCACCGGTTGCCCGATAGTCTCTTATTCCTCGTTCGATCCACGTGATGCCTTCCGCCGTGTTACCGGAAGCGCTGCGCGCCCAACCGCGCCAAATGGCTCCGATCGCTAGCCAAAACACGAAATTGTCACGTGTGGAGAGTTCAATCAATTCCGACGCCAAGCGGTCCGCTTCAGCAGGATTACGCTCATAGGTGCCGAGCATCGCTGCCCAGTTTAGCGCTAGGGCTAATGCGTTCACATCCTTCAGCTCCTTTGCTAGTGAGATCGCTTCGTCCAGGTTCGCGTGGCAAGAGGCGATCTCCCCGAGATGCCACTCGGACATCGCCCCATAGCACAAACAGCCGACTACTGACGTATCGAAGTCTTCCGGACGAGACTGGACGCCTCCCGAGCGCCAGATCTCAACACCACGAATCGCGTATTGTCGCGCGGACTTGAAATCACCCAAAAAGAGGAGCGTGGCTGCCAAAGCGTTGTAAGCTGCAATCATTACCGTAGCGTCATCTTGCTCCTGCGACAGTGAGTAAACTCGTTCGGCAATCTTTACCGCCATACTCAACCTGTCGGTCATTATGGAATTGCGCCACAGACCTATAAGTGCCACGTACAGTAGCCGGGGATGATTAAGCGAATAACACAAGGGCTCTGCGCGCTCGTAACAAATTCGCGCCTCGGGTACTCCCAATCCTCGCGTGGTCGTTAGGTATTGCGCCGCCTGCATGAGGATGAAGAGCTGATCTTCCGCGGTGAGACTCTGCTCGTCGATGCCCGTTTCTAGCAGTGAACCCCAGCGTCCGTGTTCGAAAAAGTGAGCTAACACTATGAGCAATGCTCCTCTGGCTCCAAGAACGTTAGCCGCAAAGGAAGAATCTCCTCGCTGAATCCGAGGAAGGTAAACTTCATGCAACGCCTCTCGAAATAAACCGGCGTTGCAGCCGCAGATGACGGCCGTGAAAAGTGGCTCCATCTCTCTGAAC
>JBAUZZ010000477.1:0-2135 GCA_049585495.1 Chthoniobacterales bacterium | reverse complement strand
CCGCCGGCCGGTACCAAAGTGACGCAACCGCTCGGAGTGAGCGCGCATCGTGCGTTTTAGCCCAGGGCCGCCTCACCTCTCACCTCTCACCTCCCGCCCTACCTGCCCGCTACTGAGACATGCACTCGGGGTGAGCACTGATCAAAGGGTAGTGTGGGTTGTTACAGCGAGGCCCGGTAGAAATTCCGAGGTTCGGGGTTCAGCCTCAATATCGGAATCTGGCCTAATAAAAAGATTGTGCCATCCGACTCTTGATTCTGGCGCGAACTGTATCAACTAACTCAACCGCGCGATCACCTTGTATCGCGTGTAACGGCGCATGGGCGTGCAACGACTGGACCAACTTAAAATTGTAATCGTCGACGACCAGGAGCGCGTTCGCTCCGCCGTCGGTCATTTTCTGTCGGAGAAAGGCGCACAGGTTCGGACCTGTCATAACGTGGACGAGGCATTGGATGTCGTCCCCAGACTGCACCCGGACCTGGTGATTTCCGATATTCGAATGCCAGAAAAAGATGGCTTCGAATTGCTGCATGCCATCCGCTCGCTAGACTGCATTCGAGAAGTGCCCGTCATTGCTATGACGGCTTTCGAGTCTGAAACGGACGAAACAATTGCCAGCCCAGCGATTTTCGACGGCTTTTTACCTAAGCCTTTTACTCCCAGTGCCCTGATGCGGGTGATCTCGGACGTCCTGGCGTAAAAGGAATCAGAGGCTGATTTCATGGATCATGCCCGGCAGCGACGCAGTAAAGAATATTTCTCGAGAAAAGCCAGTCCGCCGATTATTCCCAGCGCGAACTACAAGTGGCTATTGGGAGCATGGAGAACGCCGCCGCCCCGGATCGCTGCCATTCAGTTGGGTGGCGGCGACAGCCCGAGGTGCGGACCTCCGGAGGACAGCGCAGAGGCCCGCACCTGGAAGGTGCGTCTACTTTTCGCGAGAGTTGACGACGCCGTGGAGCAAGCATGTGAATTTTTGCGGGCTAGCGCGACACTCTTCCCCGAAGCACATCGTGCAGAGCGAGCGTCGCCGCGTGGAAGCCGCACATCCCATGCACACCGCCGCCGGGCGGAGTCGATGAAGAACAGAGATAAACCCCAGCAAGCGGCGTTCGATAAGGGTTGCGGGAAAAAATCGGCCGGGCAATCAACTGCGCCAGATCATTTGCGCCGCCACTAATAGAGCCACCAATCAGGTTAGGATTATGTTTTTCCAGATCAGTGGGCCCCATGGCATGGCGGCTCAATACGCAGTCTCGAAAGCCTGGCGCAAAGCGCTCGATCTGCGCCTCGATACGACTAGTCATATCTTGGGTCGAACCATTCGGCAGGTGGCAGTAAGCCCAGGCAATGTGGCAACCGGCCGGGGCGCGGACCGGATCGAAAAGCGTGGGCTGCGCCAGTAGCACGAATGGTTGATCCGGATGCCGGCCATTCGCTACTGCCCGTTCAGCCAAGGCGATTTCCCGAAAAGTTCCGCCAACGTGAACAGTACCAGCACCGCGGCATATCTCACTCTTCCAAGGGATCGGGTCTCCCAGTGCATAGTCAACTTTGAACACTGCCGGACCATAGCGAAAACGCCGCAACTGATGCTGGTATCGAGACGGGAGCTTGTCTCCCGCGATCTGGAGGAATTGATACGGGGTCAGATCTAACAAGACCACCCGCGCCCGCGGCAAATCTTCGAGTCTCGTGACCGAAATATCAGTTTCTATCTTTCCGCCAAGCGCCTGCAAATGCTTAGCAAGAGCATTCGAAATTGCCTGTGCTCCTCCTCGGGGAATTGGCCATCCGACCGCATGTCCGAGCATCCCAAGTACCAGGGCAAAGCCCGCGGAACCCGGCGCTCCCAAAGGCAGGAAAGAGTGAGCTGCCAACCCGGCAAAAAGTGCGCGTGCCGGTTCGCAAGAAAAATGCCTTTTAGCCACATAGCTAGCCGGCTTTAGCGCGGTCAAAGCGAATCGTGCCCAGGTGTAAGGATCTCGAGGCCAATGCAGAATTGGGCGAAGAAATTCCGAAGTCAGGCTTCGTCGCCGGGAGACGAATGGCTCAAACAGCTTTCGATAGCTGTTTGCGTCCGTATTTAAATTCGCAGCCGTCTCGGCTACCGAACGGCGCAAAACGACCGC
>JBAUZZ010000476.1:0-1774 GCA_049585495.1 Chthoniobacterales bacterium | reverse complement strand
GGTGTCATGTGTCCTGCCCTGCAGCACGGTTTCGGCGCAGCTTAACGCCGCTCCTTCCCACGATTGAATTTGCATAGCGCCCGCGTCCACCGCAACCACCGGCGGCCACGTCCAAACGGCTTTACCGGACGCGCAGAGCTTCCCGCCTCCGTTCACTCCTCACCGAGAACGCGCATCCGGTAAAGCGCTAGCGTTTAGCGCGGTTCAGCTCGCAAGTAGAACTTGTGCTTATCCTCATGCGTGATTCGAAATCCGTGTTTCTCATAGAAGTGAAGAGCTGGATTGATCTTAGCCACGGCCAGCGTAATTGCCTTTGATTGATTTCTGGCACGCGCGAACAACATCTGAAGAACTTCCGTTCCAATCCCGCATCGCTGCATCTTAGACGTTACATAGAAAGAGCCAATGTTTAAGGTTGAACCTTCAACCTGTTCTTGAATCCAGCCAACATCCTGGTCATCGGCGGTAATAATCCTGACTTCGTCGAGTTTGAAGAACTGAGCAAAGTTCTTGTCCTCGCGCACTTCGTCCCAGCCGAACAAGCGCTCGATAATCCAACGCATTGTCTCGAAGTATACGGTACGCGCGAAAGCGAAATCCGCATCGCATGCGACTCGTAGCTTGATGTTCTCTGGCATTTCGTCCAAGCATCCAACTGACGTTCGGAGGCTGTCAACTGGTCTCGATTCTATCGCGGAGCAACAGGAACTGATGGCGAGTCAGGGACAAACTCTGTCCAATGCCTGGTAAGTCGTGCCGGATTACCGGAAACTTGCCGTAGCAGGACTCTACTTGTACGGTAACGGCGTCAATCAGGGCACTGCCCTCAATGCATGATGTAGCCGCCGTCCACCGATATCGACTGGCCGGTCACATAGCTGGCTGCCTCACTGCAGAGCCACAGAACGGCATCCGCAATCTCCTCGGGGCGGCCGACACGTTGCATAGGTACGCTCTTCTCCATGGCTTTCATGGCTTCACCCTGCCCTCCCGCGACCATCTGGTCCACCATCGGTGTCCAGATGAGGCCCGGACATACAGCGTTGACGCGGATGCCGCGGGGCGCATATTCGAGAGCCGCGCTCTTGGTGAATCCGAGCACTCCATGCTTGCTGGCGTGGTAGATCCCGCGCTCGGCGCCTCCCACAAGTCCCCCAAGTGAAGAACAGTTAACGATGGCGCCGCTTCCTTGCTTGTGCATCTGCTGCAATTCAAACTTCATGCAACTCCATACACCGCGAAGATTGATACCCATGACCCGGTCGTAATCTTTCCGGGTCGTATCGGCCGTCTCGGCGAGGATATTCTGGACGCCTGCGTTGTTGAAAGCCGCATCCATGTGCCCGAATGTGGCCACGGCTTTCTCGACCATGGCCTCGACCTGCGCGTCATCCGAGACATCGCAGGCGACGGCAAGCGCCTTGTGGCCCCGGGCGATGAATTCGTCGGCGGCAGCACGCACCGATTTCTCATTCCAGTCCGCCAGCACGACGGCGGCGCCCGACTCCGCGAAAGCCTTCGCCGTCGCCAGCCCCATTCCGGAGCCAGCGCCTGTGACCAGTGCAACCTTGTTTTCAAAAGATATGTTCATCGAGGTCTCCTAGGGACGCCCAAGGGCAGGACAACAGCATCATGCTAGGCACGACCCGTCAAGTCGTGGAGTCGAGGTGTGACGCGGTGTGTTAGGTGCAGCCTATCCGTTGCCGACTCTTTCGTCTGTCGGTGCCTCACTAGCTGGACCATGCTTCCGTCTTCACACCCCGCTCATCGAACC
>JBAUZZ010000475.1:0-2995 GCA_049585495.1 Chthoniobacterales bacterium | reverse complement strand
GCTCTGGAGCAAGGTCTAGCGGGTATAATCGGCTAAAGCTGCCAACAATTAACAACAATTGGAAACACGGCTGCCAGATAAATCAGCAGCATGAGCAGTCGATGATGCAGATCTTCGTCGCGGGACCAGATCTTACGAACGTTTGTTAGTGCTTCACTAAATGTTCCTCCGTCTTCACCGGCCGAGATCAGCCCGACTGCTACCGGGTCGAATACCTGGGGATAGCACCTGATTGCGCGTGCGAACGACATCCCTCGAGACACCTTTTCTCGCAGGTCATTGATGATTTGAGCCATTTGGCGGCCCTGTTTGGTCCTAGTGGAGGTCGTCCGAAGGCAAATGCCCAAGGAGGTTCGAAAATCCATGCCTAGGTAGGAACTCGCTTCCAGTTGCTCCAGGAAGGTGAGCTTGGTCCGCAGCGAGATTTTGGCCGAATTCTTTTGAGAATTTTTAGTCGCCGCATCGTAGACTTTTACCACGGGTTTATTGAGATTCAGCAACCGCGTATTGAGGTCCGCGAGGGACGATGCATCGGCGAAGGCGCGAGTGAACGGAGCGCCCTTGGCCGCTTGAGTCACATATTCGTAGCGTGGCATGAGAACCGAAGAACAAACCTGTTCGGATGGAAGAGGCCCCGTGTCACTGCGTGGACGTGCCCGAACTGCTCGGTCCTGGATCCGCCTCAGGCGCCGGGTCCGATGGAACGTGGTATTTTAGTAGAAGGTTCTTGAACGTATCGCTCGCGTCCGTTGGCCTAAAGTAGGCCGTATTCGCGAGCGTTTCCGGAAAAACGGTGCCTCCAGTTCCATCGCTCAGGGTCTTCTGGTCAATGATCGGTTGCCCAAGTTGGATCAAATAGCTGCGATAGACATCGAAGGCGACATTTTTCGGGTCGAAGCCCGGGTCGTCTTCATGCTCCAAGCGATATTGAACCTTAGCCTTCTCGACAGCATCGATCCGCTGGGCCGCCATCGTCGCTTCCGACTTCTGGATAGAGCTTATAATGGCTGGGTAAACGATCCCAGCGAGCGTGGCGATTATCGCAAGCACGACCAGCAGTTCAACTAGTGTTAGGCCGCTGTCACAACTCCTGTTGACCAGAATACTACGTTTCAACATACAACCTGACTGTCTATCAGTTAGTTTCGGCTGGGGGGTAAGAGCCAGCGTCTCTAACGATTTTCTTCTAGTGTCGCCAGAGCCTTTAAAAAACTGGGCCGCCAAATTCAAGGATTTATTTGCTCAAATTTCCTATTTATTTTCGAAAGCCGGGAGTGCCTTTTGCATCAGCTCCTAACACTCTACTTTACAACACTTTGCACCGATGTTTCAGATATGAGAAAAACACCGTCTCAGATTTGCACGCCCCACCACGGTTGACAAGCGTCCCGCATACCGCGAATAGTTTTGCCAATTTTTTCCGTATTCGCTCCGCCTATGCGCCCGTCCCATCGCTTCGCGTCTTTGCTCCTTTTCGGTTCCCTTGCTCTCCTTCTGCCTTGCCACCACCTGCTAGCCGATGAAGGAATGTGGCTGTTTAACGCGGTTCCGGCAGAGCGTCTGCAGCAACAATACCAATTCACTTTGAGCGCGGCCTGGCTGGAACATCTTCAGAAAAGCAGTGCGCGCTTCGACAATGGCGCCAGCGGGTCTTTCGTTTCGCCCGATGGCCTCGTCCTTACGAACCAGCATGTCGGGGCCGACGCCCTGGTTGAGGAGCTGATCGGCAGCCACGGCGGCAATTAGCCCGGATCCCGACCAACTTGCCGTGGCGCAGCTCGAAGCCTAGTATCCCTTCGGCAATGACGGAATCGATCGAGCGGGACGCCGAACACTTTCGGCAGACCTTTAACAGACTCCAGACCGAGCTGGGAAAAGTGATCGTTGGGCAAGCCGATACTATCGAGGGCGTGTTGGTTACGTTCTTTGCGGCCGGACATGTCCTTTTAGAAGGCGCTCCGGGCCTGGGCAAGACGATGCTGGTTCGAACCTTGGCTGAGGCCGTGAACCTGAAATTCTCGCGCATCCAGTTTACTCCCGATCTAATGCCGGCCGATATCGTTGGCACCAACGTAATCGTCCTGGACCCCGACTCCGGTGCACGGCAATTCCGGTTCCAGGCCGGCCCAATCTTTGCCAACGTGCTCCTGGCCGACGAAGTCAATCGTGCGACACCGAAGACGCAGAGCGCACTCCTCGAGGCGATGCAGGAAAAACATGTGACGGTCGCGGGAACCACCTATCCAGTGGAAGAACCGTTTCTGGTGCTGGCGACGCAAAACCCAATCGAAATGGAAGGGACTTATCCGTTGCCGGAAGCGCAGTTAGACCGTTTCTTCTTCAAACTTAAAGTGGAATACCCTTCAGCCGAAGAGTTGCACACGATTATCGATCGGACGACGCATTCGGCCTCGGCAGCGGTAACAAAAATCATTCAACAGCCTGAGGAGGTAAACACCCTTCGCCGATTGATTCACGAGGTACCGGTTGCACGCCCGGTTCAGGAACACGCAGTGGCCGTGCTCCTCGCGACGCATCCCGACCGGGCCCGACCCGGCTCGCTCGCCAGGAAATATGTTCGATACGGTGCCAGTCCGCGCGGAGTACAGTCCGTAATTCTGGCGGCGAAGATCTACGCCCTGCTGGATGGCCGGTACCACGTCGCAGTCGAGGATGTTCGCAGAGCCGCGATCCCGGCGCTTCGGCACCGGATCATTCTCAATTTCGAAGGCGAGGCCGAAGGAAAAACGGCAGAGGACATTCTTGGAGAGATCCTGAGTTTTGAGCTGTAGTGCGGCTGGCTCAAGCCACCCGAGGGACCCCGGCCCCATGTAGCCGGCGGCTGAGCCAGCCGCCCTACAAAAGGCCTATTCAGCCGAGAATCGGCAGGGGCCGATTGGTCGTCCGCAAGTAAACGAAAATGATTCCAATTAGAAGGAAGGTGGCGGCTGGTGTCCACGCGGCGACGATCGGCACTATTCGCGCCCCTTGACCC
>JBAUZZ010000474.1:0-10754 GCA_049585495.1 Chthoniobacterales bacterium | reverse complement strand
CTGTTATTAGATGCAGGTCTTATCTATATAAGAGACTGATATTCAATAACTTGGAGACGAGGGGAGTCGAACCCCTGTCAAGCCGAAGCTTGGAAGTGTCATTGACCTTTGTGGTCCAGATGTTTTTGACGCACTTCAGGCATCCATGAACCTTTAGGGGTACGCTCGGATGCCGTAGGAAAAGATATTAGGAAAAATCACATAAGGGCCTGATGAAGCTAAGTCCTTGCTTTTCAGGTCTGTAGTGGGCAGCGCGGATCGAACCGCATTCCTACGAAGTTGGTGCTCATGCTTTGAGTCACCAGCCAACTGCAGCGGGCTCTCTGCTTCTTCTTCTTTCCGACACTTGGACTGATGAACCGGTCAGTCGACTTAAACCGGTAGCGGTTATGTACGTCGGTAGCCGAACCTGCACGCCAACGGTCTTTGTCTTACTTTCATGTCTTACCTTGCTATCTTAGACCGCGTGATAAAACGTAACTGCTTTATTATCAACGATTAAGGCGGGGGCGGGAATCGAACCCGCGAATAGAGGTTTTGCAGACCTCGGCCTTACCACTTGGCTACCCCGCCGCTCGGAATTGCCATCATCGTGCGAATCTGAATCGTGTCAACTTCCTTGTCGAACGGAGATGAGCGCACCACGGGAGCGGGCAAGGAGCAACTCCGCTAAACGTTGATGCTTAATTCCAAACAACGCCTGAAAATCCGCGGCGCGCTTCCAGAGGACTTCACGATCAACATCCTGAGGCAATTTCTGGGCGATGATTAACAGATTCTTCATCGTGTGCTCGACTGCGATGAACTCCTGAATCCGGGTAACATAGCCGCATGCTTGCAGATACATGGACCGCAAGGTATCGGTCACTGCCTCCGCCATGCGATCGGTCTGAATCCCGTTCTGGAAGAGCGGTTGGATTCCTTCCGGGGCCCGAATCTGGGGACGCACCTCCTGGTGACAGCAGGGCGCGACGAGGATCCACTTCGCGTCACCCCGAACGCCTTGGAAAATCGCTTCATCCGTTCCAGTATCACAGGCATGTAGCGCGACCAAGATGTCCACCCCCTGAACATCCATGTCAGCTATCTGACCCGTACGAAAATGCAACCCGCTGTATCCACATTCTTGCGCGACACGATTGCAGAATTCGACCAGCTCTTTTCTTCGCTCGATGCCCGTGGTTTCGAGGGCAATTCCTTGTTCCCGAAGAAACGCATGGAGTGCGAACGTGAGATACCCTTTTCCGGCACCCATATCAACGATGCGCAAGGGGCGCTCGTTCGGCAAGTCTCGCAAAATCGGAGCGACGATCTCGACGAATTGATGAATCTGCCGATGCTTGTCACCCATCTGGGGACGCGGTTGGCCCCGAGCGTCGAGGACGCCCAGGGCCCGTAAAAACCGCTCATCGCGCAGAGCGCGAACCTTCTTTCGATCGTGGGTGGGCTCAGTTTCAGGGCGGCTCTCAATCGCCGTTGTCAGCCTCGGCTTACCCCTCCGGTTGAATAAGAGCTGTTGCCGTTCCGTTGCAGTGAAAAGTGTAGCTGAGAGACTTTCTTGGCCGATCCAATCGCGGACCAATTTTGTCCCTTCGCCGATTGTATAGTTCTTTGTTACATCCTGTGTCGGATACCGATAGGTAAAGGAAAGCTTTGGTTCCTCCTTAATAGAGATAAGACGCACGTAGACGTGCTCGAGATTCGCCTGATCTCCCCGGAATTTACCCAACGTTAGCTTTCGAAATGAATTCTCCATCAGACTCGCTTGGAAACGCCTGACGAAGGTCTCGATGGGGTTCATGTTTAGTGTCAGTGTCTAGTTGTCGGTGTCAGTTGTCGGTGTCAGTTGTTAGTATTCTGCAGGGCGGCTGGACCAGCCGCCGCGATTTACCGATCATGGCGGCGCCTGAACCGGGCGCCCTACAACTGACACTGACACTGCAATCTAGACAATTTCCACTGGGCACTTTGGCAACGCCTCCAGAAAAGCGCGTCCATAGGACTTGTTCAAAATTCGGTTATCCAAAATTACCACCATGCCTTGATCGGTCCTCGTACGGATCAGTCGACCGACACCCTGACGCAGCTTAAGGATCGCTTCAGGAAGTGAGTACTCCGCGAACGGATCGCCTCCGTTGCCTTCAATGAATTCAATTTTGGCCTCAATCAAAGGATGGTCCGGCACGGCGAACGGGAGACGAGTAATGATGACGTTTGAGAGCGCCTCCCCGGGCACATCGACACCGGTCCAGAAACTGTCAGTACCAAAAAGCACGCCATCTTTCGCGCGTTTGAACTGTTCTAACATCCGGCTGCGAGAAACGCCTTGACCCTGAATCAGGAAGGTAAAGCTTCGCTGGAGCCGACCTTCCATGCTCTGCGCGACGCTGGTCATCGTCTTGTAGCTAGTGAACAAAACGAACGCGCGACCGGAGGATTTTTCGAGAAAGTGCCAGATCCATTTTGCCAGTGCATCTTCGTAGCCCGGGTCGCGCGGGTCGGGCATTTTCCGCACAAGAAACAGGCGCATCTGCGTTTCGAAATCGAATGGGCTACCTATCTGGACTGCGTCTACGTCGAACGCGCCGACTCGGTTTCGGAAATAAGCGAGGTCCTCGCCGCCGACGGAAAGCGTGGCACTGGTCATAATGCAGGTCCGATCTGGCGGAAACAGCAGCCGATTCAGAACCGGAGAGATGTCGACAGGAACAGCATTCAGGCTGAGAAATTGACCGGTCTTCCCCGTTCTCTCAACCCAGTAAACGTAATTGTTCTGGGTTTGGCGGAGGAAATCGCCAATGCCTTCGCGCGCATCCCGGATTCGGCGGCCCAAATCCTGCAGTTCGCTCTTCAGCTTTTCATCATTCGCCTCCCTTGCGGCCGAAACGACAGCGGATTGAATCCGGATAAGGGAGGGAGAGACTGTGTCAGCGACCAGGTCCGGTTGCCGGACCCGGAATTCGCGGCCCTTGCGGAAATCTGCCGCGCGCTCCACTTCCGCAAAAAAACGGTCGACCATATCGCAGCTCTCGGTGGTTTCTCGCACGGCGTCCGCTTTGCGCAACAGCACGAATAACCCCTTTTTGGTCTTTGGATTATAAAGACGATGTAGTGCCTGCTTTACTCCGTAGTGCGAGATTCCAAGTCCGATCTGTCGGGCCGCGACCGACTCGAGCGTGTGCGCTTCGTCAAAGATTACAAAGTCATTGGGGAACAGATAACCCGGAGTACGGCCATCCGCTTCGCCGGTTCCCTGCAAGGCGAGAAAGAACAGGGTGTGATTCACAACAATCACGTCTGCCGTCAGCAATTTCTTGCGGGCATTCTGGTAAAAGCAGCGCCCCTGGGTTCCGCATGTTTTCGGGGTACAGATATGCGCCTCGCTGCATACTTGGATCCATACCGCTGGATCGGGCTCGAAGTCGAGATCGCTCAAGGTGCCCTCTACTGTCTTCACGCTCCAGGCTTTAATGCGCAGCAGCTCCTTCTGGTCGGAGGCGGTGAACAATTCGTTTTGCAGCTGTAACGCTCGATCCAATCGGTTTGGGCAGAGGTAGTTTTGCCGACCCTTCAGCAACGCGGCTTCAAAAGGGCGGTCCAGCAGCCGCTGGACAATGGGGATGTCTTTCTGCAGGAGCTGTTCCTGCAAGTTTATGGTATGCGTCGAAACAATCGCTTTGCGGTGCTCGTCCAGGCCGAAGAGGACCGCGGGGATCAGATAGGCCAGCGACTTGCCAACGCCCGTCCCGGCCTCTACGACAAGATGCTGGCTATCCTGCAGCGCCCGCGCCACGGTTGCCGCCATTTGCTGTTGTTGCGCCCGGTATTCAAATTGACGTGCCCGAGACAGGAGCCCTCCGTGGCCGAACATCTCTTGGATCGTTTGAATAAAATCACTGTCAAAATCTTCGCGGAGAGCAATCACTAGAGCGTAGCGTTGGGTTTTGGGCTTGGAGTCTTGTGTTTTGAGTGTGGCTCCTAAAGGTTGAGTGCGCAATCCTAGCCGTTGGTGTCGGGCAGAAACAGTGGGAATGAAGCGCTAAAACCAGAGTCCAGGCTGGAGCCATACAGGCAAGATGCCTATGCTACCTTTGCACCGGGCTACTCTCATCTGTCCCTCCGGGACAAGCCGAGCTCTGAGGTCTCCGGCGGCCGCGATCTGCTAGTCACTCAGAAACTGCTCCCAGTATAGGAAGCGAGTGCTTGCGTGAAAATCAGGTGGCTCTGATGTGCCTCTTGCGGAGTAACGCAATAAAAAGGCTGTTGCATTCCTTCGCGGCCATGAACCAGCTCATCGCAAAAAGCGGCCCACATCTGAAGTATGCTATCGGAAAATCCGAATTCGAAGATATTGCCGGTGATCGCCGGGTAAGCGCTGTCGTAGCCGAGGTCAATGTGCTGCCAGGCCTGCACTCCACCTGGCCGATATTCCATGACCCGGAGAGTTCTGGGGTACTTCGTTGAGAACGCCATCGATCTGCGCATCCCGATCACCCGGATAAGCCAGCTATTTGTTTCACCGGGCGCGATTCGTTTGGTGTGAATAGTGATCGGAAAACGGTGCCCTTGGCCGGCGCCTTCGACCTCACCAAAAATGGTCGCGTTATCCCAAGTTTGGCAAGGCACCATTCCGCCTTTCCCGTCGGGTCGCTCGGTCACGATCTTTGACAACTGGGCGTGTACCCGGCGCGGAACCCAGCCAAATCGCAGCGGGATATGAAGGGTGTGCATTCCCAAATCCCCCATACAGCCGTACTCTCCGTTAAACTCGGTCATCCGCTTCCAGTTGATCGGCTTTTGCGGGTTCAGGTCCGAAGAATGGAGTAGACCACTTTCCACTTCGACGATCTCTCCGAAATCTTCTTTCAGCAGCGCCCGGATAATCGCGATACCCCCCGGGAAAAACGGGAGTTCCGATGAGCAGCGAACGAACACTTTCGGATTGCGTTCAATCGTTTCTGTGATCTTACGGTTTGCCGGCAGATCGATGCCGAACGGTTTTTCACCCAGAAGATGTTTTCCGGCGTTGATGATATCGCAATAAAATTGCCCGTGGAGATGGTGGGGAACGGCGCAGTAAATCGCGTCGATGTCGTTCCGGTGAAGCAGCTCGTGGTAGTCGCGAGTCGTAAAACGGATAGTCGGCACGTTGGCCTTGAACCAGTCGAAAGCCTTCTCGTTGGTGTCACACGCGGCCACGAGGACCGGTCGGACATCGAGGCTGCTCAAGTGGATCCAGCGGGCGGCTGCACTTGCGAATTCGCGCCCCATCAGGCCGAGCCCGATGATCCCGAATCGGATGTCCGTGGCCATCCCTATCGTCCGGCTGGTTCGCGGTCCGGATTCTTCGGCCGTGGGGCGGGCGTTCCCACACGTTGATCGCCACCATCATCATCGCGCTGGTGTGGATCCCAGAAGAGATCGAAAGCGATGAATAGCGCCTTGGAATGGCGGGCGAACCATAGATTGAAAAAAGGGATCGGCGCAATTGTGATGGCGAGGGTCTGCCAGATCGGAAGGCGCAAACCGAAATCGAGCAGGAGATAAACGGCTACCCCGAGCATTGACGCGACTCCGTAATTGATTGCGAAAATGGAGAGTAGGAAGTAGCCGGGTTCACGATCGAAGGGGTAGCCACACGCCGGACAGCCATCCAATGGCATAAACCAATCCCGCAGGGTTCTCACTTTATACCAAGGGATGAAAAGCGGGCGCTGTCCGCAGGTAGGGCATTTCCAGCGCAGGGCGTTTCCCATCATCCACAAAAATCTGCGCCACGTGAATTGGGGCGGCTCGTTCTCGGGTGGGACTGACCACATCAAGCCATGCTACTGCCCCACGATAGAGATGCAAGGAGGTAGAGGCTAGAACGTGGAGGGCGACGCTCCGCCGTCGCTGCCGAGGGGAGGCTCCGGCAGCCGAAATTTCCGGCCACGCCGGACTATATTGCTGCTCTGTCGAGACTTTGTAGGGCGGCTGGCCTCAGCCGCCGGAGCCGCGGCGCCCTACAAACCAAGAAGAATCGGCCAGGAAGCCGCCTAGGGGAAGTTCAAGCCGCACATCAAAATTTATTTGAGCCTGGAAGTAGAACAAGTCGAGCATTAGGCGTACCGGAAAGTATGTCGTCCACAGGCTGCGCTAAACGTCGAGTCCTTGTAACGGGGATGGGGATCGTTTCCCCCCTTGGAGTCGGCGCTGAGGAAAATCTGAACTCTTTGCGGCAGGCCAAAGACGCTGTTTCGGAGGTGACTTCTTTCGATGTCTCAAGGACGCGCTGCAAGACTGCGGGCCAGATCCCCGACGACTGGTTCGACGGTGTGGTGAAGTTTTCCAGGAAAACGAAACGGCTGCACCGGAGTTCACACATGATGATAGCAGCCTTGCGCGAGGCGCTTGCGACGGCTGAAATGGCAAGACCTGAGCTTCTGGTGGTCGCCACTTCCAGTGGTGGTATGAGTAACGGAGAACGGTTTTACCGTCAATTGTTAGCGTCCACGCCGCGTCGTTCGTTTCCAGAGCTGGTAGCCAATTACATGCCCCAAAAGCCGGTTCTTGACGCATTGCAGGCAACGCAGATTCGGGCTCCGGTACAGATCATTTCAAATGCCTGCTCGGCGGGATCAAACGCGATCGGGCACGCTTTTGAGCTGATCAAAGCTGGGATGCATGAGTGCGTCCTTGGTGGAGGATATGACCCATTGGGTGAACTCGTTTTCGTAGGATTTGATGCACTGCAGGCGGCGACGCCGGAAAAGATCCGCCCGTTTGACCGAAACCGAAGCGGCTTGGTGCTCGGAGAAGGCGCAGCCATCCTCGTTCTGGAGTCGGAAGACTCAGCGGCGCGTCGGGGCATTTCGGCCTTAGCGGAAGTTATCGGTTACGGCGTCTCGACTGATACATATCATATGACGCAACCGAACCCTTCCGGGATCGGGCCTCGGCTTGCGATGGAGCGGGCTATGAGATCAGCGAAGACAGAGGCTGCCTCGATTAGCTATATCAATGCCCATGGGACAGCAACGATTTTCAACGACGCCACCGAAGGGCGCGCAATCTCGGCGCTGTTCAGGCATGTTCCGGTGAGTTCGACGAAGTCAATGATGGGGCACGCCCTGGGCGCAGCCGGGGCGATTGAAGCCGGTTTTTGTGTCCTGGCTCTCCGCCATCAGTTCCTGCCACCGAACATCAATTTCCGGGAGCCCGATCCGGACTCGGAATTTGAAATTGTGGCTAATCGACCGCTTTCAGCAAAGGTTGAGCGGGCGCTCTCTAACTCCTTCGGGTTTGGGGGCACAAATGCCAGTCTCGTGTTTCAGCGGGTATGAGTTTTTTCATTCAAGGCGTCGGCGCCGTCACCCCGTTAGCACCGAACGCAGCAGAAACCTGGCGGACACTCTGCGATGGTGCCGAGGCGCCTCGGGAACAGGTGCCGCGCCGGATGGCCGGACGACGGTATTTTTACTGCCCGCTCCCAGCAAAATTTATGGCTGACGCGGCGCAGCGGCCACGCCTGCGGCGATCCAGCGCGCTCTCGTTGGCCGGAGTTACAGCGGCTTCCGATGCGATCGAGGACGCGGGTCTGAAAGTTGGTCCAGAACTTGGCGAACGTTGCGCGGTGATTTTTGCGATCTGTTCGGGCGGCGTGAACTACACGCGCCGATTTTACCACGAAATTGCGACTCAGGGAGCGAGTGGTGCAAGTCCGCTGCTGTTCCCGGAAACAGTATTCAACGCGCCGGCGAGCCATGTTGCATCGATATTGAACCTCGATGGTAAGAGCTATACGCTCGTAGGCGACTCATCGGTCGGACTTTCCGCAATTCACTTTGCGACCCAATTGCTGGCAACAGATCCAGAGATGGCATATTGCCTGGTCGTCGGAACCGAGGAGATGGACTGGCTGGTTTCGGATGCTTTTGGGAGCTGGTTGATGGCCAGTCATTGCGATCAATTTGAGGTCTATGGCAGGCGCGAGGGCACCGTATTTGGTGAAGCTGCCGGCGCGGTTGTCCTCGGACGCGAGAACGGTCTCCGAATTGCTCGATCGAGCGCCGGCCAATCGTTTTTCTCGATCAACGAGGCGTATTCGGCGGCAGCGGAAGTTTTCAGTCAGGTCGTTTCGTTTGAGCAACCTGACCTGGTTGTGAGTAGTGCGAACGGCACCTTCGCTGATGAAGTGGAGCGCCAAATCTTTCAGAAACTTGGTGGAGCGGTGCCTGTGTACGCGTATAAGCCGGCGCTGGGAGAGGCGCTTGGGGCTGGCGCGTTGCTTCAAGTCGTTCTGGCTTCCCTGGCTTTGCGGAGCGGGTGTTTGCCTGGCACCCTTCGTTCGGGAACCAAACTTGCGGCCGTGAACCGGACGACAAGATCGATTAAGGGATGCTCGCGGGCGCTGGTGACGGTGATTGGCTTTAATCAACAAGTTAACGCCTTGTTGATCGAGAGGTAATTTTGTAGGGCGGCTGGCTCAGCCGCCAGGTCAGTTCAGAGAACTGATCCCCCGAGCGGGGCTCAGCCGCCCCGAAATCAAAGGAGCGAAATCATCAGCCCGGAATGGCGCCTGAGCCAGGCCCGCAGTCGCTACGCGACAGCGTTGCGGGCGGGCGTAGCGACTGCGGGCTGGGCAGGTGCCCTACAAGCTCCTAGACGAAAGACCAGATTGATCCTGCTTCTGGTTTACGCAATACTGCCTCCCTATGGCCACTAAGCCCCCCTCAGCCGCGCGTTCCTCAGCCGTTGAGGATTACCTCGAGCAAATCCTGGACTTGATTAACACCAAAGGCTATGCGCGGGTGGCCGATATTGCGCAGCGGCTGAAAATTTCTCAGGCGAGTGTGACGAACATGGTCCAGCGGCTTGATTCCGAAGGGCTGCTCAAGTACGAAAAATATCGTGGCTTGGTTCTTACGACCGCCGGGGAGACGCTAGCGCGCAACATTATGCAGAGGCATCAGCTCTTGACTGATTTCTTACGCATGCTTGGGATTGAGGATGATGTCATCTATCACGATGTCGAGGGGATGGAACACCATATTAGTCCCCAAACTTTGCGCGCGATCGAGAGCCTCGTTACCGAGCTTCAGCAACATCCAAAACTTCTTGCGCGCGTCCGAAATTGCGCTCATGGCGGCTGAGTCGTAAGAAAAGCAACTGCAATGATGCGGCTACTCGTGTTGTTTTTCGTCGCCGGCAGCGTGCTGCTTCTGGGCAGTTGCCAAACCGGTCCGGATGAATTTACCCAGACCAAAGCGGCGGTTGCCCAAAGCATCGCAAACGAGTCTCCTGGAAATTATTTCATCGGGCGCCGCTTCTTTCGAAAGTACTACTTTTATTGGGGTTATGTCCGCCGGCCCAGGCAGCCATGGAGCGAAGCCCAGTTGGTCATGTTGAATGAGCAACGGGTCCATGCCCCCGACCGCCAAGCGAACTCGATAGGGTCCGACAACGGCTATGAGTACCGCCTCGAGGGTTACTTCTCTGGTGACAGGGTGTACGAACCCGCTTCGAACAGGATTTACCCCGAGTTCGTGCTTACCGCCTACAAGCTGATTTCAACAAATCCACCGCGCATTTTCCGCGACCCTCGTGCAACCGACCCGAACCGGCTCTTAATGGACGCGCCTGAATAACGTTGGCCGACAATTGCCATATGCCACTACATCGAATCTGCAGTAAGCGGGAGCTAGCTCCCGGCCAGGCCAGACGAATTGACGAGCCGCCAGTGGCAGTCTTCAACGTGAACGGAACTTTTTTCGCAATCCGCGATGTCTGTACGCATGAGGAAGCACCGTTGTCCGAAGGCGAGGTGGTTGAGGACGAAACCATCGTTTGTCCCTGGCACGGTGCCTGTTTCTCCTTACGAACTGGCGAAGCCCTTACCCCGCCGGCGATAGAGCCGGTTGAAACTTATCCGGTTGTCCTTCGAGAAGACGACATTTACGTCGACGTGTAGTGGCAGCAGGCGAAATGACAAATGACAAATTCCAAATGACAAATTGGTTGTGAATTTTGTAATTTTTTATCTGTCATTTGTCATTTATTTCCGCGAGGCATCCTCGGTCAGTGCTTCCCTGCTGAACAAAACGCCCGTGCCGTCGAAAAACATGGAGCGAGAAACGTGAAACGTGAAACGTGAAACGCGAAAACGCCCCTTTCTACCCCCTCCACTCCGACCTCAGGACGCTGTTTACCCTCAGATCGACGAAATGATCGTAGAGCCATTCCGCCTGGCGCAGGACCCCTTCCTGTTTTAAGCCAAGGCGATCACAAATGGCCTGGCTTGGCTGGTTTCCGATCGCAACGCGGATTTCGACGCGATTCAGGTTCATGTCGGTGAATCCGTAGCCGATCAACCGGCGCACACTGGCGGTCATAAATCCGCGCCGAGTATGCAACTCAGCGAGCCAGTAGCCGATGGTTCCGTTGCGATGCAGTCGCGAGAGCGTATTAAACGTAATCACTCCGATGATTTCGGATCTGAGGAAGATACCGTAATCCAATCCCACGCCGGTTTCCCTCCGTCCGATTGAACCCCGGATAAAGCTTCGCGTGTCAGCCAGGTTTCGCGTGCTGTCAAGCCACGGGAGCCAGCGACGCAGGTATTGCCGGTTGCTGTTGGTAAGCCGGAATAGCTCGTCGCTATCTTTCCTGGTAAATGGCTGCAGGTGGAGATCGGCGAATTCAGTTGCAAGAGCTTTCATAGTATTCGGCGGATTCGCTGAACATTGTTTCCGAGGATACCGTCCGACCCAGAC
>JBAUZZ010000473.1:0-9066 GCA_049585495.1 Chthoniobacterales bacterium | reverse complement strand
TAGCGCGCGGCTTGGTGGTTCCCGCTTTATCAGATACTAAGCCATTGTTGATCCGCTTCTCAGTAACCTAGGGGCTGATAAACTGAAATTCGAGGATCCTTTAACGATAGTGTATGCTCTGACCGTGACGGCAACTGCCACACTTATCGGAAGAGGAATTTACACGGTCCCGGATGCAGCCCGCTTAAGCAAGGTCACGCCGCGGCGTATCCGATATTGGCTGCAGCGCCAGGAATCCGAATCTTCGCCGCCGACCGCGCGCCATGCGCTTTGGACCGGCGAGCACGCGCCAATTGATGATAAAGTCGTGCTTGGATTTCTCGATCTTCAAGAGGTTCGCTTTGTCGATGCGTTCCTGAAAGCCGGGGTGTCTTGGAGATTTCTCCGGCGGGCCCACGAGATCGCCAAAAGTCGGTATCAGACTCAACACCCTTTCTGTATTAGAAAATTCGCGACGGACGGGAAGCAAATCATTGATCTACTTGGCCAGGCGGAGGGCATGGATTGGGAGGAAATCGTTCTCGGCCAACGAGTCTTCCCCGTCGTGGTCGCGCCGTTTCTTAGAGATCTGGAGTTTTCAAATAATCAGATTGCGCGCTGGTGGCCCCTCGGTCCCGAGCGACGAGTCGTCTTAGACCCGAACAGGCAGTTTGGCCAGCCGATCATTTTTAAAGCCGGAGTCCCGACCGAGGTGCTTTACCTGGCGGTGAAGAATGCTACTCCGAAAGATCAAGTTGCTAGATGGTTCGAGGTTGAGCGCGAAGATATCGAAGATGCTGTCGAATTTGAGACGCGTTTGGCGGCGTGAGATTCTTCTTCGATAACAATTTATCGCCCAAAATCGCCCGCGCTCTCAATTGCCTGGTTCAACCCGAGCACGAAGTTATTCATCTGCGGGAGCGCTTCGCACCAGGCACGCCCGATGCCGAGTGGATGCGAATTCTAGCGGGAGAAATGGATTGGGTGATAATCTCCGCGGATACCGCAATTTCCCGGAATCCTCATGAGGTCCAAGCATGGAAGGAGGCGGGCCATCCGATCTTTTTCTTCAAACACTCGCTCGCGCAGCAACCGTTTTGGCAGCAGGCTTCCCGACTCTGTCGTGTGTTCCCGGACATAATTAGACTGGCTAGTCGTGCGGGCCCCGGCGATTCTTTTCAGATCCCGGTCAAAGGAGCAATTGAACGCTGATCGCTAAGGACACGCCGGCGTAAAAACCTCACCTTGGAAACTTCGCCGATGCCGCCTCGTGCGAATCCCCTCCCCTAGTCGAACCTCTCCGGTCCTGTTCCACACATTGTTCCACATGGAACCGATATCCTTGGTACGCCCGAATTCGCCAGGCGGTTCCTGGCCTATCAGGGGACTCCCAAGTCAGATGGCCGCACGAAGCGTGTTGCCAGTTTGAGTGAATCGTTGCGCATCCGGTTTCGCCCTCCCGTGTCTTTCAGACCTGGTCCGCTCGTCTATATTGCCGGCTTATTTACAGCTCTGCGATTGGCGCTCGAAGCTGAACACGGCCTCGAAGATCTACTGGCCAAAGGAGCTTTTTACGTCCGACTAAGGAAAATCGTCAATTATCAGCAGCAGGCCTCGGTTTCTTTCTCGCTATTCCACGGCTCCTTCTCGTAGCGCCACTCCCCTTCCCTGGCGTTTTTCTTGTTTGTTTCATTGGAGGCACTGGGAAAGATTTCTCACCATTGCTTGCCAAGTACTCTCGCGACACATGTTGCGAGTTGTTTTTTTTATCCAACGGAATGGTCGAAGAAAGGCACAAGAGAATAAATCTCTAGGTCCAACGCGAAGAATCGGGGGCGCCAAAACGCCTCCTGTTGCCGATAGCCCGATCCATGAGCTTCGCGAGCGGCAACCCCCGTTTTTGCCCGGGGACCGCATACGGTTATGTCCCCTCCCCTACTTTGGGAACCCGTCCTTCGGGGATTCGGAACCCCCCCCGCGAAGCGCCTGACGGACACGGTTATTTTCCTCCTTTGTGAGTGATATACTTTCTTATTAAGAAACTTTTGCCGGTAGAACATTTCTTAGTTGCTGCGTTTTGCATTTTCTGGCGCCCTGGATCAATGCTCTGCGCTGGCGTCGTTGCGGCGACGACTTTCCTCCTTTGCCGTTTTCCCCGTAATATACTTTTATAATAAGAAACTTTTTTCCTTATAACGTTCTAAGTTTTTATCATTGTCTATTTATCACATTGCTTCTTTATCTATTTTTAGTTTTGTATCATTGGTAATGGTCTCATTTTCTTATTCTTTTACTTTTATACTTGTTCATTTTCCCGTTTTCTGATTTTTAAACATTTGGCATTTCTGAGGATGAAAGTTATTGCCTTTGTAAGTGGAAAAGGCGGGGTGGGGAAGACGACCCTGGCGTTCTTGCTCGGTAACGCCTTGAGCAGGGCAGGGCGGGAAGTCCACTTCATCGACTTGGACCCCCAAGCATCGCTGAACAGCCTTGTTGAACTGCACGAAGTTCCGCAGCCGGAGGCTCCCGAGTTTGTTATCGTGGATACACCGCCGCGGCTGGAATCCGAAGAGGTGAGGGCAGCAATCGAAAAAGCGGACGTCATCTGCATCCCGATGCGCCCTTCCCCGATGGACCTCGGCGTCACTACGAATACCGCCGAGCTGGTTGCGAAGATCAAACAACCGGGTTGCAAAGCTTTCGTTGTGCTGAACCAACTTCGCCGGGGCACCTACTGGTCAAAACGAATAGAATCCTTGGACGGAAGCGATTTTGCTGTTCCGATAGCCTCTGCTTCCTTCTCGCTCCGGGAATGTTTCGCCCATGCCTTAACGTTGGGGTGGGGCGCCCTCGACGAGTCCGCCTCGAACGAACTTCTGAACTTTGCCCTGAGCATTAACTGAGATGAGCAAGCTATCCAAACTCCAAGATGCCAAGCTCGAAAAGCTCAAGTCGCTCAGCAGCGCTGGCCGGGATCAGCTGGAAGCAGCCCTGGCCGTCCCGCAGAATCCACCAACGCCTGATGAATCACTCATTGTCGCCGAACCGACCGAACAGAGCCTCGCGGACCCAGAACCCGCCGCTGCAAAGCGGATAGGTCACGCCAAGCGGATCGGGCGCCCGCCGCTGGGACCAGATATGCGAGCATCCACTGTGTATCTGCCGGAATCGGCTTATACGGAGCTCGAGAAACTGGCTGCCAAGAGCGGGAAAAAGGGATTCAAGCGGCCGGGCCTCAGTGAAACGGTTAGAGCAGTGATCCGTCTGGCCGTCAGCCGGGATTGGTCGCCGGAAGAAATCAGACAGGCATTTTCAGAGCCATCAGAAGAGTAGGGGAGGGTGGGAAAGGCGTTGTGATCGGTGAGAGGGGATTGGTGAGAGACAAAGCTGCGAGAGAAAGCTTTCAGTACAGGGTAGGGGTCTGCATGGACGCAGCTCGTCGGAATTTCGCGCATTGGGAGAAGCTGATGGTGTATGCATTCTGAAGAGGCAGAGCAGTGAGCAACTCCCATCCTCTCTTGGCGACGAGGAAGATCTCGGTTCCTTTTACAAGCCACTCCCAATAAATTTCTTTTCCTTCTTTCCCTCTCTTATTATAGGGAGGGCTCGCCCGGTCACACTTTCGGGAGCTGAAGTCACAAGCGGGGGAGGATGCGGGCGTCACGAGTCACATCTGCGGGAGGTGGGTCACAACTGCGGGACCAACGACTGACTGGATCACCTGGGATCCACGGTCACATGAACGGGAATTTAGGGAGCGCCTCAGGTCCTTTAAGGCTAAAATAGACCAATAATTGTGGTTGCCGCCAGGCGCGGCCACAAGATATAGTGTACAAGAGCTTGGAGTGCGGAGTGAACAGCGTGTCCTTGTGACCGAAGTGCAGCGCCCTCGAGCTTTGGTCCCTTTTTTGTGACTGGTCGATAAGCCAAGGTGCCGCCCCGGTCAGTCACACTTTCGGGAAGTTCTTTGTCGGCAGCGAGTGCTACGTGAGGAAAATCACATGAACGGGTCCCGAAACTGTTTTTCGCCGGCTGCTAGAGAGAGGCTACCGGCGGAATGTCCCGTTTTTGTGACCAGTGTAGTTCCAGAGGTAAGGGGAGGGCATTAAATGAGTCGGATCCTTTGAAGAGTCCCGAAAGTGTGACCGCTCGATCTCCATTTGAAACTCCTCCCAGGAGTGTCTATCCCGTTTTTGTGACCGCCGAGCAGCATATTCTCCGGAGCACGTCCCGTTTTTGTGACTCTCCCAGGCCGGGTTTACTCCCCTCTGGCGATGGTAATGACCACCTCGCTGGCGGGCGAGGCTAGCAAGTTGGGCTATGCGGTCCGGAAGTCCCGCCAGTGTGACCGACGGCGACCGGCAGATCGGGGTGGGCTGCTCCAAAAGCAACTGTCCCGTTTCTGTGACCGAGGGCCATCACTAGAGGCGTTTTTTCAATCGGGAAGACAGGATGAAATCGGAAGAATAATGATAAAATTACAAAAGCAAAGATTGTTGGGTTGATAATTTGGTGCTCACAGAAAGACTGCCAGTCACAAAAAAGGGACAAAATTCCCAGGCGATACGTCCAGATCAGGACTGGGATGGTCACAGAAACGGGAAATTTTTATTCTTCTTGCGCTCCACAGGGCAAATTTTTCATATAATAACAAATGCGCGGCCGCCCCAGAAAAGAAGTCGCCGTAATTCATAACGAGCTCGCCCGAGCCCACACCGATCTTTCCGCGCTTGGGTACCGTCTTCTGGTCCTTTTGGCAGTCCGGGCAACGCACGACGGCGACTTGCTGAAGCACAGACTCAAGGTCAAGGAATACAAAAACCGCCTCGGGCTCACCGGTCGATCGGTCTACGAGACCCTGGAACAGACCGCAGACGAGCTCCTCAAAAGCCTTGTCGAGCTGGCAAACCCGATTGAAGGCTCGCGGACGAAGTTTCAGATCCTTTCGCATGCCAAATACTACGATCACGAGGCGATCATTGAGCTCAGATTTCACGATGAGATGCGTCCACTGCTCCTCAGCCTCAAGGAACATTTTACGCAGGTTCCCTTGGAAGTGTTTCTGCGTCTGCGTAGCTCCTACGCGATGCAGATGTACTTGTATGTACGCTCTTGGAACCCGCGTGACAGCCGGAATCGTCTTCCGAGCTGGGAAATGAGTGTTGAAAAGGTACGTTGGGTTTTCGGCCTGGATCGGAATCAGTATAAAGAGCCCAAACACATTGCGGCAGCGGTACTCAAGCGGGCCATGCACGAACTCAATGAACGGGCCGACGTGACATTCCGCTATGAACCCATAAAGGAGGGACGAAAACTCGCGGGCTGGAGTTTCCGGGCAATCCCGAACACGCCGACCGTCACGTTACCCGCCGGAGCAGCCGCAGCCAAGCGGCGTGAGGAGCAGAGAGAAGAAACGGAAAAGGCGGAAGCGAGCCGAATGTCCGAAGCCAGATTCAGTGACGCAAAAGAGAAGTGGCGCAACGCCGACCAGGAGACCCGCGACCGGTGGCTCCGGCAAATTCCGGATCTCGTCAGGCCGAGGGATCCTGAGGCTCCCGGCGTTGTGTTTCTTTCCCAATTGCTGGAAATCGTCGAACGGGAAGAGGCTCCGACGCTGCCTGGTCTGGCTGTGTGAGTACGGTAAGGGTTGGATCAATCTAAATCCCTAGCGTCTGGATTCCGTTTTTCGTCCTCGTCCTCGATGTGCTGGGATCTTGCGCCGGCAAAACCCAACCTTCCCTCAATTATTTTGTTCGCTTGGCCTACTGGTGAAACGCCACCATTTTTCAGGGGCCGTTAGAAGAGTAGGGGAGGGTAGGAAGGCGTGACAGATAGCTATGGTTCCTTTAACTGGCAATTCCCGATTTGGCTTCGCCGCCCTGTGCTCCGCACGCCTGAGAGCGCCCAATTTCTTATTAAAAAAGTAACAAAATCTAAAAGCCAATCGGGTCCTTCCCAAACCGCTGCCGATCTTATTGATCTAAACATAATTAGCTTTGATCAGAAAATGACTCAGGGCCCCAGTTAAGCCTCCGGCCGAACCACCGGAAGCGAATGGAGGATCCGCTTTCGGCCGAGTATGCGTTGCCGGCCGCGTCCTGAACCTGGCGGGGCTGTGGGAGATCGCTCGACGAAGTCGGGAACAAGGGCTGGGAGTGCGGAAGGCGCATCGCCCGCCAAGCGCCTCAGCAGGTAACCCGCTGCCGCCCGATCTCGGCTCGGCTGGCATTCACGTCACCCATCAACCAAGCCACGAGGCGGCAAAGTCCTTTCCGTTTGAAGTCAGTAAACTCCAGGAGTACGACGTCGCAATCCTTAGCGACGTCGGCGCGAACACGTTGTTGCTTCCGCCGGACGTGTTTCTGGAGGGAAAACGTGTTCTTAACCGTCTCGAACTGATCAAAGAATACGTGATGCAGAGTGGGGGATTAGTTATGCCTGGCGGTTACCTTAGTTTTCAAGGGATCTATGGGTCCGCCCGCTACCATCGAACACCGATCGAAGAGGTGCTACCGGTTTCAATTTCGCCGATCGACGACCGGATCGAGAAGCCTGAGGGCACACCCGAGCGTGACCAGGAAAGATCATCCAATTACACAGGAAATCGACGGCGACTGGCCGTATCTTCTTGGTTTCAATGAAGTGAAACCGAAGGAGAAGTCAGAAGTGTTGGCCACGGTCGGCGAATATCCATTGTTAGTCACCGGCTCGTTTGGGAAAGGCCGCTGCGTTGCCTGTACATCCGATGTCGGTCCGCACTGGTGCCCGAAAAAATTTGTCGATTGGCCCGGCTACAGCCAACTTTGGCAACGGATCATCGCGTGGACGGCGCTAAAAGTCTGAGTGGTTGACAGAGTTAAGGGCGTTTTTATGGGCGGCGGCTTTCTTCGGGGTCGGCATCGGGCAATTTGAACACGCCGCGCTTGGCTGCCAAGCGAAAAATCAACCGTGTTTCAGCGGTTCGCGGGAGCGCCTCGGCGAATCTCAGCCGATAGTCCTGGGAGTGTTCATTCGCGAGCTGATCTCATTCGGCAATACTCATAACCCTACAAGAGAGGTGTTTTTAAACCTTGGGCTGGAAAACCGGTCTAAATATCCATGGGAAGGCGGTCGCGCTAAACATGCCCCATCAAAAGTTGATCCGAGTGCTCAACTACGTCTGGCTGCTCGTGGTATTTCCAGTCGCAGTTGCCGTCCTCGTCGGCGTTCTCGGCCACAGCGCCAACCTCGGGTTCAAAACGTTTCTCCTCATCGAATGCGGAATAGTTGTCTTGAGCCCGCTTCTGAACGGCGTCATTTGCGATGGCAATCACACGTATCAGCACCGACGGAAATAGTCTTCCTCAGGCAAGATCCGGCATCGGTGACGTAAACGGGGTGAGATCACGAAGCGGAATTTTAAGTACGGTATGATACCTTGATTCTCAAAAACTTATAAAAGTGAGTGTCAAGAAAGTGCCGAAGGCGCGGCCCATTCTATTCGTGAAGTAATCGTGAAGCTGCGTTTTGTAGGATCTGACGGTTTGGCTGGCCTTGATCAATGGCGTAGGCTTTCTCGGCACCCCGATGAACCCATGAGAAGCCAGATTGAGAAGCTTATCATAGCCATGCCGTTCTGCCCGTTCGTGGTCGAACTGGACGGTGATTTGAAATACGAGATCGCGGACCCCAAGCGTGCGTTTGCGACAGGGAACTTCCTTGTGATTGAGGACGTTAACGGCGATGTCGATCTGATCCCCTACGGTCAGAGGCGTGTCCAAGTCCGGCAAGATAGGGAAGAAACCAAAGGACCAATTGGGACCTTGTTTTCCTTGCGTACTTGTTTAGCGGGGGAACGATGAAACGATCGATGTTGACAACCCGGTTTTGATCCTAACAGGCCTGCGAAACCATGTACAGAATCGAAGCTATTGTCACGACAGCCACTCCCACGGAATTAAAGCTTACCGGCAATTACCCGCTTGTTTGGCTGCAAGCGCTTGGCCCGACCGCGCTCGGCTCTACCGAGATTGAGCGGCAGCTCTTGCCGGACGAAGCTTTTGACTCCCTCGGCGAACCCGTTGAGCAAAAGGAAATTCTCGGCAATCGAGGCAATTGGCCGAATCTGCAACGCGGCGACCGCGTTATCGTTCGCTGTTATTTTCCGGGCGAATCTCGGTGAAGCGGCCCAAAATCCCGCCTTCCGCGCCGCCGTCTTGCGGCAGCTCCGCAAAATGAAAGAATCAAAACCTAAAGCTTGCGCCCACTGCCGCACAGTCCGCTACCCGATTCACGCCAAGGGCTATTGCAAAGATTGCTATGGGCTCGTGCGGCGAAAGAAACAAGTCGAGGCGTGGGACTGGGACGATCCGGCAACGCTCAAAGACTATCCCCCAGCGCATCCTCGGCCGCGTGAGGTTCCTTCTAAAATCCCAGAGGACTTGCACTCGGACCCCCATCCAGCTGATCGTGACTTCGAGACGGCCGTCGCTCCTGGCGTGATCAAATGGATCCAAGCCGTTCGGTACGGACGCGGCGACCCGCCTAAAGATGTGCTCGCGTGCCCGGACCCGCTGCTCGCCGACGATGCGGGCGATCCGGAACTCAGCGGGCTCGAGCACGCGCTGCTCTTTAAGAAACTCCCGCGCCCGGCCCATAAGGGCGGCGGCTTGTTCCAGACGGTAGGCCTCCTCGAAGAGGAATTGCTCCAGCTGCGCTGCCTCGGCGTCATCGAAGGGGCGGAGCTTCAGATGACCGGTGATGGTCTGTTGATGCTCGGAGATCGTCGGCTGCCGTTTGCGGTAGAGTTTGATCAGCCCTGCATCAAGCCCCAACTGCGCCGCGCTGAAGCAAATAAGTTCCTCCAATAGCTCGAATGGCTGCTGTTGCGGAAAGCGATCGAAGAGCCGGACGAAGGCGACCTGGTAGGCAAAGCCAAGCCGGTTGTGAGGGCGCCGGTACCTGCCGAGCTGCACAAAATCTTCCTCGGACAGGCTGGCGGCGCGCTTGAGCTGGTCGCGGGAAAACATTACCGATGTGATACCGCGAATGCCGAGGTACGAAAAGACGGTTCCTTAGCGTATAAAATTACACAGATCTCTCTAGTAC
>JBAUZZ010000472.1:0-3732 GCA_049585495.1 Chthoniobacterales bacterium | reverse complement strand
CGATGGCTTGCCAGCCCGAAGCCACACCACCTGACGCCCACCCCCACACCTCAACCGCGTCCTGCGTGTATCTGGCTACGATTGCAGCCGCGTCACCCTTATTATACGCCTCGTCATACTTCATATTTACCGCTTCAATCTGCTGACGTACTGCTGGATCGATTGTGTTCTTCTCTTGGGCGAGGACTGGCACAGCAAAGCCAATTGCCAACGCTGTGAAGGCAAGTAGTAAGCGCATTTTCATAGTGTCTTCCCGGGTTTTTAGGATGGTCTGTCGCCTACCGACCTGCGGCGGGATTTCTCCGAGTCGCCGGTAACATCCATGTCGCCGGGGACAGAAAGAAGGCCGTTGATCAAAGGCCGCTGGGCGACAACTCAAATGGACGCCTCGCCCCATATAGCGTCAATGAGAAACATTTGATGTGCTGCGCTTGAAAATCGAAGCGTCTCACGTCTCAGCAGGCGAGGCTGGTGTCATCGATCATTGGGCGTAAGCCATGCGAATCTTCCAGGTATCGCCCTCACGAACATAGATCGTGGCACAGTGCCCCTTCGTTTGTGTATTAAAGTGTAAATATTCCCAGATTGCGCATACGGCGTCGCCGACGGCACACACCTGAACAAGCTTGAATGACTGCTTGGTGGGGTGCGATGCGAGATCGGCTGCATACCTCTCTTCGATTTCCTGCCGACCCCGAGCCATACCACCTAACGACAACTCCACCGCGTATTCGGTAAACCCGGCCGCGAAGGCAGCCGCATCGTATCTATTATATGCCTCCTCAAGCTTCTTGAGCACCGCTTCAATCTGCTGACGTATTTCTGGACTGACTGTGTCTTTCTCTTGCGCGAGAGCTGGCACAACAAAGCCGATTGTCAGCCCAGCGAGGGCTAATACCAAGAGCCTTTTCATTGTTCCCTCCGGGAGTTTAAGATCGGCCGTCGCCTAACGACCTGCTGCGGGATTTCTTGCGTCACCAGTAACATCCGTGTCGCCGGGGGCAGAAAGAACGCCTTTGATTAAAGACCGCTGGGCGACAATACGAATGGACGCCTCGCCCTTTTCGATGTCAATAGGAAACATTTGCTGTGAGGCACTTGTCGTCAGCCCCGTGCCCTATCAACAGCTCTACCAGATCTTCGCGACGGGCTCCTACGACCTCAGATAACAGTTCGTTGCGTTCTGCTGGAGCAAGGCCCGCCGCCAAGAACCCTTCGACCATGCTGTGAAATCCAATGCGAACGGATTCTAGAAGCGGATTGACTCTGATTCGGGTGGTCGTTCGGAAAGGCTTTCCATTCTCCAGCCAAGCTTGAACATCGAAAAGCCGGCATTTTGGACCAAAGACGCGAGCTCCTTCAGTTCTTCAATCGAAGCTTCGCTCATCGATAAAACTTCACCCAACGATGGCAAAACCGGTCTATGGCTACACCGCATCCTTGATCGCTCATTCTCTCTCAGTTAGGCGCCCATTCAGCTTCTTGCTCATCGGGGCCACTCTCGGCCGGTTCTTGTTGCTCTGGCAGGTTAAAAGCAGTTGAAATCTGTTCCCAGCTCCATGCGGGCACTTCGCCTTTGACTGTCCAGGTATAGGGGATGTCCTTTTCATGTACCGATGGCGGAACGACCACATAATTCTCGCCCGCGAACACCTCAAAATTAACACCGGGCGCAATCTCAGTCTGGACCATATAACCAGCCTGCCGCACCGAAGATGGCAAGTCCTCACATTTAAACCTCAAGTGGTACCCGCCCGCCGTCTGCACTCTGGGCACACCGGCGAGTGCTGGGGTATTGTCCAAGAAGCGGTCGGCGTACGCCCGGTCTTTATCCTTGCCGTCTAGATCAACAATGATCTCACCATCTTTCGGAATGACGCCAACGTTAAGATGTGCACCATTTCCAAAGAACTGAAACAGCTCGAAGTCGCTCAAACGTTTTGTTGTTGTTGTCTTCTTCTTCTTCTCGAGGGTCTTCTTGCCATTCTTCCCCTGGCTCGGTGGGTCGAGTACCACGATGGTATCTCCGTGGCGATGGAAGAGAGAAACTTGGTCCCATCGTGAAAGCTCGTTGATGTTGTCAGGAATGATCAGGCTGCTCATTTGGTCAGTCCTCCCAGTATCAGTTCCCCCTCAGCGTTCCTGCAGCCCGGATACTTGGCGTCTTCATCAGCCACGATGAGGTCGGCTAATATTTGTAGGCCCTCTTGGAGTGATTGCGTGGCCTCTCGTGCTCCTTCCTTGAGTTCCTGGCCTCGTGATCCTGTCCAGTCATTGATTCTTAATTTAGCGCAACGGGTTTGGGAAGTTGCTCTCATGCGTGCGATTCTCCGGGATATTCTCCCGAGAGAATTCTTTGTAACGCTGCCATGACGTCCGCCCGGTTATACACCGTCAGCTTCTTCCGTTTGATGCACGGCTTAAGCCAGCCAGCTTTTTGACAAGCGAGCAGCACCGCCCTTGAGGTTAGGAGTTCCGCGGCTTCGCCGTGGCGAATGAGCGGAGAAGGTTTACTAGATTGTTCCATAGTCTGATTTCTAAAAGGTTCGTTTGAGGAGCGTGTTACTCACATCCTGCAGTAACGCCCGCATTTGACTGCGGCGTTCAGCGCGAATGCGCACAATTCGGGTCCAAATCGACGAGCCTCCTCGGGTTGCTCGTCTCGGACTCAGCTTGAAGTGCTGTATAAGTACAATAAAGACGCTAGGCGTCAAATAGTATTTTGACGTTTGAGCTTCACCTGCCACAACTAGGCTATTGACGCTCGATAGGAATAAATGTAATGATTAAATACAAGAGACACACCCTGTGAGCACCGCTAAAACTGCTGCTGATAAGCAAACCGAAATAAACGATCTCGATCCGGCGCTGACAATACCAGTTAGCGTACGAGTGCCGGCGAGGGTCGCATTTCAATTGTACCTCTACGCTGCAAGGATGAATACCAGCGCCGGGAAGCTATTGACGTCTTTACTGGAGGACACCCTCCCAGCATTCAAGGAGAGCAAAAATTTCGAAGTGACCGTGCGCGTGCCTCAGGTATACCGGGCCATGGAGCACGCGAACCTGCTGATGTCTGTCAATCCAGAGGAACTCAAGGAGCGGATGCTGCAGCGTGCGGAGGGCAGCGGACCAATGGGTCGGCCGAGAAAGGTCCGCGAACAACGGGGGACAGAAGGGGAGTAGCCCAAATTGATCTCACGTTCCCTGGAATGCCCATCGCCAAACGGCTGATGCAGATCCAGAGACGGTTTGAAGCCCGGCACAGCAATTTTTCCCGAAGAGCTAGGCCTCACAAACCCACAAGGTGGCCTGTTTCTCGTTGCGGCTGACTTCACGCTAGTCAGTCTGCAGCTTCGGAATATTTTGATTTATTACTTTAAAATTCAAATAGAATTCCTTACAATTGTGCCGATGAAAAAACTGTTTCTTTCAATCGCAGCAGCACTCCTCGCCCTCGCGGCATCGGCCTCAGCTCAAACCTACAGCACCTTCACCCCAACCTACGGTGGTGGGTACAGGTTCAACAGCTTCGGCCAGGGCGGCAACTCCTTTGGCACAATCACTCCGAACTACGGCGGTGGATACCAGTTCAACAGTTTCGGTCCGAACGGCAATTCCTGGGGAACGATCACTCCGACCTATGGGGGCGGCTACAGGATTTCGCGTTTTGGATATTAGGCTAATGTCTGGGCGTGACCGACACGCCCAAGCAACGTGGTGGTAAAAGAG
>JBAUZZ010000471.1:0-1568 GCA_049585495.1 Chthoniobacterales bacterium | reverse complement strand
AAACTGCGCCGCATAGCCTTTTGCGAGCACGCTCCCCCGCCCCAGATCACCAAACAGCATGTAGTCATCAACGAAGTAACCGTTCGGGATCAGGTTCATAACGCTCTAGCTAGAGAATTGACCAGGGTGAGTCGGCCTCCGATCCTGGACCCAGAATTGCGGAGGCGATTCAAGCAAGCCCGCCTTGTAGAGACGAACTCTCAGACGCCACAAGGCAAAGGCCAGCAGATCGAGTGGGTAGCTCGGGGGCTTGCCGTTGACAAAAAACTGAACGTAAACCGCCACCAACATTAATGGCAATAGGCTTACGCCGGCGCCCAAGTACCAATCGAGGCCCGCGGCGTCACAAATCCGAAACAGCGCAACGAACGCAGCAACGCCGCACACCAAAAGCACCACTGACCGGCCCTCGAAGATCCACAACGAGGGTTTCCCTTCACGGGCGTTATCGTTCGGCCTCAGCTCCAGCATCGCTAGTTAACCGCTCCAGGCTGGATGGTAACGTTGGCCCCGCCGGCTGCGAAAAACGCTATAGCTATCAGCCAGGCCAAGCCGCCGATAGCGGCAATGATCAGTGAGGTTTTTACCCCGCTCAGATGGCGTTCCGAAAGCGCCGACACTGCCGCGCCGATCAGTCCGCCAAATACGGCCACTAGTCCGATGTTTTGGATGATGCCAGCCGCAGTCCCGAGCGCTTGCCCAAGAGTGGCCAATATCGGGAAAACAACATAACTTTGAGTAAATGACATAATGAATCCAACGTTTGCAGGATCATTATTTCAATATTTTGCAAAAACATGACAAGAATTTATTTGCTTACGTCGCTTTTTTTTTGCGACTTCTGCTTCCCTTTGGCCTGCCTGGCTTCCTTGGCCTGCCAGGCTTCCCTCGCCGCTTTGATCCCTTCGGGTAAATTCGAGGCCGGCCCCGCCTGCGTGGGCGGCCAAGCTTTTTACGCGGCTTGCTCCGCACCTCGCTAATGAAAGACGTTAAAGAAATCGTGCCGCTGGCGACCTTTTCCATCAATTGTCCAATCAGCACCGCCAGCAGGCGGCCCGGCCCACGACGCTCCGAGCGACTGACCGTCACCGGATGGACCCCTAAGAGTTTCGCAAGATCTTTGCTTTGAAGGCCCTGTGATTCCCGCCAACGCTTAATGTCTCTGCCATCCATCGCTGTTTGAAAGCGATGAGCATAGAGACAAGCACACCCACGTAAAAGCTGTTTAAAAAACAGCCGAATATGTACTTATCACTAATCGAGTTAGGACGAAGTTTATATTAAATGATATACAATAATTAGAGAATAAAATAGCGTATCGCTAAGTAACTTCAGCGATCAATTCGCCAAAATAGCGCAATGAGTTTGAAAACCTATACCGCGGAATAGAAATGCTTGGCCGACTCGCGGAAAAACTCGGCAAGTACTGCTGGCGGGAACCTCTGTCTACATCAACTTCCTCCTTTGGTTCGCCTCTTTGATCCCCTCTCGACGACCGCGATTTCAATATCACACACCGGGGGATGGCAAGCCAAAATATTCAGTTTTTTTACTCAGGTGATCTTTTC
>JBAUZZ010000470.1:0-18406 GCA_049585495.1 Chthoniobacterales bacterium | reverse complement strand
GGGCCAGGCGCCCTACAACACGAGCGAATCGGACTTATGAAAGCTATTTTGGTCGGTTGCGGCGCCATGAGCGCGGAATGGATTCGTTGTGCGGCAGAGCTAAAGATCGGATTCAGCGCGCTGGTCGATGTCAATCCCGCGGCAGCCAAGCAACGCGCGGCGGAATTTGGACTGGCTGGGCCAATCTTCACCGACTTCCGTGAAGCCATCCGATCGGTTCCGGCGGATGCTCTTTTTGATTGCACGATCCCGGCTGCCCACAAGGAAGTCTCGTCCACAGCGCTCAGGACCGGACTCCATGTGCTCGAGGAGAAGCCTCTAGCGCTTACCCTGCAAGACGCGTTCGAGTTAGTTCGCACCGCGGAACAGACCGGGCGGCTTCACGTAGTCCAGCAGAATCGCCGTTTCAATCGCGGGGTACGCTTGTTGCGGCAGATGATTCTAGAGGACGTGATCGGCCAGGTGACTACCGTCCACGTCGATTTCTTTATCGGTCCTCACTTCGGTGGTTTTCGTGAGCAGATGCAGCACGTCCTGCTGGCCGACATGGCCATTCATCCGTTTGATGCCGCCCGCTACATCATCGGGGCAAACGCCGAATCGGTGTTCTGTGAAGAATGGAATCCGCCAAACTCCTGGTATCAACAAGGAGCGTCCGTCGCCGCTGTTTTCCGTATGACGAACGGCGTCCGGTTCACCTATCGAGGGAGCTGGTGCGCCGATGGCTTCCGGAGTTCATGGGATGCAAGTTGGCGTATCATCGGAACGAAGGGGACGTTGGTTTGGGACGGCTACGACGACGTCCGCGCCGAGCGCATCAGCCTGGCCGGGGGATTCCTCAGTGAAACTGAAGTTATTTTGCCGAGCCGGGAACCTTCTCCCGAACTGACGCGTGGCCACTATAGCGTAATGAAGCAATTCCTCACCGCACTTAACGGCGGCGCGCCGCCGGAGACCCGCAGCGCAGACAATATCCACAGCTTGGCCATGGTGATCGCCGCCGTCCGGAGCGCAGAGAGCGGACAACGGGTTCCCGTCGATGCTGCCTAGCCCGCAAAAATCACGCGCTGGGCGGCGCAACCCTTTGCCAAATCCAAATTCCGAAGTTCCGACGGCTGACCCAGCCGCCCTACAAGCGAATTTTAGGCTAATCCCGCAAGCCACGGCTGCGAGGGACCGCAGCCCTCCAACCCGCATCGTGGGTAGGACGATCCGCCAATGGCGGAGAGCCGCGTTCCGGGTGGAGACCCAAGCCTCAAGCCTGCCGGCTTTTTGCTGTGAGGCGCTCCACCGCATCCCTCAGTACGTTGACCTTGTTGATGATCTGATCCAACTCGATCGAGAGAAAGGTATTCTCGCGGACGGCAGTCACGGTGGGGGTGAGGGCATTTGGATCGAACGTGCGTTCTTCCAAGCGGGTGAGATGGAGCCGGTCGACCTCATCGCGTAATCTGGCGAAATCCCTGTCCAGTTGGAAGGGGGTTGAACACGCTCGCGCGTTCTCCATCCGCGCCGCAAGATCCTCCAATGCTTTAGCAATTGCAGTCGTAACCTCGATTAATCCGGCCAGGGGTTTGCCGCCGCTGATTTCCCGGGCGTGCTCCGCCAGAGTCGTAATCGAATTGGTCAGTCCACGGAGATAAACAATGGTCGTCACCCAAGACTCTGCATCCCCCCGCTTATGACTGGGTTCAGCGAGCAATCGTTGCGCAGCGGCAGAAGCGTTCGCGTTCTCCAACTCGGAGGCGCGATGTACGGTTTCTAGCTCGGACAATTCGGCCGAGCGCTCAATGTAAAGCCCCATCATCTGCTGAAAATAGGCAAGATTCGCACGGATCGCTTTGGCGACCTGTGCCGGGAGCCGGGCTCGTTCCCACGCGGGCAGCAGGATATACCCGCCAACGAGGCACAACCCGCCGCCGATTATCGTATCGACAACGCGTAACAGGGTGACTTGCCAATCTCCCTTGTCGAGCAGGTTGAGCATCACCATGAAGAGCGGTGTTAAAGCGATGGTGAAGACGCCGTAGTTCAAGGGCCTGACCGTAAACGCCACAAAGGCCAGGGCGCCAATCAGAACACCTTGAAATTCAGATTCGCGCACCCAGGCTGCGAACCCAGCCGCGATCAAGCCGCCCAGGATCGTCCCGATCACTCGCTGGATCGCTCGCGAGATAGTGCCACCGTAGTCGGGTTTTAACACGACCAGCACCGAGAGCGGAACCCAGTAAGCACGTGACCAGGGCAGAATTGATCCCAAAACCTGTGCGATCATCGTCAGGATTGCCACCCGCAGAGCGTGCCGGAGAGTGGTCGAGCGAAAGGTCAAGTTGGCACGCAGTATCTCCCAAACATTCGGAGTCACCGTCAGCGCTGCGCGCCTAGCGGCCGTCGCAGTTGCAGACTCCAAACAAATTTGTTCCGATTGTCCCAACGCTTCGGAAATCCGCCTGAACTGACCGGCCATCACTGCAGCGTGCCGAGATAACTTGGATAAACTTACAAACCTCCGGTAATTGTCCGGCTCGGCAAAATTTTCGGCGCGCCGCTCATTGAATATCCGATTCAGCGCTCCGAGCGCTTCTGCCATCTCGTCGAGCGGTTCCGGACGCTTGCGCGTCAAGATTGAATCCGCAAATTTGCGCGAGGTTGCGGCAAACGCCATCGTCAGTTTAAAGAGCGTGCCTCGCAGCTCCGGGTTCTCACGAACAACTACGGCAACGGTTTCGAGATAAGCGACCACAGAACGGATGATTTGCTTGGCACTTTCCAAAGCAACGAGGAGCTCTCTCTCCGATTCGCTTAGCCCGTTACGTTTAGTTCGCACCGTCTCCCACAACTTCCGCGCCGTCTCCAGCTGTTGGGTAAACCCGGTCAATGACTGCGTTCCCCACCACGGTTCTTCGTTAGTCGGTTGAGCGGCGGCACCATTCCGCAAGAGTGTCGACAGGCCGGTATAGAGTTGGCTGACCGCTTCCCGCACGGGCCGATTAGGATGGATAGCCCAGAAGCCGAGGGACAACAGTGTCGCCCAAACCCCGCCAGCCAGATACAACCCCGATTGGAACAAAGCGTTGGCAGGAGTTGTGACACCGACGGCGACCACGAAGACTAACGAAGCAATAAAGCTGACCTGGGCGGCTGTCGCGCCGAAGAGGGAGGCGAAGCCACCGCCAAACACCCAGCCAAAGGTGACAAGGGGCACTAACGCTGGTACGCGTCTGACCGAACCAGCGACGAGGACCGCGAGCGCCGTCGCTAAAATTCCGGCGAACATCGCTTTCGCCTTCTGGCGGTATGTTCCTCCTACATCGACCAGCAATCCGAACCAACAACCCATGGCAACGTAGGTGCCGTAGATGAGATGCCCGGTGAAGAGCCCCACAAAAACAGGAATCGCCAGCCCGATTCCGGCGCGGATTCCGGCCTCGATGGCCAGCCTGGCCTCTGTAACTCGAAATTCCTCCCGTAGATCGTGACCGGCAAATCGGAACGCGTGCATTCTCGGGATCCACCTTCCTGTAAATAGCGTATTGTTAGACAGATGCACACCATGCTAATCGAAACCGGTGATATCCGCACCTGGGTCCAAACGGCGGGAGAAGGAGAGCCGATTATCTTCCTTCACGGCGCGCTTCTGAATTCAGATCTCTGGAAGCGCCAACTCGACCATCTCTCTCGCGGCTTTCATTGCATCGCCTTCGATCTGAGAGGGCATGGACGCACAGGCCCTTCTGCGGTGCGGCGTTACTCCACCAATGTCTTTGTTGATGATCTCCTGGCGGTCTTTCAGGCATTTGGCCTGGAGAAGGCGACGCTGTGCGGTTTGTCGTTTGGCGGCATGATTGCCCAGAATTTCGCCTCCAAGTTCCCGGATCGTGTCCGCAGGTTGATCTTGTGCGATACAGGCGTCTCTACACGGTACTTTCTCTCTGACAAACTCTTCAACTCAGCCGTTGGAGCAGCGACGCCCGCTTTGATCTCGTTCTTAGGCGTCCGGCGATTCCGGTTGTTTACCCAGCAGTTGAACCGCGTTATCGGTCACACGCACTGGGTCAGCAAGAGCGGCGAGGGACTAAGGTTTGCCCATGAGGCAATGGAAATGATCGGACCCCGGGAGATGATTAAGATTTTTGATGCCGTATTGGGCTTTGACGGCACTCGGCTCCACCGGCCGGAAGTCCCGGTTCTCATTATGAACGGCCAGCACGATTCGCCGCTGATTCTTCGCCAGGGCGAGATCCTGCAACGGCTCTATGGCGGGGCTGAATACGAGCTGATCCCGGTGGCAAGCCATCTCTCGAACCTGGACAATCCCATTTATTTCCATTTGGTGATGGAACGCTTTCTTCGGCATTCTCCGGAGCGCGTCCCGGCCTTCGCCACGGCGAGAAGGACGCCGAAACGGTCGCGATCACTCCCCAAACCGCTCAACCGCGACGATGCAGACGTCGTCTTCGAAGTCCGGCCTCGATGAGTATTGCTGCACATCGGAAAGAAGCGCATCAAACAGCTTCTGGGCGGGAAGATTGACGTAGCGCTGAAAGCTCAGAAGGAGGGAGTCCAATCCGAACTGTGCTCCATCGGTGGACTCGACCTCGTAGAGACCGTCTGTAAAAAGAACGATGGAATCGTTCCGTTCAAACTGGGCACGGACCGCCGCGTAGTTCACTTCATCGAAGAGTCCCAGGGCAGGACTTGGTGTTCCTTCGTCCGACGTAAGTGATTCGACCGCACCCTCTGCTCGCCGGAGGCGCACTGGCGGAGGGTGAGCCGCATTTGCAAAATGAACCTCCTTCATCGAAGTGTCGGCAATCATGTAAAAGGCCGTCGCAACGAAAGGTTCTTCCACGCGCTCCAGGATGGCGCGAAGGCGCAAATTGAGGACGTTAAGGAAACGGCCGGCATTGTGCATTACGGGGCGGAGCTCCTCGAGCAAGGCTCGAATGATCGCAGTGATCAACGCCGCGCGCAGCCCGTGGCCCATGACGTCACAGATAAAAACGCCGGCGCGGTTCTGGGAGAGCGGAAAAATGTCAAAGAAGTCACCACCGACGGCTGCTGCCGGACGATAGCAGTGGGCAAATGTGAGCGTACTGTAACCGGATATGCCGTAGCCAGAAATCGTAGGGTAATCTCGCGGCAGGAGGGCCAACTGGACCTCGCGCGCCATGCGAAGGTCTGCCTCGAGCTGAGCGTTCTTTGCCTCCAGTTCGGCGGTGGTGACAGCCAGCCGGTTGCGCTCTTCCGTAAGCGCATCCTCCATTTTCTTGATTGCGGTGAAATCCTTGTTGATCCCGCAGATCCCGATGATCTCCCCTTTCGAATTTTTCAACGGCAACTTTGTTGTGTAGTCCCAGGTGACTCGGCCATCTGGATGCACAAGCTTTTCGATCTTCCCGACCATCGGCTCTCCGGTTTGGATGATGCGCTGTTCATCGGCAGAAGCTTCTCTGGCGGTTTCCTGCGACCAAAAATCGAAGTCGGATTTACCGATCAGCTCTTCCGGATCGGCAACGTCCATATATTGAGCGACGGCTCGGCTGACCCGAACAAAGCGCCCCTGTCTATCCTTGAAATAGATCTGGTCCGGAGTGTGCTCTAGCAGGAAGCTAAAAAAGTCCTGTCCCAACCTGAGCGGATCCAAATCGGAGAGGGTTGACTCTTTCACTATCCGGGGAAGTCTATCTGCGCTACGGCCCGGAGTCCATTGTTTACGGAACGCAGGGCGAGTCGCTGGTAGGGCGAAAACTTATTTGAGCCGTCCCCGTTTGTGCCAGTGACTTTCCGCAAATTTTTATCTAGGCCTGCGTAAATCCTTAAATGAGGTTCGTGACCTTGGATCTATCGACCACGGCTCAAATAAATTTTCGCCCTACCAGCGACTAGCTCTGTATTCCAGCTCCTATATTATTGTTCTGGCTGAGGTTCTCGCCCGCGAGTCCAGGCCGGCGGGTCGCTTGCCGGGAATGATTCTTCCAAAGATTCGTCGACTTGGGATTCCTCAGCGTTCGCGCGCTCGGCCTCTTCCTGGGGCGATTTCTTTGGTTCAGTCGAATCCGCACACATGGCTAACCGAAACACTGGCAAATCCAGATAAAAAATCAACGGAGGAAAGATGCCCGGCTCACCAGCAAATTCTTCGCGAGGATTGATGTATTCCGCACCTGGCCGCCGTCGTTCCGCTGACGCGGAACTATGGCGCCCCTGCGAGCCCGATGTAGTAAGGGGATCAGGGACGAAGTCGGGAAGCTGCGTCTACTTTGGGCACGGGTTCAGGCGACACCGAAAGGCGGTAGGGCGAATTCGTCCCGCGAAGCGACGCGAGCGGGACAAATGAGCCTCAAGGGGCTAGCAAACATTTGCGGTTTAGGCTCAGCAAGCTTCGCCCTACCGACATTTCTTAACTGCGCCCGCCTTCGGACTTCGTTTCCAGCCAAGTGCGAATTAACCGTCTCGCAATCGTATCGAGATGAGGGAACCGCGTCGAAAGCCGTTTCAAAATTTCCCGCGTTTCGGCGATATCGAACCACCGCGCATCCGCTAGTTCTGGCCCACGCACGATTTCCCTGGTGACTGCTTGGGCGAAATATCCCAGCATCAGCGATTGCGGGAACGGCCACGGTTGCGAACCGAAATAACGAACATTGGTGACGACGATGCCGCTTTCCTCTTTCACTTCCCGCCTGACTGCCTCTTCCACACTTTCGCCGGCCTCAACGAAACCAGCCAGCGTGGAATAGATTCCTTCCGGCCAGCTTGGCTGGCGCCCCAGCAGACAGTTGTCGCCGTCGTGAACGAGCATAATTGTTGCCGGATCGCTGCGTGGAAAATGTTTTGCAGCGCAGCCCTTGTTGCTGCAGGCCATCAAATGCCCGGCTTCCTCTGGATAGGTCGGACTGCCGCAGCGGTTGCAGAACTTTTGCTCATTGCGCCAGTTCGCCAAAACTCGCGCGTAAAAGAGGAGTGCGCGTTCATCGGCGAAAAGAGAGCCGTCGAAGCTTCGCAAATGAATGAACCGAGCCTGTTTTGCATCCAAGCCGACGGCGTCGAGGGCATCTTGCTCCGTCGGCGGCTCCCCGAGGTTCACCGCAAAATAAGCGATTTCGTCTTGGCAGATCCCGAGAAAAATGGGCTCAGATAAATCGCTCAGGGTAGCAGAACTCAAAAAGAGAGGCTTCTTTCTTTCGGCGAGCTCGAAAAGGTTTAAGCCTCTCCACACGAAAGCCAGGCGTGCCGAGGTCAAGAGTTGCGTACGAAGCCACAAGGTATCGCTACGGCGATGTACGGCTCTGTCCAGATCAAGAGCAGCCAGGTTCAGTTCTTGCGACGACATTGAGGTCCTTTACTGCACGAAGGCCGCTCTGGCCAGGGAGTTCGAATGGGTCCGGTACGAGCTTCGTCTAACCTTTTCAACTATGAAACGCTATTTACCCCTGGTCTTCGCGGCTCTCGGCCTGTTCGCGTTCGTTCCGAGCCAAGCCAAATCAGACGTGGTAGTGGGATTTTCGTCAGACGAGCCAGTCTATTACGGACCGCGCACTGAAGAGTGGCGGTACGAACGTTGGCGTCGCCACCGGTGGAGAGAACACGAGTGGCGGAGACGGCAAGATTGGCGCGAACGTCATTGGCGTCATTGGCATGATGAGGAGGAGTAAACACTGAATTTTCATCAGGCCTGTCAATTGAGACCAGGTAAGACCTGCTGCGCAGCGCGACAGGTCTTACTTTTTGCGCGCATGGCAACGCTGGTTGATGCGGAAGATTGCCCCGGCTCAGCGGGAGCTTCGTACCGACGATGCGAACGTGCCGCAACAGTGGTAGGGAGAGCCTCCCGGCGAGCCGCAAGAGCGAACGCCTTTAGCACAGGACTTCAGCTTGCCTCGGCCTCGGTCGGAATCAAGAATTGACCGTATGCTGATTGTTCATGTTCACGTTCACGTAAAACCCGAGTGCGTGGAGGCGTTCGTGGAAGCCACGATTGAGAATGCGCGAAACAGTGTGCGAGAGCCGGGTGTGGCCTGGTTCGATGTAGTACAGCACCTTGACGCACCTGCTCGATTTGTTCTGATTGAAGCCTACCGCGAAGAAGCAGCGACGACGGCTCACAAGGAGACCTCTCATTACGCACGGTGGCGCGATACGGTCGCTCCGATGATGGCCGAACCGCGCACGAGCGTGAAATTCGTAAACATTTTTCCGGAAGACGATGCAATTTGAATTCGGCACGGCAGCACGGATCATCTTTGGACCCGGCACGCTCGCGGGGATCGGTCCTATAGTACGCGGATTCGGACAGCGTGCGCTTGTTGTTCACGGAAGTACTCCGGCGCGTGCTCGCGGATTGTTGGAGGCTCTCTCGACTGAAGGCTTAAAACATACGTGCTTTAGTGTTCAAGGGGAACCAACGATTGAGCAGCTGGGCGAAGGGCTCGAGCGCGGGCGCGAGTTCGAGGCCGAGGTTGTCGTGGGGTTCGGCGGCGGCAGCGTGATCGATGCTTCAAAAGCGATCGCTGGCCTGTCGACTAATTCAGGCGCAGTGCTCGACTTTCTGGAGGTGATCGGGAAAGGCAAGCCCCTGGCTCGACCCGCCCTTCCGTGCATCGCGGTGCCGACGACGGCTGGCACCGGAGCGGAGGTAACGCGAAATGCGGTCCTGGCTTCACCTGAACACCGTTTAAAGGTGAGTTTGCGAAGCACGTTCCTGGTGCCGCGCGTTGCTCTTGTCGATCCAGAACTGACCTATGACTTGCCGAAGATGGTTACGGCTTTCACCGGGCTTGATGCTCTAACCCAGCTTATCGAGCCTTTTGTCTCGAAGCGGGCCAATCCAATGACCGATGCGATATGTCGCGAAGGCTTAAGTCGCGTAGCGGGGTCGCTCCAGCGCGTTTTTGAGCGGGGGGATGATCCTGCCGGCCGCTACGACATGTCGTTAGTGAGCTTGTTCGGCGGCCTGGCACTGGCCAATTCGACTCTGGGTGCGGTCCACGGATTTGCCGGACCGTTAGGCGGGATGTTTCCAGCGCCACATGGCGCGATTTGCGCTGCTCTGCTTCCCCACGTGATGAAGATAAATGTGAGGGCTTTACTCGAACGCGCTCCGGACAGTCCGGTGCTCCCCCGATACGGCGAAATTGCGAGTATCCTTACAGGTGCGCATGACGCTGCAGCCCGGGACGGTATTGACTGGGTAACCAGGGTTTGTACAGCTTTGCAGGTCCGGGGTCTGCGCACGTACGGAGTAACCGAAAATGACATTCCAGTTCTGGTCGAGAAAGCAACCCAGGCCAGCAGCACGAAGGGTAATCCGATCGCGCTCACGACAGCGGAAATGACAGAAGCGCTTAGTCAGGCGCTTTAGATACAGTGTGGCTAATAGATTCAAGGCGGCAATTTCGCAGCTGGAAGCTGCGGCTACTATGCCTAGGCGCCGAGCAATGACGGGGAGCAAAGTAGTCGCAGCTTCCAGCTGCGAAACGGTTGGCGCGCCGATTCGCCCGAGTTCGAAAAAACGCATCGTGAATCAATGCTAAAGACGTTGATTTTTAGCGCGCTTCTTGTGGTTGTCCTCTTCGTCGTCATCCGTCGAAAGCGCTCTCGGAATCCGATGCTGAGATTGGGCGATCCTATTCCGAATGTGACCGCCATCACGCAGGATGGGAACACCGTAAAACTGGCGGTCGAGCACGAGCGAGGCTATCTGCTGGTCTATTTCTATCCCAAGGCGCTGACGCCCGGCTGCACGGCGCAAGCTTGCAGCCTGCGCGATGCTTACGCGGAGCTCACCACAGAGGGGATTACGATTTATGGAGTCAGTTTGGATAACGCCGCCACCCAAAAACGATTCAGAGACAAGGAACATCTGCCCTTCTCTCTCATCGCTGATACGGATCGCAAGGTAAGTTCTGCATTTGGGGTTCCCGTGACTCTAAACCTCTTTGCGGCCCGGCAGGCCTATCTTTTTAAGGAAGGAAGATTGGTCTGGTTCGACGTTCACGCTTCGACCAGCCGGCAGGCAAAGGACGTGTTGGCAGTGATGAAGCGCCCCGCTTCGGCAAGGGTGCGTTTTGAATTCTGAGTCTTGAATTCTCTTGAGCAGGGAAAATGTGGGACGGGCGTCTCGCCCGTCAATCGTGGAACGGAAAAGACGGGCGAGACGCCCGTCCCACGCTGACCCCCTACCGTTTATCGCGCCAGCTGTACTGAGGCTCGTAACCAAGAACGCGTCTTGCCTTTTCGATCGAGAGGAGGGTTTCGTTCGCACCAAAGCCGCGCTTTCGCGGCACTTTTGGAAACTCTTCGCTTAAGAGCTCCTCGTTCGGGCGGGTCATTACCGTTTCCGCGTTGGCAATAATAAACACCTCTGCGCCCTTGAGGTTGGATTCAAGCGCCAGACGAACGGCCTGGGCCGCGTCGCGGGCGTCGATATAGCCCCAAAGATTCCATTTCCGCTTTTTCCCATCGTCCTGAAAGGTCGCGAACCTGGAATAGTCTTCGGGCTCCATAATGTTCGAAAAGCGGAGTCCGAAAATCTTCAGCTCCGGATCCCAGCGGCAGAACTGCCTTGCCATCTCTTCGCCAAGCAGCTTCGAAAGGGAATAAGCCGACTCAGGCCGGCCGGGATACTCTTCATCGACCGGAACGTAAGGTGGCGGAGTGGCAAAGGGTAGTCCGAGTACGGTCTCGCTCGAGGACCAGACAATGTTCTTTATCCCGAGTTGCCGCGCCGCCTCAAAGACGTTGTAGGTGCTGAGAATATTCGTTTCGAAAATCACGTGGTTCGGAGCAAGGCCCGGCGCCGGGATGGCCGCCAGATGTACAACACCGCTGACTTTGGCAACGCGTTCATCGATCGCGCCTAGCGCCGCCATTGTCTGCCCGAAGTCGGTCAGATCAACCAGGCTGAACCGGACATCGCTTGCAGCGGGTCGAGTTTGGTCAACGCTAGTTACGTCATGCCCGTGCGCTTCGAGTTCCCGGATACAAGCCCGGCCGGCTTTACCACTGCCTCCAGTGACGATGATCATATGGGTTCACCGATTGACCGATTAGGACCGATTATCAAGGACTTGCTGCTCGCCCCCATAGCAAATCCTCACCGCCAAATTCTGGCCACGTTTACGGTTTGCGGTTTAGTGTTTGCGGTTTACGGTTTTGTGATCCCTCTCTCATAGCCATGATCGAGCGCATAAAAGAACTCTTAAAGGCAGACAACTGGCGGCCGTTCACAATCCATACTGGCGCCGGGCACTCCGTCCATGTTCCAACTCGCCAGCACGCCTGGGTAAGCCCTCACGGCCGAATCGTCATTGAGACTAGCGCGACCGGACTCGAAGTTGTGAAACCCGAAGAACTGAAGCACGTCGAAACGGAGCCGTGGTCCGATCACGAAGTTTGTTAGGGGCGCCAGAATGGTTCCGGGTATCAAAGGGAGATCGTCTGCCGCGCTTACAGCGCTGGGCGCGTTTTTCCGAGGAATCAACAACAAAGGCTCGACCTCTGGGTGTTTCCTTGAATGAATGGTCCTGGAAACTGCAATGTTAGACCTGCTCATTCTTAACGCTAACCTTCCGAACGGTGAGCGAAATGTAAGTATCGCCGTCAAAGACGGGCGCATCGTCGAAATCTCAGCTAACTCCATTGAGGCCGAGGCCACGCGGAAAATCGATGCGGCAGGCCAACTCGTCTCAACCCCTTTTGTCGACAGCCATTTTCATCTGGATGCTGCGCTGAGTTTAGGTCAACCGCGATTTAACGAAAGTGGAACACTGCTCGAAGGAATAGCGATATGGAGCGAACACAAAGCCCTGATGACGGTCGAGCACATCAAACAGCGCGCTCGCTCACTGTGTTATTGGGCGATTGCCCGCGGAACATTGGCGATGCGAAGTCATGTTGATGTTTGCGACGACCGTTTGCTAGGAGTTGAAGCCCTGTTGGAGATTAAGCGCGAATTCGCTCCGTTCCTGGATATTCAGTTAGTCGCCTTTCCACAAGACGGCTACCTGCGGTCAAAGAGTAGCGTCGGCAATCTGGGACGAGCGCTGGACAAAGGGGTGGAGGTGGTTGGGGGTATTCCCCATATCGAGCGGACAATGTCGGATGGCGCAGAATCGATTCGGGCGCTATGCGAAATCGCGTGCGAGCGAGGCGCGATGGTGGACATGCACTGTGACGAAAATGACGATCCCCTCTCCCGCCATATCGAAACTCTCACTTTTCACACCCAGCGCCTCGGGCTGCAGGGTCGCGTGACCGCGTCTCATCTTACTTCGATGCATTCGATGGACAATTATTACGCTTCAAAGCTGTTACCTCTGATGGCAGAAGCGAATATCCACGCCGTGGCCAATCCGCTGACGAATATTGTGTTACAAGGGAGGCACGACACCTATCCCAAACGCCGCGGGCTGATGCGCGTTAAGGAAATGATGGCACAAGGAATCAATGTTGCGTTCGGGCACGATTGCGTGATGGATCCATGGTACAGCCTCGGCTCCTGCGACATGCTGCAGGTAGCGCACATGGGCCTTCATGTTTCCCACATGACCCGTCGTGATGAGTTGAAGAAAATTTTCGCCGCCATAACTGAACACGGCGCGCGGGTCATGGGCTTGGAGGACTACGGCCTGGTTCCGGGGAAAGCCGCCGATCTGGTCATCTTGCAGGCCGCGAACCTCGAGGAAGCAATCCGCTTGCAGTCGAATCGGTTGTTCGTTATCCGGCGCGGCAAAGCAATCTCGGAGAGCGAGCCGACCGAATGTCAGTTGCATTTGGACGGCAAACGGCTCAAGGTCGACTTCCAGTTTCGTCCGGAACTCCAAACTGTTTTTTGAAATTCGCCAAATCTTCTCGGAGGGCTTGAAGCTCGGATTTCAGTGAATTGACCTCGCCTTCCAGCGCATCGAGACGCGATATATTCGGCGTGCGGTCGCTTGGTAACGCCTGGGGCGCAGCCGGCTCGACGATTTCCGGCTCACCTGCGAAAATTTGTATGAATCGTCTTTCCTTCTGACCGGGACGGGCTGGTATCACCCGAACGAGCGGATCTTCGCCGCGAGCGAGTTCCTCGAGGCAAGTCTCCAGCTCAGGCAAGGTCAGCGGACCGCACAAGCGCTCCGTACGCGATCGTAGTTCGCCGGCCGTCTGAGGCCCACGCAGCAAAAGCACGCACAGGACTGAGCTTTCGGGAGGACCGAGGATGTAGTGATCGAACAAGTTGTGGCGGTATTTGGGAACGCGCGCCCCAGCGCCGTGAACAATCATTGCCAATTTCTTTTGGCGCAGAGCGTCGAGGCCTTGCTCAACCGTTCTCTCATCATAGCTGGTAATCGGTTCGCGGTTAGTCGTCTGATTGCACGCTGCAGTCAAGCTATTCAGCGTCATGGGATAATACTCCGGTGTTATCCGCTCCTTTTCGAGCAAACAACCGAGGACTCGCGTTTCAATAGAGGAAAGCTCAAATGCCATATGTCAGGTTCCATACAGTCGATCCCCGAAATCCCCGAGGCCGGGCAAGATATATTTCCTGTCGTTCAACTCGCGGTCTAAAGCAGCGGTAAACATGGGCACCGCCGGATCAATCCCTTCGACCGCGCTCACGCCTTCGGGAGCGCTCACAATACAAACAAGCCTGATGTCGCGCGCGCCATTCTCGCGCAAGACGTTGATCGTCTGTACGGCGGAACCGCCGGTCGCCAGCATCGGATCTACGATAATCACGGGCTCCAAACTCAGCCGCGGAAGCTTACAATAATAACTGTGAGCGATCGCGGTCTCGTGATCACGCTCCAGACCGATGTAGCCGACGCTTACGTCTGGGAAAAGGTCGGTGAATGGCTGTAGCATGCCAAGCCCAGCTCGCAGGATTGGCACTACCACAAGCGGCGCGGCCAGGACCCGTCCCGGGCAGAATTCAAGCGGCGTCTCCACGCGAATTGGCCGCGTAGCCAGGTCACGCGTTGCTTCCAAGGCAAGCAACAGACTGATCTGATAGCTCAGGGTACGGAAGGTCGCCGGCTTCGTGGTTCGATCGCGCAAATGTGTGACGACGTGCGCGGCAAGCGGATGATCCAGAACGTGCAGCATGAACCTTGAGCTAAATCAAATTCGCCGCGGATAATTCGGCTTTGATATAGGCATAAAAGAACGGTGCTGCGACCAATCCAGCGATGCCGAAAGCGGCCTCCATCGCGATCATTGCCAGTAACAACTCCCACGCGTGGGCATGAATTTGCGAACCGACGATCCGGGCGTTCAGAAAATATTCCAATTTGTGGACCACGACCAAAAAGCCAAGCGCCGCAAGCGCCGCGTAAACTGAAACCGACAAGCTAACGATGACAATCAGGCTGTTCGAAATGAGGTTGCCAACAATGGGGAGCAACCCGGCCAGGAAAGTGATCGCAATCAAGGTCTTCGCGAGGGGTAAATGAACACCGAAGAGCGGCAGGGCTACCAGCAAAAAGATCGCGCTAAGCGAAGTGTTAAGGACGGAAATTCTCACCTGAGCGAAAATGATCTTGCGAAAAGCTTCTGAGAACCGAACAACGCGCTCAAGCAAAGCTCTGGCGAACGGCCTCATCTTCAGAACCGGTTGCCCTTCATGCAAGGAAACCAGAGCACCAATTACCATGCCGACAAGAACGTGCACAAAAGAGTGGGTTGCCTCCTTTCCAACAAGCTGTACTTCCTTGGGATGCTGATCGAGCCAGCCAAGGGCCATCACCTTGAGCTCGTCGGGGTTACCGGGTAAGTTCTCCACTAACCAGGGGGGCAATCGCGTGCGGGCGTCTGTGAGGATGTGCCGCACCTTGTCCGCTAACGCCGGTAAACTCCCCGTGTCGCTTCTGAAAAAGGCAATTGTTCCCGCGATGAAGAGAATTAAAACGCCGATGGTAAAAATCGCGAGAGCCGCCACGGCGAATAGCCGGGATCGCTGTCCGGTAAAGCGCTTCTGCAGCAGCGGCGCCAGGGTGTGGACCAGTTCAAAGACAACCAAGCCGGCGAATAAAGCCGGTAATAGATGCAGGTAAAGCACCAGGAACAGCGCGATGCCGGCGCAGACCCAGGATGCTCCGACCACGGAATCGCCGGCCTGTCGAGGTGTTGACCTCCGAGATACAGTTTCCATTTTCATTTAAAATTCAGTTAATGTTAGCTCCTCCAAATTTCAGGAGTTGGAAAATGCCTGTAACTCAGAGGGCATCGATCAGGGTTAGCGGCCGGCAGTTGTCGTCCTCCACGAATCGGCGTAGCGCCGTCGCGTGGATTGCGTCGGTTTCCGGATTAATCACCCGGTTAGTCTTTCCCATCAATTGATAAATCAATTGATCATCCAGTCCGAAGTCCAGCCACTCATCCACCGCCAGTTGGTCGGGCTGAGCGGAAAAGTCCAGCAGTAGTCCCAGACCTAGCTCCTGCATCCGCGACGTCATCCATCTCAGAGCGATGTTGGACAGAGGCGTCTTCGCCAACTCACCGCCGCCCAATCGTTTCATGAGTTACGGTCGTGCTTTTTTTCGAGTTTGACACCCCTCGAATGAGGTTATCTTGAACTTGGTTTCCGAAATTTGCGGCGATGACTCCAAGGCGTTGGAACAGACAGAGTGGCGGGCGCGCCGGGCACCGGCCGCGCAATTCTGATTGCAGGGAACAGACATGACCAGCCCGGCCGATCCACTTCGAACGATCGTCGACAACTGGCTCACCGATGTACGCCGTCGCGGCGTTGAGCTTTATGCGTCAAACCAAGGCGACCCAATCCACTACTTTTCCTTCGAAGGCAAGGACCACGTCCGGTTTAGTATAGAGATTGACTACGCCATCCAGGATATCACAGTTCAAATCCTGGATCCCAAGACTGCGGCAGTGGAACGGGAGGAACTGGCGCTCAACGCGGCAAATCTGCGTTCTCTGGCGCGGCGGATGTGCCTGGTCAAAGAGGGCGAAGCGGTGATCCCCGTTTATCTTCTCGCTCAGCTTGCGATCCTCTGCCACGCCTATGAACGATTGATACACGACTATGACCTAGAACATGGGTTTCACACTTCGACCGAAACCATTGCAGAGATCGAGGCGGAACTCCGCAACTTTCTCACACCGGAGGAACAGAAGCGGACGGACAATCCGTTACTGGCAGCTCGGAAAAAGAGAGCTGAGGAAAGTTGAAGAAGGTCCGCATCTGCGCACGAGAAAAAAGCTTGGGGACTCGTCCCTGCGAGCGCCGAAGGTGCGCAATATGACAGCCTAGCGGAGCGTTTCGAAGAGAAACACCTTTCCGCGAGGGACAGGCATCTGGCATGATTACCGGATATCAAAAATGAAGGCTGCTGTACTGGAAGAGATGGGACTACCGCGTCCCTACGCGAAATCGAGACCGTTGCGGATACAGGAGCTATCGCTGGAGCCACCCGGACCTGGCGAGCTACTTGTCCAAATCAAGGCGGTGGGTCTTTGTCACTCGGACTTGTCTGTCATAAATGGTGACAGACCGCGCCCGACGCCGATGGTGCTCGGCCACGAAGCAGCAGGCCGAGTGGCGGAGTGTGGCGAAGGCGTAAGCGACATTAAGCCAGGCGATCATGTCGTCTTGGTCTTTGTGCCGTCCTGTGGGGCCTGTCTTCCCTGTATGGAAGGGCGACCTGCCCTCTGCGAACCGGGAGCGGAAGCTAACCGAGTGGGAACATTATTGTCCGGCGCCCGAAGGCTGAACCGGGGCGGTAACCCAATTCATCATCACATTGGCGTCTCGGGATTCGCCGAGTACGCCGTCGTCTCGCGAAGGTCCGCGGTAAAGGTGGAAGAATCCTTATCAAGCGCCGAGGCCGCACTCTTCGGATGTGCGGTATTGACCGGGGTAGGTGCAGTCGTGAACACGGCAAAAGTCCCGGCCGGCGCTTCCGTTGCCGTCGTGGGTCTGGGCGGGGTCGGCCTAAACTCTGTGCTTGCTGCCGGGCTGGTGGGCGCGCGCGAAATCATCGCAATCGATATGAATCCGCAAAAGCTCCTGATCGCGTCTGCGCTTGGAGCAACCAGGACCTTCGAAGCGGGTCCGACCATTGCCGCCGAGGTCCGAGATCTTACCGGAGGGGGGGTCGACTACGCCTTTGAGATGGCTGGGTCGGTTGGTGCGCTCGCGCTCGCTTACGCGATAACCAAGCGTGGTGGAATGACGATCACCGCCGGATTACCGCACCCCGATCGGCAGTTCGCTTTTCCACCCGTTCAGCTGGTCGCCGAGGAACGGACGATTAAAGGAAGTTATTTCGGATCTTCCGTACCGGCGCGCGATATTCCGCGTTATATTGCCTTATTCCGGCAAGGAAAACTACCGGTTGACCGCTTGGTGACCCGATCAGTAAGATTGCCAGAAATTAACGACGCGTTCGATCGACTCGCGGATGGGCAGGTTGTTCGCCAGATTCTCGTCTTCGATAAGTAGGGTAGATTGATGGAGACTTTCAAAGTACTCGCCCCCCAGCGCGGCATTCCACGCCACCCTGAGGCAAAAACTTTTTGGATCATACTCGCCGCAACAATCGGTTCGGTCTTCGAGTGGTACGACTTCTTCGTTTACGGCGCTCTGGCTCCGTTCTTCAGCAGGATATTCTTTCCTCAACAAAACCCAGTAGCCGGGATTCTAGCCAGTCTTGCTGTACTAGGAGCCGGTTTCTTACTCCGTCCTCTCGGCGCTCTCCTGTTCGGGCACCTCGGGGATCGGTTTGGGCGGAAGTATACGTTCATATCGACGATCTCCTTAATGGGAATCTCGACAGCGCTCATTGGTATACTACCGACCTATCCGCAGGTGGGGATGGCGGCTCCGGCTGCCCTGCTGTTCTTCCGGTTGCTGCAGGGCCTCGCTATCGGAGGTGAATACGGAGGCGCCGTGATTTATGTCGGAGAACACGTTTCGAAGGAACACCGGGGATTGTTCACCGGCGCGATTCACATTTCCGGTAGTTTGGGCTTCTTGCTTTCTCTTGTCGCCATTCTGGTGGTTCGCTCGCTCGCCGATTCTGACGAGTTCGTTGGCTGGGGTTGGCGTTTGCCGTTCCTCTTCTCCCTCGTTCTTCTGGGGATTACAATTTACATCAGACTCAGGCTGCGAGAATCCCCGGTTTTTGAACAGCTAAAAAGAGCGGGGCAGGTCTCGACTAAGCCGATTCGGGAAAGCCTGTTCAAGTGGGCTAACTTGAAGATTATCCTAATCAGCCTTTTTGGGGCCAGCGTTGGCAGGACGGCAGTCTGGTATGCCGGACAGCTATACGTTTATTATTTTCTGACGGCAACACTGAAGGTCGACGAATCCTCTGCCGCATTAGCCATTGGCGCAGCAACGCTCCTGGCCTTGCCTTTGTTCGTCCTGTTCGGCTGGTTATCCGACTATATTGGTCGCAAA
>JBAUZZ010000469.1:0-1816 GCA_049585495.1 Chthoniobacterales bacterium | reverse complement strand
GCTGTGGGTTGCAGGCCAATGTCGAGTCGGATATACGGAGTGAGCGACGCTCCCGTCCACGTGCGCCGGTCCGACGCTAAGAGGCTGACAACTCCGAGGGCGGCTACCGGGCCGCTCGCACGAGTGCGGCCCACTACGAGGGTAAGGGTGCCCGGCTTCAACGCGGACACATCGCCGAAAAGTGGCACCGCAGTATCGGCCTCAGAACATTTCAGGACGGCGATATCTGTTGAGGGGTCGCGGCCGACCAGGGTTGCTGGAACGACGCGCCCAATCGGCAGCGTTAACTGGATTTCTTCATCGCGGCGTAGTGCGTGTTCGGATGTGACGATCACCCCGGGACGCCACACGATTCCGCTAGAAGATCCGCGTGCTTCCGTGTGGACTGCCACAACGCTAGCAGAGGCGCGTTCCGTCGCTTGCGCCAATGCGTTTGAAAACTCGATAAGTTCTTTAGACATATTGAATCCTCCAGCCACAAGATCTCACAGAGGCGTTGGCTTCTACATCCGCCAATCGGCTAGGTTCGAACCTGGAAGATTGATCAGGTCTCGGCGCTGGCAGTGCCGCAGAATCAAGCGTTCTGTCGTAGCAATTACCATTACCCAACTGTGAAAGGTAACCTAGAATAGGTAAGCTCACTACTTTCGACTATTCCGGCGCGGATGGTCGGCAAACCGGGGAAACTGTCTGGTAATTTCGGATTCGCAGCACGAGAAGAGTCCCCCGAATCCCTCAGTGGATCGTATAAGGTCGCGTGCGGAGCGGACCGCAGCCGCATGAACGTGCACTTGATTGACGGCACCTATGAATTGTTCCGGCATTTTTTTGCCGTGCCCGCTGCCGCGGATGTGAGCGGCCAGGAGATCGGCGCTGTGCGTGGTGTCCTCACTTCCGTTTTGTCCATGATCGAGCACGGTGCAACCCACATCGGGGTTGCAACGGATCATGTCGTCGAGTCTTTTCGGAACGACCTCTATCCCGGATACAAGACCAGCGAAGGCGTGCCCCCGGAGTTGCTCTCGCAGTTCCCGATTCTCGAGAAGGTGCTGGAAGCAATGGGAGTGGTGGTCTGGGCAATGGTCTACTTCGAGGCTGATGATGCCCTCGCATCTGCTGCTGGCAAAGCGGCGCAAGATGAGCGTGTGGAGCAGGTGTTCATTTGTACGCCGGACAAAGATCTGAGTCAGTGTGTTGTGGGCCCACGAGTCGTTCAACTGGACCGCAGGCGCGACGTGTTGCGCGATGAAGCCGGCGTTGTAGCTAAGTTCGGCGTAATGCCACAATCAATTCCGGACTACTTGGCTGTGGTCGGCGACAGCGCGGATGGATTCCCAGGTGTGTCTGGGTGGGGCCCAAAGGCAGCGGCTCTTACCTTATCTCAGTACCGCCACCTTGAAGACATTCCGAAGGATTGGCGGCAATGGCATCCGTCGATCCGCAAGGCCCGCCGCCTATCCGAATCGCTGATCAATTCATGGAACGACGCCTTGCTGTTTCGCAGGCTTGCCACCCTGCGACTGGATGTGCCGGTCTTTAATACCGTCGAAGATCTTCGTTGGAAAGGGCCTCGCCCGAACTTTGAAGAACATTGTCATCGGATGAAGTCCCCTAATCTCGTTGGTCGCGCCGAAGCGGCAAGATCGGCTACGAAGTTGGAATCCGGCAAATAACTTCCGTGTAGCTCACTCGACCATAACGAACGCTTTCGATTCTCAGCGCATCGACGTTTTCCTTCAAACAGCGACAACGGGCGACCATCCCCTGATGTCCGATGGCGAAGAACGCAACCGCCTGTCGGACTAGACTTTTCAAA
>JBAUZZ010000468.1:0-3182 GCA_049585495.1 Chthoniobacterales bacterium | reverse complement strand
CTCAGGTGGAAGCGGCCGCCGCGATCGCGCTGGCAGCGCGCAAACGCCTGACCGGAATCATGGAGATCTTGTACGTGTTGCCCGATTATTTCACCGATCGACCGAAACCTTGTATGAACGGTTGGGGTCAAAAATATCTTACGGTCAATCCAAGTGGGTTCGTTCTACCGTGCCCAACGGCGGGAGAAATTCCGGGTCTCGCGTTTGAGACTGTCCGCGAAAGATCGCTCGCCTGGATCTGGAGGGAATCCGAGAGTTTTAATCGTTTTCGCGGAACCGAATGGATGCCGGACCCGTGCCGCTCCTGTCCCAGGAAGGAGCTCGACTTTGGCGGCTGCCGCTGTCAGGCCGCGTTGCTGACAGGCGATCCATCCAACACAGACCCGGCATGTGAGTTTTCACCGTATCATCGATTGGTCCGAGAAGCTGTCGAGCAGGGCGCGAATCACGCGGGGATCGAGGATCTGGTCTTTCGAGAAAATCCCTGTAAACCCAGGAGGTAGTAGCGCTCGGGTCCAGGACGTGCGGAAGCTGGTCCCCTTACGACGTCGGGCTCGCAGGGGCGCCATAGATCCGCGTCAGCGGAACGACGGCGGCCAGGTGCGGACCCCAAAAATTGGCCAAACTCCAGCCACGGGCTTCCAGCCCGTGCCAGGACGTGCTTCCGCACGTCCTGGGCCCCGGCGCTACCACCTCCTGGGCGTAGGCCAAGATGAAACTTGGCCATTTTCCGCTCAATGACTTGAGAATCCTAGCGCCCGGCCAATGGCACTAAGCAGCGTGTTTGAGTCATGCCGTTTATCGCGAGGAGCTGTTTTGTTGTACCGTTGAATATCTCTGAGGTGTTCCAAGTGAGTTCTCCGAGTTTTGAGGTGTTGCTTGTTGCTGCCCAAAGTGGGAGCGATTTTGTGAGCCGCCGCTTTCGGCCGATCAGTGCTGCCAGGAAGGCCCAGCACGAGCCGCCAATGGCTGGGAACAGGCGGCGGAGGCGATATTTCCGCTGACAGTACTTCAGATTCGAAAGGTCTTTCGTCCTGTGCGTCGGCGCGCAAGATCTGAGCATTGAGAGAGGAAGGCAGCATCGGCGCCCGGGTTTGCAGAGGCAGCCAAAGTGGACTTCGCTGAGAAATGGTCGTCAATCCAAAATCGGCGTCGCCAGGTTCCAGTGGCGGACTCTTCATGGCTCGCGCCGCTTCTTTGGGTTCGCGGTCAGGTTCGGCACCTTCGCGATCATGCTGCAAGAGGATCGCAACAATTATACAGTCGAAAGCGAGGACACCGAAAATGGGCACCGCCAGGGTGGAACGAAACCAGTCGAGGGCTTTCATAGATTCAGAAGCCGGTGGGGAACATTCTGGTATCTATGACTATCGGAGAAATATTCGTCAGGTTGAGCGGCTTTCGATGTCCAGAGAGCCTGATCCAGACATAGACCTCCGCAACTGATCGCTTCTGAGATGTCGGAATGACGTTTGGGTCGAACGTCGATGTTCGTCTTGTCGAAGGCCCTCTCGGAATGCGGCTCTCCGCCATTGGCGGATCGTATACCAATGATGTGCCAGGAGAGCGGGACCGGTAGGGCTCATCCGCCTTGGCGGATGAGCCGTCGCAATTTTTCAGCAGAGTCTCGGTCTGTGTTGTGGGTCGTTTCAGCCCAAATCCCGATATTCGGCGGCTCCGGTAGGGGCAGATCTCCGAGCTGACCTCGGGGCAGACACGGTCGCCTCGGAGATGCGACCCTACCAATACGACATAGCCGTTGCCGGGTGGGTTATCTTCCCGGTATTCTGACCGCAACAAAGAGAAGCCAATTTCGAAATTTTGGGGTCAGTGAGAATGCCTGCGGCGACGTTCCGTGTTGTGGCCTGCATTCGGTGGCTGAGATTCCTGGGAGGCAGGTCGGTCCGCGGCGAGATCGGCACTCCGTTGTTCGACGTGAACAATGTGAAACTCGCCTTTAGTATTCTTCCAAACCCGGACGTAGAGCGTTGCACTTCCCTCTTCCTGCCGTGCGCCGTTGGAGACCTTCCACGTGAAAGGTTGCAGAACTTCGTACCGCCTGGGATTACCCGTATTCAGGATCTGAGGCTCTCCCTGGGGTTCCCAATCCCGCACAGGCCATTCGCGGCGGTAACGTTCGGTCGATGCCTGAACCCCCTCGAGTGAGAGAACTCCTTCACCATAAAAGTTGACTCGGTGGGCGAAGAATTGTTCCTGGGTTGAAGTGTCGTCGCTGGTCACTGCTCGAATATATTCGAGAACGAACCGCTTTACGGCGGCTTGGTCCCCCGCATCGTCGGCGCTCTCGTTAGCCTGCGTCCCAGCAGGAGTAGGTTCCACGGATGCAGTAAGCGGGGTTGGTTGAGGCCCGGGGGGCTCGTTTTCTTCGATTCGAGCCTCTGGGTCAGCCGGAAAGCCGACCGACACCAGATCGGGTATCGTCGTGGTTTGGAGGCGCTGAACCGACGAATGCAACGGCTGAGTTGAAGCCGCTGAAGGCGCCGGAGGAGCAGAATTTGCGAATCCGGCAATCGGCGGAGTCGCCCGAGCGGATTGAACTGACGAGTCTGGCGGCTGAGTTAACGTGGATCCTTCTGCATTCAGGCCCGAGTTTGCCGGCTGCATCTGCTCGGGATTCTTTTGGACTTGTTGCGCCTTGGCTTCGGTCTCCCTCAGCTGAGCTTGCAGCGCTTCACGCTGGCTGGCCACAAGCTCCGCATTCTTTTCCGCTTGTTGTGCCCTGGCTTCGGTGTCCTTCAGCCGGGCTTGAAGCGCGTCACGCTGGCTACCCGCAAGCGCGGCATCGTTTTGGGCTTGCTGCACTTTGGCTTGGACGTTCTTCAACTGGTTTTGAGCCACGTCACGCTGGCTGGCAGCCAACTCGGCATTCTGCTGGGCTTGCTGCGCCTTGGCTTGCATGTCCTTTAGCTGCGCTTGCAGGCCGTCAGCTTGGGTTGTCGCCAGCTCGCCATTCTTCCGGGCTTGCTGCGCATTGGCTTGCGTGTCCTTTAACTGCGCTTGGAGCGCGTCACGTTGGCTGCTCGCAAGCTCGGCGTTCTTCTGGGCTTGCTGCGCCTTGGCTTCGCTCTCCTTTAGCTGGGCCGCTAAGGCGTCACGCTGGCTGGCGGCAAGCTCGCCATTTTTCTGGGTTTGTTGCGCTTTTGCCTCAGTCTGCTCCAGCT
>JBAUZZ010000467.1:0-2929 GCA_049585495.1 Chthoniobacterales bacterium | reverse complement strand
TATTCAACCACTCGATCAGGTTTGGTTCCATAGGGATAATCCGTCGCGTCCGCCCTTTAGCTTTCTTTGCCGGGAGGTCAATCTGACGGCGTTCAAATCGACATCTGCCCAGTCTAATCGGACAGTTTCTTCTGGTCGCAGACCGGCAAACAACCCCAAAACAAACCATGGAACCAGTTCCCCGCGGTGAACTTTGATCCCAGACATTTTGTTTTGCCCACTTTCAAAGTGGCCTGACTTTGATTCCTGAGCACGGATTTGCAGGCATGTGATAGCGCCGCACGGTCCAAGAAAACAAAACCGATAAATTTCGAAGCTCGTTCCGCTCCCTGAGGATTCAGTTTACGAGCGGTCAGGTACCTGCGGACATCTACCTGACTTATAGTGTTTATCGACTTCCTCTTTGCCGCAGGTAGCCACTCTCCGAATCTACGCCAGCGTTTTCTCAAGTCTCTGACATAGCTTGGCCGCCTCGATTTCTTGGTTTCTAGAGCTTTCTCGATCGCTTCCTCTACGGAGATTACCCCGGCATCCATTTGATCGTGATTCATCCCCTTACGATGAGGTCCTTTTGCGTGACAAACCGTTTCTAAATGGCGGAGGATGGCTTCGAGAGGCCAGCAGTTCTTGATTGAGCCGTTACACGTGGGTCGAGCTCAGGCTGTGCGGCGAGCCTCGCACAACAAGGAGATGGCTGCCGGGACTGACTTTGTGAAGGCGAGGCCGTCGAGAAAATCGGCCGATGAGACGATGAACTCCGCCAGGTGGAGGATTTGGAAGAGCGCTGTTCCAGGTGCAGGATGCGAATGGTCTCCAGCACCGCGTCGAGGTTGCTGAAAACTCCGTGCCCACTGCGCACGATCACCTCAGATTGTGCTCCGTCGAGATGGCTGCTCCAATACGGCACCACCACATCCGATCCTTGTTCCTTCGGGCCGGGATGATGCTGTCCGATCACGCTGTGATAAGGAACTTCGATCGGGAGTTCGGAAAGGGCGATCAATGCCGGACTTTTCGGGGAAAGCGTCCGTACGGCCGAAAACCGGCCGCCCTTGTAGAAAACAGCCGCTTCTGGCGTCATTGCCTTTGGATTTTCGCGGGCTAGCCGATTGACCCCATACTCCAGCATCGGATCCAAACGCGTGAGAGAATTTCCTATAAGGCCAATGAGAGAATCGGCCATCGGGCTACCGCGAGATCTCTGAGGTCAAGGCCCAGAATGATGATCTACGGCGCAAAGCCGTAATGAAGGATAGTGAGAAGTCAGATAGAGACATTGGGAAGATTGAGGCGATGAGCAAACGGTCGAAAACCGACGGGTTGCTGCCTGTCCCGGTAAGCGATGATTGATCCAAAGCTACGCGTCTCCACCCATTATCCGCTTGGCTCCATTGCTGTTCCTTTTTTCTGCAACACCTAATCTCACTATTTCACGTTGCCCAAACCTCTGAGGTACCGCGTCTTCAACTCACGGGACGCGAGCGCTTTGGACCCAAGTGGGATCACATAATCTTGAAAGCAAAGAATCCATGAAAAGAGAGGGTATCGACGATTGCACAGCGCAACCGGGCGGAGACCCTTCGCCGCTTGATCTCGCCGCACTGGAGAGTTTTTATATCGGCGGCGCCGTCCATGAAGTCACGATCTCAGTTTTCGGGCGCCAAACTCAGGTGTACGGCCAGATGTATGTCGAACGTGTCCTTTCTGCGAAAAGATCGTTTCCCGTACCTGTAGTCTTTATTCACGGCGTCATGCTTACTGGCGCCACTTGGGGTACTACGCCCGCCTGAATGCAATTCGCAATTTAGCGAGGAGATTACTCCGCTCGTTTACGCAGAAGTGTTCAATACTTGAGCCGGCAGCAGCCCGGGCAGTCTAAATGTTAGATTTTTATCAGAAGTTATCACTAAACGCAAAACTGCAATTGAAATAGGAAACAGTATGAAGATCCTGATGGTACTTACCTCGCACGACAAACTCGGCAACACGGGCCGCAAGACCGGCTTTTGGCTGGAGGAACTGGCTGCCCCTTACTATGTATTCAAGGAGGCGGGCGCTGAGATTGTGCTGGCCTCGCCGAAGGGTGGACAGCCGCCGCTCGATCCCAAAAGCAACGAGCCGAACTTCCAGACCGATCTCACGCGCCGGTTCGAAGCCGATGCAGCCGCAATGGCGCAACTCGCTTCGACCGTTCGCCTGGACAGTGTCAAGGCCGACGATTGCGACACGGTTTTCTACCCGGGCGGCCACGGCCCGATGTGGGATCTGGCCGAAGATCCGAACTCGATCAAACTGATCGGGTCGTTCCTGGCGGCAGGCAAGCCTATTGCCCTGGTCTGTCACGCACCCGGCGCGCTTCGCCACGTCAAGACTGCGGACGGTAAGCCGCTGGTGGAAGGTAAAAATGTCACTGGTTTCACTAACTCCGAAGAGGAGGCCGTGGGCCTGACCAAGGTGGTGCCTTTCCTGGTCGAAGACGAACTGAAGGCGAAAGGCGGCCATTTCTCGAAGACTGGGGACTGGGGAGTTCATGTTGTCAGCGATGGCCTACTGCTTACTGGCCAGAACCCAGCCTCATCAGGCCTGCGGCGAAAGTCCTTCTCGACCGTCTTGCTAAGCTCGGTAAGTGCTGAGCGCACCATTAACCCGTCGCGCAAGGCTATCCGACGCGATCAGTTAGTTTAGCGCTCAACTATAAAATGCGGATTCTTACAGTCAGATGCCCTAGCTAGTGAACATTTCGGACTTTGATCTCCTCGTCAATTACTGCTCTGCGAAGGCTAGTGTAAAGACGACCGGCTGTCCCATTCCCTAGTCCTTCTGCTAGAAATCGATGTTGCTAGAGTTTTTTTACCGACTGCGACGTAAGGCATTTGTGTACGTTCTGTGGTTGGGTTGTCTTTAAGACGCTCGTGTCGGGAGATATCGC
>JBAUZZ010000466.1:0-4449 GCA_049585495.1 Chthoniobacterales bacterium | reverse complement strand
GCTCTGGCCTCTGCCAGAGCGACTCTTCGGGGTTGACCCCGCTCATTGGCCAAAAAGCAAATTATTTTTTGGCCAATGAGATACTCGGCCGCGCAGAGCCAGTCCTACGAGCTGCTTTCGACGCGGCGGATATTGCCAGACGATAGTCGTCAGGCAATATCCGGGCTAAAATTTGAGCCCGGCCGTGATCTGGACGCCATGCAACCAAAGCTGATAGAGGAAGTTGTGGTCGCTCTCGTCCCGGAAGTCATCGTAAAGAGCCCGGTAGCCGACCTCGGAATAGATGTTACGAGTAATCTGGCACCCCAACGCGGCATAACCCTGCCAGGCTATATCAGATCCGATTCCGAATCCACCGACGTCGGTTTCAGCGGTGAGATAGAACGCCTTGCTCAGATTCAGGCGGCCGCGTAGGCCGATCAATGGATCAAACCAATCATCGTAAAAAGAGAGGCTTCGATTTAGCTGTTTTGTGAGAAAATTAGCAACCTGGCTTGTCAGTTGTGCTTTCAACTGAGCGACTCTGGCTTGAGCACCTGCCTGGATGGCTGCAACAAGTTCCGGCTGCTGGCTCTGGATCAGCGCTTGGACCGCATCTCTTATTTTACTTGGTTGGTCGCCGAATATCGGCCCCACCGGCAGTGGCGGATGGCGTCCTTCCAGAGAGCTCAGCCGGTCTACAATCTGTTGCTGGATAAGCATTCGTAGATCGGAGTTCGGCGTTGTTAGCTGCTGGGCAAATTTGTCGATCAACCCGGTGCTTACCGTGTCGATGGCAGGTTCATTCGCATTTAGACCCGTCTGCTGCCCAAGGTAGGTATATCTAAACCCAGCTAGCAGATCCAAATAACCACAGGGTTCTTGGATGACTCGGTAGGAAGCAAAGAATTCGCCGAGAAATTGCTGTATGCCCAAACCCACTCTTGAAACCAGGCCCGTCCCGGAAACGCCAGCTTGAGCATCCAAGTATAGCAGGTCACCCAGGGCGCCAAATCGCCCTCTTCGTATTTCGGCTTCGCCGCCGAAGGCAAAAACAAAGTTGGTATGCTTAAGAAGTTGTCCGACTCCGACACTGACGTAGGGGTTGACGCCGTGGAATCCCGTAAAGCCGTTGACATTGACCAGCCAGCCGGGCGCCCCCACGTTGATCACCCAGGGCTCGGTTACTGGTGGCTGTTCAACTGCCGTTGCCTTTTCGGATGTTCCAGCTCGTCCCGCGATGAGTGGCAGAAAGAAAATTGGTACTGCACTCAACTTGACAAAGAGACTCAAATTCGGGACCAAGCGTAAGAACGTGAACATATTAACTCTCTCTGAGACTTCCGGCATGCGGGAAAGACTAGTGCAAAACCTCATAGCTTGGGAAGAGTATTGTTAGTGTTTCACGACGATATTCGATTCTCGAATGGCGGAGCCGGGGTGAACACAGCGTCTTCCGCCGGTTACTTTGCCTGCAATCAGCTTGACTTAGTTCCGCGGCAGCTGAGCCAGCCGCCCGGCAAGTCAAATTCGAAATATAAAGCTAGAATGCGTACCTCAAGCCGAAATTGGTCTGAACAATGTTGTTGGTGCCACGCCGCCCAATATGAGAAATGAAGTTGTAACCAGCCTCGCCGAACAACACGATATTGGGAGTAAAGTGATACTCGAGTCCGCCGCCGATGTTTCCGAGCGGGCGACTCCTGACGCTAATTACGTTGTTAAATCTCGCATTGAGGTCCGGAAAGCGCGTGTTGATCGTGGCACTGTTGCCTCCGAAAATAGCACTGAACCCTTGCAGCGCGTAGGGCGCCAAGTGAGCAGCCGGCCAGAAGTCATCCAGCGGCAGCCGCAGGATAAGATCTGACGTCATGATGCCCGCCGAGGTACTGACCGAGCCGGTTCGGCTGGCCTGCCTGACGCCATTGAGACTCTCCGTCACGGTGAAGGTCCCAGTGAAGAACGATAATCCCACCCCTTAGAATCTCACACCTAAATATTTTCAAGGGAAGTAATAAGTGATCCATCCCTCCGCCCCAACCGGTTAAGGTGGCTTCGCCATTGAGGGTAGTGGTGAAGGGTTGGGTTGCAAACGCCGGGGGAACCCCCCCGGAAGAAATCTAGTTTGCGAGCCTGTTGGATTTCCGCTGGTCCCGTTGCAATATGACGCGAACGCTCCGATATCGAATTCGTTGGGTCTGAAGCCGGAAGCCGGCGGTGCCGGTGGTGGAACAACTTCCTTCGACGGAGGTGGTCCGGCAAAGGAGAGGACTGCTTGTGATGCAGTTGTAACTACGGCTAAGGCTATTGATCTTTTCATATCAGTCCATGTCTATTGTATGGATCGTCGGTATTTGGCGACCTACCGCCGACAGGGTCGGCGAAGGGCACCAGATTCCTTATCCAAAGCAAAGGCCTGTCCGCTCTCGCTGGTCTAAACCGGTCGCCGGTGTCGGACTAGAGGTCCAATAGCGTTTCGCATGAATCTCTGCTATGATGTTAGCTCTTTACTAAAAGTGGAGATTGCGGGCGGTTAATGGGCTCGCTAGGCGCAGTGCTGCCAATTTGTGGCGAGCAGGAATTCCTGGCCGGCCTGAAAAGAGAAGGCTACACCTGCGAAATGCCATCCTGCCGAACCAAATCCGACGGCTCGCATTCTTCGCTGTGTCCTGCCTTGCCTGGTTCAACGCTGCCGTCGGCAGGGTGGTCGAGGCTCTTAGCGGCCTGGGAAAGACAGCGTTGGCGCTCTATGGTGATCGGCTGTCCATCCCGGCCGTGAAAACGACGGAGCAAAGTTAGATGACTGCTCTCGACCCACAACGGACATTCAGCAATACCTTCCGCGCACTACTTCTTCGGGAGCGTGCCGAGAATGTCCCTAAACCTGAAAAATCATGAGGTTTCCTTCCGAAAATCGGGCGAATCGGTCGATGTGGATTGTGAGACTGCTCAGTCTCGGCGCCACCATGCTCCTGATTCTCAACCTGGCCGACACCAGTGCGACCGGGCAGGCTGCAGCACCAGTCCAACGCGTGCTCATGCTCTATTCCGATGAGCGACTGCTCCCGGCCAATATCATCATGGATGAGGCCATCCGCGCGGCCTTCGCGGCCGGCACCAAAAACCGCGTCGAGTTTTACAGTGAATTCCTCGATGTGGCTCGTTTTCCGGGCGAGGAGCAGCAGCAGCGGGATTTCTTTAGGGACAAATATCGGGCGCGGCCGCCCGACTTGGTGATAGCGGTCAGTGGAGGCGCAGTTGGTCTACCTGGCGGGGCCAAGTTGTTCGCCGGAGTGCCGATCGTTTATTGTTCCTTCGCCGGTGATCCGCATGCGGATCCCTCAGACGCCAGGATCGCGGAAGTCGCGGTCCCCGATTGCGTTGCCCCCACACTGGAGATGATGCTCCGGCTGCATCCCGACACCCGCCGGGTGGCGGTAGTCTCGGGTAGCGGGCCGAGGGACCGGCAGATGGCCAATGTCTTCCGCCAAGAGATGACCACTTTCGGGAGCCGGGTCGCCTTTACTTGGTTGACCAACCTTTCGATCGAGGAATTGCGCAGCGAGTTGTCGCACCTGCCGGATCACACCGTTGTGCTTTACCTCACGATGTTTCAGGATGCTGACGGCAAGACCTTCACCCCGCGGCAGGCGCTGGATGCGTTCGCCCCGGCGAGCCGTGCGCCGATCTACAGCTGCTACGATACCTATCTCGGGCATGGGATTGTCGGCGGCTCGATGGTAACGTTCGAGGAGATCGGCCGGAAAGCCGCCCAGTTGGGCGTCCGCATCCTGGCTGGCGAAGACCCGCAAGCCGCCGCCCGGTCGGAGTCGCACCAGGCGGTGCCGATGTTCGATTGGCGCGAACTCCGGCGATGGAACATCAGCCAGCAGCGGTTACCCCCAGGCAGCATCGTCCGGTTCAAGGAGGCCACATATTGGGAGCAATATCGCAGACTTATCCTTGGGACGGTTTCCTTAACCGGTGTAGAGGCATTCTTGATTGGTGCGCTGCTCGTTCAACTCGGCCGCCGCCGGTTGGCCGAGAGGTCCCTGCGCGACAGCGAGGAGCGCGTGAGCCTCGCGGCGGAAGCCGCCAACCTGGGCATGTGGGTGTGGGATGTGGATAGAGATAAGATTTGGATGACGGATAAAGGACGCGCTTTGTTTGGCTTCGCGCCGGACGCGGGTTTGGATAACGCGGCGCTGATCTCTCGCGTGCATCCCGAGGACCGTGCGGCTCGAGCTGCTGCGATCAGGTGCGCGATCCAGACCAAGGGTGAATATGCTATGGAGTATCGCGTGCCATTGCCGGATGGGACGCTGCGCTGGATAGGCGCGCACGGCCACTGCATGAACGTCGGGGACAGTAAAGGCACCCGGCTCCTTGGCGTATCGATGGATGTGACCGCGCAAAAGGAGGCGCAGGAGCGGTTCCGGCTCGTCGTGGAAGCTTCGCCCAACGGCATCG
>JBAUZZ010000465.1:0-2728 GCA_049585495.1 Chthoniobacterales bacterium | reverse complement strand
CCCTCGGCCGCAGAGCAACGTTACTTCCACTCAACGATAGTCATATGGCAGGGCCGCCTGTTTCCTCCATTCCCGCCGACTCGGAGCTAAGGCGGAGAGGCCAGGTCGCTTTCCTGCACCTTGTCCGTTAGCATTAACTTTGAAAGTAAGCGAATCGTCTTCGTTTTGCATCTTTTCAGAGCCGTGCAAACCGAGACGGTTCGCCTCCCTTGCGAGGCCTTCGCGAGCGATGTAGGCGAAGCGTCCTCGCTTTGTTTCTCCGGGAGGGCAAGCGAGGACGCTTCGCCTACGCCGCCTTGCCGGCGGCCGATTTTGAACGCAATGACATTACTATTATATGCGAGACGGTAGCACTAGCTGTCAATTAGTTAGCAAACGATCGTGGCTTAAACATGCCAAGATCACCCAATGATCAAAAACAGTATTCACTGGGTGAAACCTCTCATCTCGCTCAAGCTAACTGTGTTCTGCTTAGGGTGTGCGATGATTCTGGTCTTCCTCGGAACCCTGGATCAGGTGAATATTGGCGTTTACGAGGCGGAAAACCGATACTTCAAGAGCTTCTTTCTCTATTTTACACCGTCTGGAACTACCCTGAAGATCCCGTGGTTTCCCAGCGGCTATCTGGTTGGCGGGTTGCTTTTAGTGAATCTGATCGCTGCACACCTCGCGCGATTCAAATTCAGTTGGAAAAAAGCCGGCATCCTGGTCCTTCACTCGGGAGTGATTCTGTTGCTGCTCGGGCAATTGTTCACCAGTCTGTTCCAAGTGGAAAGTCAGATGCGTCTGGATCAAGGAGAGACGAAAAACTATTCGCTCAGCTATTATCACGATGAACTCGCTGTGACTGATACAAGCGCTCCCGACTCGGATCAGGTAATCTCCATTCCGGATTCACAATTGTACAAAGGTCACAAGATTCGTCTGCCAGTGGATTCTCTGGAGGTCGTAATCAACGAGTACTTTCCCAACTCTGCCCTGTTGCGCCCGGATCAGCTGCCGTCCTCGAATTATCCACATCTACCGATCGGCCCGATGGCTGTGTCGGTCCAGCAAGAACGCACCTACAAAGAGAACGAACGCAACCTGCCAACTGCTGCGGTATCGGTCTGGCAAGGCGGAACCCCCGTTGGCTCCTGGAGCCTGGCAGCCGGCTTTCCTCGGCCGGTAAATTTTCAGGCCGGCGGAAAGAACTATCAAATCGTAATGCGCCCTAAGCGCTTCTATAAACCCTTTGCGATTCAGCTCGTTCAGTTCAGCCACGATCGTTACGCCGGGACGGATATTGCCAAGAACTTCTCGAGCCGAATCCGACTGCTGGATCCTTCCCGCCATGAAGATCGGGAAACCCTGATCTACATGAATCACCCGTTGCGCTACCAGGGCATGACTTTTTACCAATCGGGCTTCGATAACAATGATACGACGACCATCCTCCAAGTGGTGCAGAATCCCAGTTGGCTGATACCGTATATTTCTTGTGCGCTAATCGCTTTGGGCATGATCCTTCAATTTGGTATGCATCTAACCAGTTTTGTCAGACGCCGCGTGGTTTCATGAAAAAGTCTATTCCGTGGCTCATTAGTCTGGTGCTTGTGATCTGGGTGATTTCGAAGATGATGCCCCACGGGCAGGTTCCCGGGTTCGATATCGACGGCTTCAGTCGACTTCCGGTACTGGTCGGTGGCCGGGTAATGCCAATGGATACATTAGCCCGCGTATCGCTTTCGGTGATGAATCACCACGGAACCTACACCGTTGAAGGCAAAGTAGAGCCCGCCAGTCGATGGTTGCTTGATGTATTGATGATGCCCCGGCGTGCGGATGCTGCAAAGGTCTTTGAAGTGACCAATCCTGATATTCTCGGTCTCTTCGGCCGGCAGGCAGGCGACGGGAAACCGGTCTCGTATTCGTATAACGACTGCGAGCCATTCCTGGGCGAGATTGGCAAACAAGCCGGATTAGCGGCGCAAACGGAAGCGCAGACCCGGAACGCGTTCCAGCGCGGGATCATTAAACTCCGAGACGCTTTGCGGATCTACCTTCTGTTGAAGAACAGTATTCAGGCGGAGGACTCACCCGATTTCGCAAAAGAGTTGCAGGCTTACGATCAGGTGCTTCAACCTGGTATGCAAGCCATTCGTGATCGAGAGGCAAACTTGCCTTTTAACAAACAGGATTTATTCCGTATCCTCTGGTTCACGAAACGCTACCAAATCTTCAGTAAGGCTAGATATGTGTACGCTGTTCCGAATCCGAATGGTAAGACCGACAACGACCGCTGGTGGCATATGTCCGACGCACTTCTCAATGCTGTTTCCACCGGGAAAGTGGCGTATCCGGCTATCATGTATGGAGATCTGACCTCCGCTTACCTCAAAGATGATGTAGCCGGATTCAACCGGATCATCCGAGAGTATAACCACTACCTTGCCAGAACGATTCCAGAGCAATTGTCGCGGCCTCGGCTCGAGTTCTTTTTTAACCAGGCGCAACCGTTCCTTCAGGCTATGGTTCTGTACGTTATCGTCCTTATATTCGCGCTATTCTCGTGGTTGAAATGGCCGAAGACACTCGGAAAGACTGCCATCATTCTTCTCGTGTTTGCCTTCCTCCTGCATACGTTCGGGCTCTTGTTCCGCATGTATTTGCAAGGACGGCCTCCCGTTACCAATCTATACAGTTCAGCGCTCTTTGTCGGCTGGGGTTCGGTTCTTCTCTGTCTTTT
>JBAUZZ010000464.1:0-2691 GCA_049585495.1 Chthoniobacterales bacterium | reverse complement strand
ATCGCCATTCCCGTAAGGACAGGTGATTCGAACGAGGCTTCGGTTCCTTCGTAACAGGTATCGAGCAACACAACGTACCGCACGCCCAACTTTTCAATCTCGTCCGCAAGGGAAGCGGCGTGAAGTGTCTTCAACGCGAGTTGGTCAATGGTGAGGTCAGCGATTGCGCCCCGCACGACAAGATTTCCTGGAATCGAAAAGTGGTTCCAGGCGACCCCTTCTGAAATACCGTGTCCCGCAAAATAGAAGACGAAAAGTACGTCCTCGAGGGCCGCGTGCCCAAGTTTAGATCGGATCCGGTCTATCGCAGCCTTAATGTCCGGCATTCCTACGGCAAGTCCTCGGTCCTTATCCGACGTGAGCAGCACACCGAAGATTGCGCCAGACCGCTGCAGCCGATCTGCAACAAGGCGCGCGCTCGTGTTCATACCGTCGAGTTGATGAAAGCCGTGCAGGTCTGTTGCAGGCGCAGGTAGATAGACAGTACAACCCACAGCGATAAAATAGAGTTTGAAGGGTTCCTCCGCTGTCAAAACAGTCGCCCAACTCAAGGCGACGATCAATAGCATCCGTCTAGGACGTAACACGCGAGCAACGATTGATTTTCCGCGTGGAAGACTCATTAGTGGCGCGCTACGGCGGCGATTCCTCTGAATGCCGGCACGCTTTGATTAGCACGTCAGCGCGGTCCTTAAGAGTCTTTTCGTCGATCCATCCTTCCTTGAAGTCCGCTATCGCAACGGAAAAATCTATCGTCGCTTTTTCCACGTTATGGTCCTCGACTAGCACCATGGTGCCCCAGTAAGCTGCGACGAAGTCCTTGGTAAAGTCTTCCAGCTTACCATCATTCGCATGTGCGACGATCTTACCGGCCAGTTCAGCAATGGATCGGTAAGTGCCAACTTGTTCCAGCCATAGTTTGCGATGGAAGTCAAGATTGTCCTTCTGCGTCACTAATTCATGCTCGAGACGAGCTTTATTCTGCTCGCCAGAGTTAAACTGCCAGACGCCAATAAGAATGCCGACAACAGTCAAGATGGGCGCGATGAAGCCTAGCCAGACGTCCCAGACACGCTTGGTGGGTTCATCCATGCCCAGACTTACTCCTCCTTGTAGTAGTATTCCTTATCTATAGTTGGCACTGTCTTAGATTCCGAGGGGGTCCGCAGTTTCATCCACCATCCGGTCGGTGCCTGTTTTAACAATAGAGTATAACGCTGATCGTTGATCGTTAGGACAGCTTCGCGTCCTTCTTGCGTCAGTGTCCAGCGCTGCTGATCTTCCTTAATGTGACCGTTCTCGCAATGTTCCCAGATGACGGAATGATTCGCCGCGAAGCGGTAGACGTCGCCTTGCTTGCATTCCTCTGAGGTTCCCTGCTTAACATCTGTGCGCTGATAGACCCAAGTGCGAGACTTCTCGCCGATCAATATTTGCTGCATCTCATCGAATTTTACTTCTGCAGGCCGCGGAGTTTCCTCGCCCATGGCTTGAGGCTGGAGGCGTGCGGCAGCTGCAAATGCGAAAGCCGCACTGCCAGCCAGAACTTTCCAAGGGATCAGAGCGGTCGAGATTTGATCGGACATAGATTGCCTTAGTTATCGGCTCCAAAAAGAACCGGCAATACGTCATTCTGCGTATTGACTTTCGCCGGCACAAGCTCGAGCAGCGCCTTAGCGACAGATAGTCGGCGGCTCAAAATATATTAAGGGCCGGACGAACGAAGCAGCGGAACCTTTACGGGGCGATTCTCTAGCTCTCAGTCAGGCCTAGCCAACGCCGGACTCAAGAACGACAGACCTATCGAGTCGTTCGGAGCGTGCCAGATGTAATCGGCGGATTGACCGCAAAACAGGGAAAATCCGAAGGTGTTTAGAATCACCGCTCTTTGTAGACGCGCTCTAATCGAGTTCTAGGGCGTCTTTTTCCCGCCAATCGACACTTTCGTCCACCGCCGAGTACTCCTAACGGACTTTATTTTCCGTTTCGTTAGCAGAATTTTGCACAAGAGCTGGAGATCGTTCATCAAAGGGCCCACTGACATCTGCCGCAGAGGCTCAAGAATCTCTCTGGACCAGGCCAGTTCGCTCAAAGGTTTAGAGCATCGAGGCCAGTACGCTGCATCGCATGGTCTATCTAACGTGACAAAAACGCAGCCGCCGTCTACCTTCCCAAGAAACGATGGAACCAGCTTTATCATCGCGGGAGATCCGGGTAGAATCCGTGTGCATCGTCGAAGATTCAGATATTTTGCCCGAAGACTTCTGGATCTTCAATCCTGACCTGGTGGCTCGGATTAAACGACGCAAGGTTGAACTGTTGAAAGACGGATTTGAACTTAGAAACCGAAGCGAAATCGGTAATGTTAGCCGCTTTTCCCGGTGAGGTGCTTGATGCTGTGGAAAACGGGTCGTGTAGTGCCGAAAAGTAGGGACAGCGACGGGCGGCCGCGTGTCGCTTACAAATCGGATCTGGGCCGCGCCGGCTTTGGCAAATCTGAAGCCGTGCTACGGGCGCGGAAATTTGCTGCTGATCTTGATGGCCAGGTCGATCTGATCTTCACTTCGCCACCATTCCCGCTGAACAATAAAAAGAAATACGGAAACGAGCAAGGCGACGCCTATGTGGAGTGGCTGGCGGCTTTCGCTCCGCTATTCAAGAAAACGCTGAAGCCGAAAGGGTCGATAGTCC
>JBAUZZ010000463.1:0-6480 GCA_049585495.1 Chthoniobacterales bacterium | reverse complement strand
CACGCGGCGTCGCTCCTTCAGGGTTTCCCCCATTGAGAAAAATTCTCGACTGCTGCCACCCGTAGGTGTCTGGACCGTGTCTCAGTTCCAGTGTGGCTGGTCGTCCTCTCAGACCAGCTACCCGTCGCTGCCTTGGTGAGCCTTTACCTCACCAACTAGCTGATAGGCCGCGACCCCATCCAAAAGCGCATTGCTGCTTTGCCCCAAATTGCTTTGGGGTACATGCGGTATTAATTCGCCTTTCGGCGAGCTATTCCCCACTTTTAGGAAGGTTGGTCACGTGTTACGCACCCGTTCGCCACTAGGCCAGCTCAGTATTGCTACAAAACTAACCTCGTTCGACTTGCATGTCTTATCCACGCCGCCAGCGTTCGTTCTGAGCCAGAATCAAACTCTCCGTTAAAATTTGTATCCTAACGTGAGCTAGGATCCGCCGAAATTACCGGCGGAACAAAACGATTCTGACCAATTCATTTTTGCCCGGTTCCGCCAAAGGCGGATCCAGGCAAGGTCTATCGGTCAATGAAAACTTTTAAAATCAAAAGATGTTGACGTATAACGCACAACACAGTCTTCGCTGACATCACCATTCTGAGAATCCAAAAAAACTCAGAACCAAACTTTCAATGAACTTTGTTCTCCCAGATCAGGGCAACAAAAAACTCAATCTATCCCCGGCTAAACTCGATCAACTTCAATCAATTCAACCGGGACAAAATTGAGCCAATTTGAAGTCCCTAACCTGTAAGAACCTGCCCACACTTGATGGGCAACTCCGAAATCGCCGGAGACGTCTACAATACCCGCTCACACCGGCTGGTCAACGCGAAATTTTAAGAATCCTTGCTTACCTTTACGCTGCGCGCGGCTCGTCTCTTTCGAAACGGGACGCCAAAGCTAGCAGGACGAAGCACGGCGTCAAATGGGAAAGTAGATTTTTTGTTGCGCCAGGCTACATTGCCGCGCGATCCCGCGTCATCCTGGACCTACTCCAAATTCTCGGACCAGCGAAACGTCTCCGGAGCCGGCAGCCCGATCTGGTCAAGGATCCGGTGAACAACCGTATCAGCGGCCTCGGTGATCGTCTGCGGTTGACCGTAGAAGGCCGGCATTGCCGGAAGAACAACGGCGCCTGCTTCCAACAACTGGCAACAATTCCTCGCGTGAATCAGATTCCAGGGCGTTTCCCGCGGGACGATCACCAGCTTTCGTCGCTCTTTAAGAAAAACGTCGGCTGCCCGCAGAATGAGGGTCTCGCTCGTTCCTGCCGCGATGCGCCCCAGGGTTCCCATCGTACAGGGCACGATGACCATCGCGTCGAACAAGGTCGAGCCGCTCGCGAACGGAGCAGTCATGCTCCGGTCGTTGTGCTCAAGGACGCCGTTTGGAACTCTCAGCTTTCCTATTTCGTCGTGGATGACCTGCCGCGCAAACTGGCTAAGCACCAAGTGCACTTGGTGCTTTGCCGGCTCAATCTGATCCAGCAGGCGCTGGAGATAGATGGCCCCGCTGGCACCGGTGCTGGCGATGACGATTTTCATCCGTTCCGATTCCCGGCGGCTCCGACGGCTCGAACAAGTTCTCGCCCTACCGAAGATAGGCGTTTCACCGGGCGTTGGTAGGGCGAGAATTTATTCGAGCCGTGCCCCTCACCGGAACGCTCCCCGTTGCTACGCAGAAGGCTCCAAAAGGCGGTGTCTCTCATAAGAACCCGCCTGTTGCCAGTCTTTGGGTCAGCCCCTTAAATCGGCTGTATTTGGCCTGGTACAGCTCCGCGTTGCCTTGATCCGGGTTCGCGCGTGAGCTCTCGTCCAGCTTGACTACTCGATCGATCAGATCCGTGAGACTGGCGGACTTGTTATTGACCAGACTATCCACCCAGGCGCTATGGAGGGCAGCACCCAGCGCCGCGCCTTCGGCCGTGGCAAGACACACGACGGGAACACGGAACACGTCAGCACATATCTGACGCCAGATCTTGCTCTTGCTCCCGCCCCCGGTAAGGCGGATTTCGGAGGGCTTGATCCCGAGGGATCGGAAGCGGTTTAGACCGTAAGCGAGACCGAGCGTGACGCCTTCCATTGCAGCCCGGGCGAGATTCGGCGGAGTCATGTTCGAGATGGTCAATCCATGAAAAACGCCAACACCATCCGGGAGATTCGGCGTGCGCTCTCCGGTGAGATAGGGAAGGAACGTAACACCCGCTGCTCCGGCGGGCGCTCCGCCGACCGCTGCATTGAGCGTATCAATGTCCCACCCAAACAATTTGCGAACGTGCTCGGTCGCGACGGTTACATTCATTGTACATACCAACGGCAACCATTTGTCTGTGCTGTCACAGAAGGCCGCGACTTCGCCCTCCGGGTCGACAACGGGCTCGGTCGAATAGGCGTAAACCGTACCGGAGGTGCCCAGACTCACCGTCACCACGCCAGCCCGAACGTTTCCGGTGCCGATCGCACCCATCATATTGTCGCCGCCACCAGCCGAGACGATGGGGCTACTTTTAAGGCCCCACTTTTGCCGGAGCTTATCGCGTAACAAGCCAACGGCCTGGCGCGAGGAGCCGACGGAGGGAAGCTTTTGCTCGAGGGCTGGATCGATAAATTCGATAACCGGTTCGCACCAACGGCGGGTCTTGACATCCAAGAGAGCCGTTCCGGAAGCGTCTCCGTATTCCATCCGTTTTTCACCGGTCAGCCAAAAATTAATGTAGTCATGGGGCAGCAAGATGCTGTCGACTGACTCGTAGTTTTGCGGCTCATTCTGCTTCAACCAGAGAATCTTTGGCGCCGTCCAACCGGGAAGCATCGTATTGCCAAGAAGCTTAATGAGGGCAGGAGCGCCCCCGAACTCCTCGATTATTTCGTCGCACTGTTTTGCCGTCGAAACATCGCACCAGAGCTTCGCCGGGCGGATCACCTTGTTCGAATCATTCAACACCACCAGGCCGTGCTGCTGACCGCTGACACCGATCGCACGTACCGCATCCTTTCGGTCGCCGAGCTGCTGAAGGCAAATATCGATCGTTTGATCGACTGCGTCGATCCAAACCCTTGGATCTTGCTCCATGTGCCCGGGCGGCAGTCCGGGAATAAGGCCATAGCTCCTTTGGGCCGATGCCACGATCTCGCCGGATGTTAGATCGAGGACGATTGATTTCGTGCTTTGTGTGCCACTATCGATTCCGATGTAAAGCATACGGAGAAGAGATAACGCCAAGATTGCCAAGAACGCCGTGAATGCCAAGACAACCTTTTCGCGACTTCCGGTATCATCTGTTGTTTCTTAAGCTACGAAACCTTTATGCCAGAATATTCGCCGGACCAAAACGAACAGCAGCCGACCCAGCCTCCTTCTCCCGCAAATCACCTCGAAACCCCTCAAGGGAACGAGCCGCCACCGGCGCCGTCTCAGGGCGCCAGACCGCCATTACCTGTCACCGGGGCAGCCAGCCCGGCGCCATCGCAAATCAGTCTCCGGATCGCGGCCGGCACCTGCGCTATCCTGCTCGGCTCGCTAGGGGTCCACAAATTTGTCTTAGGATACACCACTCAGGGCATCATTATGCTTGCCGTTACCTTGTTAACCTGCGGGTTGGGATCGTTCGTGACCGGCGTTATCGGACTTATTGAGGGGATCGTTTATCTGACGAAGTCAGACGAGGAGTTCCACCAGATCTACGTCAAGAACAAGCGGGCCTGGTTCTGAGGCAGTAATAAGTAGAAAGTTGGTAGTGGACAGTTGGCAGTGGCCATTGCTCTCTCCAGGAGACAAGGCTCGAATGTTTTCGCTTGAGCTTTTCGGTCTCGGCACCCCCCTTCATTGCCTCGTGCCCACTCTACTTCTTACTTCCTACCTCTTACTTTGCTCAGCGGCACCTTGAGCAGCTTCCAGGCGTCGGTGAAAACCGAATCGGGGAAACCGAGTGCTCTGGCGAATTGAAACGTTTTCTCCAGCGGATTCTTGATTGCTCGCAGGCGCCGATACTCATCATTGGAAAACCATCCCTTAAGCTGTGACCAGAGAACTGCGGTTACTACCGGGTAATCGCTACCGTACAGAATTCGCTCCGGATTCTCTCGCAATCGAGCAAGCGAACGCAGGTGGGTCGGCTGAGACAGGGCAGCCAGATCGCCGTACAAATTGGGATAACTGTGGCGCATAGATTCAAAGACATCGAAGTAGTCATGATCGCAAGGCAGCGCACGCGTTCCGCAGTGAGCTGCGATTACAGTGACGCCGCAATCGAGCGGTAAACGCAAACACTCTGGATTCTGTAGATCCCGGCGATAGGTCGGCAGGGAAAATTCACCGCCGGTATGGGCCAGAAGGGGAAGCCGCAAGTCCGCCATCCGCTGCCAGAAATGCTTATAGGCCCTCCGATTTGGATCAATCACGTGCATACAGGGCAAAAGCTTGATCAAGACCGCCCCAGCATCGGCGCAGCACTCCAGTGCTTCCATCGCGTCTGGTCGCGCGGGATGGATCGAGGCACCAGCGAGGAATCCCGGGCATTCTCGCGCTGTCTGAAGAACGAAATCGTTCGGAACATAGAAGGCGGAGAGGTCGCTCCGACGGTTCCCGTTCTCTTCGTAGACTTCATCGCACGCGAGGATGACCGCCGCTGCCAACGAAGAATCTTCCAGCCAGTGACTCAGCTGGAACACGTATGATGAATCGAGGTCGCGATCGCTCGGAGCTGCGCGAAGTCCGATGTTCCGAGTCATGGCCTGGACAAATAGGCCTTGCCACCATCGGGTTCTAATGCGACAGCCCGAGCCCGAACGGCCATTACCGACAAGGTGGACGTGCAGATCGACTGCCTCGGACATTGGAGTGGTGATCAGTAGTCAGTAGCTTGTAATCAGGCGGCGCCCACACTGGCTTTACCTTCTGCTGATCACTTCCTTCTGCCGTCTGAATGACTCAATTGCTTCGTACTCTGGCAACCCCAGGTGGTCATAGTGCTGGGCCGTTGCCCGATTGTTATTTTCAGCCTGTTGCCAGCTCTCGCCAGACTGAGTTTTCAAAAATGGCGTTTGGCTTCGTTGCGACCGGTGATGATAAAGACAATCCAACTTCACCGCCAACTCTGCCGGGCTTAAGGGTACGGCCATGTCGATTTCATGGGGATACCAGGGCCGCTCGCTGGATGCATACAACCAGACCTGGCAGGCCTCCATCCAGGCTTCACTGCTGCACGCTTCTAGAGCAGAGGAGACGAGGCGGAACGAAATACCAGCGACGCTGCTTGGTTCGGCTCCGGAACCTGTGACGTAAATCTGATGTGGCCGGATACGCTCACACAATTCCCGAATGGCCACGACGTCTTGCTCAGTGGTTGTGAACTGCCGGTAGCGTCCTTTTTCATAAAATGGCAGATCAAGGAAGAGAACCTTCGCGAGGTCTAACCCGAGAACTTGGCACGAAGCACGGGCTTCGGCTTTGCGGATTAGGCCCTTGAACTGTCGAAGTTTCGCGCTGTCTTCATCAAACGGAGCCTTGTTCTCAAGTTCCTGCGCCAGTTCTGCGAGCCGATCTTGTCCTGGAATATCACCGAGCCGATTCACACTTAGTTCGTTTAGTAAACTGATAGCCATCCGCGCTTCATTGTCCGGCACGCCGAGGTTACCCGAAGTGAGGTAGGCGAACGTGACTTCGTGCTGGTGGCGGACCAGACGATGCAGTGTACCTGCCATACCCAGTTCCGCATCCAGGGGCTCTGGCCCCAAGACAATCACGCGTTTGCGCGGCGGTTCGGCCGGGACCGGGCGATTGGTATCATCGGCGTTCGGTTTGCCGCCTGGCCAGCCGGTGATTGTATGCTGGAGCTCGTTAAAGATGCGAATATTCAGGCTGTAAGCTGATCCGGTTTCAACCAGCAGCGGGGACAAACCGTTTTCGGTATAGTCTTCGTCACGCAGCCTTAGAATGGGCTTTTTCAATTCGCCGGCCACCGAAACGACAGCTTTGCGGATGGTGGTCGGCTTCCAGTCGACTAGCCCGACCTTCCACGGCAAGCGAAAGCGCGTCAATTCCCCAGCCGCGGTCTCGTCGATGAAGCATTGGCAATTCGAATGACGTTGCAGAAAACTAGCTGGAACCGTGTCGACTTGCGGCCCTTCAATAGCGGCGCGGAGAATCGCCGCTTTCGACTCACCCCAGGCAAGGAGGGCGATCTCTCTCGCCTCCAAGATCGTACCGACCCCCATGGTGATCGCGTATTCGGGCACGTTCGCTTCACCCCGAAAGTCACGGGCCGCATCTCGCCGGGTTAAACGGTCGAGCGCCACCATTCTCGTCCGGGAATCGATGGCAGAGCCGGGCTCGTTGAACCCGATGTGCCCGGTTCGGCCGATACCAAGAATCTGCAGGTCGATACCTCCAGCGCAACGGATCTGTTGTTCGTATAGCTGACAATACTCATAGACCTCCGAGCGCGGGACCGTGCCGTCGGGCACGTGAATATTTTTAGGT
>JBAUZZ010000462.1:0-13069 GCA_049585495.1 Chthoniobacterales bacterium | reverse complement strand
CGCAAAAACAAAAGGAATCCCGGAAATCGATAGCAAGATGAGTACCGGATAGAAGCGGTTGTCACGATGTGCCCCAAAAATATTCAGCTCGATAATCAACAGGAGAGCCCCGAGTCCGATAAGTGTCACAAGCGATTGCTTTTCGGCCGAGTGCCGGATTGGTCGATCGCAAGAGATCAACTCTTCACTCATACAGTTCGCACCGGGGTGCACGTCTGAGGCCAGATTCGGCCGGTACCTTCTCCTACCAAAATTTGGCGCAGAAATTCGTTAGTGTATACAGCGGGTGAACCTTGGGGTACCGCCCCGTTTGCGCGTTCGGGGAAGAGCTCAAATAACAGGCGATTCAGCGAGAGTTGGTCATCCACGTCGTACCAGGAAGGCAGCGTGATGGCCGGCAGATTGATCTCCTTCGATCTTTCGACGGTCTCGCCGAGACGCGGTCCGTGTTCCAGGTGATGTCTTCAAAAAGCCTTGTATGCGCGTGCCGCAGCCCTAACAGGTAGTACCCTCCATCCCAGCATGGACCGATGACCATTCGATCCTTAGGTTCTTTGAGAAAAGTTGACAGGTCGCGCAAGCAATGAAACGGAAGCGTGGGACTGTCAGAGCCTATCAGGCAGACCGCGGAAAAACCGACGGAAAATAGATCTTCGGTTGCGCCTAATAGGCGGGTGCCAAACCCGACTTCGCGCTGAGCGATCATTTTGAATCCCGGCGGCAAAAGCTCCCCAAGAGTAGCCTCTGACCCAACCGGCGTGTAAATCGCGACACCCATCACGAAAGGATCTGCGTGGCTTAAGGCTTCGATCGCCGCGCTTGTATCTTTTAGAAAGCAACGGCTGATACTTGCTGCTTCTTCTGGTGACAACGGAGGAGAAAGGCGGGTTTTCGAAAAGCCGCTTCGGGGTGTTTTCACCATAACGGCCATCGCGCATTTTGCCCGTTACAGTTGGATTCCGGCGGGCAGGAATCAGTACCTCAAGTTTCATCGTGTGCGTACATGGAGAACGTATCTCGGTGTGCTTGCGACGTGCTGCCCGATGTTTCTTTGAGAGCCATTGTGAGAGTTCGCTATTCCCGGGTCCTCATTCCTTCGGGAAAAACAACGACAAGATTGCGGTCCTCTTTGTCGATTGCAGTTAAATCGTAGACTTAAGCATTTTGAGGCCCATTTTTGCAGTTAAATCGTAGACCAGAATCGGTACGGCGTAACTGCGACCGCGCCCCTCAACCAGGGCTATCCTTTTCGCTTTTACCGCGATGCTTCGTGCAGTTTATCACGATGAACGGAAACGTGGTTTTAGGCTCCGCAATAAAGACCCCGTTGGAAAATGCGGATCTCCCGTTTGTTAGAGGGGGAAGCGGGCCGCCGAAGTGCCGGCCTGCCACGGTTTTCAGTATTCGGCCGCAAGCATGATAGTGAGGACACGCACCGTCTGTTTCGTGTCGAACGGGTCCTCGCTGCGGTGGACTAGGTCGGGCGCGTAGTAATCGATCTTCCAAAAAATCTTCTCGCCGTTATGCATGAAAGCTCCAAAACGCGCTCGCCATGCGGACTGTTGGCGCTGTTGAAATCATCGAAACGCTCGATTTTTTCGCGGATCGCTGATTGATCGCGCAGTGGCAAGGCGTTGATACCTGCCGTTTACACCACCCCGCCAGCAAGTCCCACGGCGGTGCGGCAGAGGTCGCTGAGTTCGGCAATGCGCAGGATTTTGTCAGTAGTTTTAGTCATTTTCTTCTCCGTAAAGAACAGGTTGCACATACAACCCTTGGCCCTCGCAGAGAGCGGGATTAGCAAATGCATGGGCGGGCGACGCTGGACCGCGCCTCGCGTCCGCAAGCTCCCATGTATTCACTTTATCGAGTCGTGGCAAAATCTTGCCAGAGGATCTGCGCGTCGCCACAACCAGCGAATTCGAGGCGGGGAGTATCCGCCAGATTTCCCGTCGGATATCAACGACCGAAAGAAGCGCCAGGCGCTAAAATCGGCTGCTTGATTCTCGCATTAAAAACCGGCCAATCGCCGGTTGATCTCAACAAAAGTTTCACGTGATTTCGACGTGATTCAACCCGTTTCCGGTGCACTTCCTGACTGTTTCCTGTCGACTTTGCAAAACTTTCTTTGCTCGTCATTACCTGTTTAAGTCACTTAAAAACTGGCTCTTCCGAGAGAAATTTGACAGAGCTAAGAAGGGCTGCAAAATCGCAGAGTACAAGATTTTCAGTCCACTGCTCTACCAACTGAGCTACCTAGCCTTTAAGTCACTTGTAATGAGGTACTTACAAATGAGAGGTAAATATTCTTGAGTAGCAACGGCGTAGCAGTTTGGAAGGCTCCAGAACAGCTCTATATCGCAAGTTTGCTCCAAAAGCAGATTCGTCCTCTCTCAAGAATTTGACCGGATTTCACAGTTAGCACGGATGATTTTCTTGTCAAAACAAGGACGAAGTTGTCTTAAATTTTAGCTTCTCCGGGTTCTTCGCTGAGAGATCATTCGCTTCGCTGAAGTCCTGGTCAAGATTGTTCAATTCCATTGTGCATTTTGGATTGGGCCAATTCAATTGGACTTTGGTCCACCAAACCAAGTGCTTACCTGCGATACGAATCGAACCAGAAGATAAGATCTCTTCTCAATCAGTGTCCCTCCCGTCGGTTCTGATTGCTTAAGGAGTCGGCGCACGCCGGTGAGACCGATTTTTAGCCGTTTGGCGATCTCGCGTTTGCTCCACAAGGATCTGCTTCAGCGCCTGACGGCTGGCTTCAACAAAGGAGAAGATGAACACAACGGCATTAAAGGTGTCTCCGGTTTGATTTGATGTTTGTCCAACCGCGTCATGGAATGATTGCGATCTTGATTCCCTGCCGCGCCCAGGCCAAATCCAGCGCTTTTTGATAGTCTCGCAGCGGCACTTCATGGGTGACGATTCATCTACCTTGACCTTTTTGCGCTCAAGGTAGGCCAGCGCTCTGGGGAAACAGTCGATCTGTGCGAAAGACCCCTTGATCTTCAACTCGCGACGCATGATGTCAGCCGGGGTGATCGGCGCGGTGAAGAGTGTTCTCAAACTAGACCAGTCGACATCGGTGATCAACGCGCAGACGACGCGCGTAAGGGTATCCCGATACTGCTCAGGGCTGAGCCGATGAGCGTAAAGCTCGTTTCGTCGTAACCGCGTAGCCTCTCCTGAGGCGATTCAATTTGTGTTCCGGATTGGTTCATAAGGTTAAGGGAGGCAGTCGCGGCGGGCTGGGATGTTTGGTTCGGGATTTATAGGGTGCCAAGGAATCAGTCGCCTCGCGAAAGCGATGAATCATCGGGCAGAAAGCGGTCGGAGATGTAGCGGTGCGACAGCTGGGCCGCTGCGACTATGCTCCGTCTGGAATGCGCACGCCATGGTGCAGTTCCCAGCGCTCGCGCAGGCCACGCAGAATTAAGACCGTGTCTTCAACGCTCGGCTCGTTGACCATCACTGGCTGAAAACGACGCTCCAGTGCGGCGTCTTTCTCGATATGCTTGCGATATTCGTCCGGTGTCGTGGTGCCTATGCAGTAAAGTTCACCGCGCGCGAGCATGGGTTTGAGCATGTTGCCGTCCATCGCACCCTAGGCCTTGGTCACCTCCTGGAGTACCGCCTTGAGGCGTTCCTCGAACTCGCCTCGGAATTTCACGGCGCGCTCGGAATCTCGGCTTAATCTTTTGTGACGCGCTCGCTTCAAGTGCCGACTGTTGATCGCCTAGGCCGATCGAAACGACTCTGCAGGCAACGAACGAGCGTTTCCGAAGCACTGGGATGAACCATCGGCACGTCCGCAAGCTGGGCCACAGATAGCCCGGTATTGAGGGCCGTGGCCGCGAGGTTCACAATTTCCGCCGCCTTTTCGCCGACAGCCTGGCAGCCAAGGAGCGCTTTCGTTTCGGGCTGAACGACTAGCCGGATTTTTAGGGACTCGGGGTCAACGACGCTGCGGTCGTCATCCGTCACCAGTCGTACAGTCTCTGCCAACACTTCGACGTTGTGGCCGGCGGCAATTGCCTCTTTTTCCGTCCATCCGACAGAAGCGACCGGCGGATCGGTATGGACACAGCGGGGTACCCAACGTGAATCAAACCGCGCCGGTCTGGCGAGAATGGTTTCCACGGCAACCCGCGCTTGGGCAAAAGCCACGCTATCAAGCAAGCCAACCCATTCACGTCGCCAATCGCAAAAACGTTCGGCTGGGCCGTCGCCATCTTTTCATTCACCGGAATGAATCCACCGGTGGCGACTCCAATCGATTCCAAGCCTAGTTCTTCTACATTTGGCTTACGTCCAGTAGCGATAAGGGTGAGGTCGGGTGAAGTGATGGTGCCGTCCTGCAGATTGAAAACCGGACGCGCCGTCCAGGTTTCCGGAGCGGGCAAATCGATTTTGGCGCTAAGGTGGACGGCTACGCCCTGTTTCTCCAATGAATCCCAGATCTGGTCGCCGGCTATACGATCCCAGCTCGGCAGCAAATTTTCTTTCTCCTCAATCAAGGTTACTCGGGCTCCGAGCGTTCGATAAATAGAGGCAAATTCGCAGCCGATGTAGCCGCCGCCGATGATCAGAAGGTATTCTGGGATCTCAACGTTCTTAAGCATCTGGTCGCTGTTAAGAATCTTCGAGTCTTTGACGCTCGCGAAGGCCGGCCGCGAGCCGGTCGCGATAATGATCCTTTCTGCGGATACTCGATCTCGAGCCCCGTAAGGATCGGAAATCTCAACTTCGTTTGGACTCAAGAGCTTAGCGGTCCCGAAACGGATCTGAATTCCCAACCCTTCGAGCGTTCGGCTAAGATCTTCTGCGAGCCTGGTGCCTACCCGTCTCTGGGTGTTAATCCAGTCGGCCCATCCTGTTTCCAGCAGATCGACGGAGAGTCCGAAGCGGGAACTGTTTTCGGATTTTTGATAATACATCGCGCACGCCCGCAATGCTCGAATGGCATAAGCACCGCGATGAAAACAAGTCCCCCCGAGACTTTGCTTTTCGACGAGCAATACTCGCAGACCAGCGCGTGCAGCTAGAATAGCGGCGTCCTTTCCACCGGATCCCGATCCGATGACAATTAACTGATAGTGTTCACTCACAGCTGACTCTGGCGCACTTGTCGGGGTTTGACATCTCCCTTTTTTGGCGCGAGCAAACCATTGGTTGGCCTTTACCGATTTGAAGGTGGCCGCCTTTAGACGACATTCGCTGGTTCGCCGCGCAAAAACACTTGAATATTGTGTACGGTCGTCTGGTTAATCCGTCGAACTGCCTCGACGCTATTATACGCGATGTGAGGCGTGAAAATCACGTTCGGGCGTGCGATCAATGCCCTATTTTTGGCGACGTGTTTGATTTCCTGCAGCTTGGCCGGATCTTTCAGGAAAGCTTCTTCCAAGGACGTTGGAGGCTGCAGATTGGCCGCTTGAGTCGTACTTTGGCCGCGGATCAGAGTGAGTTCGTCTTCCAGAACATCTAGCCCAGCTCCGCCAACAATTCCTGAATCGAGCGCTTCAGTGAGGGCGTCGGTATCGATGAGCCCACCACGCGCAGTGTTGATGATGAGAACTCCTCTTCGGCATTTGGCGAGTTTTGCTCGGTCGAGCAGATGAAAATTATCCGGCGTGAGCGGGCAATGAATTGAAACGACGTGGGAAGATTCGAGAAGGGCGTTTAAGCTCAAATACTGAAAACCAAGCAAATCGGCCAAGTGGTGTTGCGGCGCCACGTCAAAAGCGACAACGTTCATCCCAAATCCGCGTGCCATCCGAATGGCGTGCAGACCGATCCGGCCTGTGCCAATCGCGCCCAGCGTATTACCCTTTAAATCAAATCCCCGAATTTCAGCGGCAGAAAAGTCTGGCTGCTGGGCGGCTAAGATTGACTCCTGCAGCCGCCTGGAGAGTGCAAGGATCAGGGCGAAGGCGTGCTCCGCGACGGTGTTTTCGCCGTAGGTCGGGACGTTAGAGATAAGAATGTTTCGCGCGCGACACGCCGAGAGATCGAGGTGGTCGTAACCAGTCGACCGTGTTGCGATCATGCGCAAGGCGTGCCGCGTATTCAAAAAGATTTCATCGACCTGGTCGTGTACAAAAACCGAGAGAATTTCACAATCGTCAGCAACTCTTATCAGCGAGGAGGGGAAATCCAGGTCATGGTCAGGCAAATTGTCTCGGAAAAACTCGGGATCCCTGGCTTCGGTATTTACGAAAGCGATCTTCATTCGATGTGACAAGAATCGCACGTGCCGACTATTGATTCATTACCGCGCCTTTTTCACGGCTATTTCTTGGTTGTCCGTCAGCGAAATAACTGCTTTGTAAGCTTCGGCGTTGGCATCGTACCGAACGTCGAAGCCGAGTTTTTTGCACACCCGTTGCATTGGCAGGTTGTCAGGTAAGATGTATGCGACGATGCGGCCTATCTGTTCTTGCTTGCCGATGTCCAAGAGCCGGCTCAGCAATTCCGTCCCGAGTCCTTTGCCTTGCCACTGGTCACTGATTACGATGGCGAATTCAGCTTCGTCGATCCCGTGGTTCTTGATCAGCCGACCAATCCCGAGGATTTGGCGTTCTCCCGTGTTGGGCATCTTCCGCTCGACGACCAGCGCAATTTCGCAGTCGTAGTCGTTGAAACAGATCCGCATCAACCGGCTGTGGGCGATTCGATACTCCAATTTGAGGAGTCCAAAATAACGATAATGAACAGTGTCTTCCGAGAGTGTCTTATGAAACTCCGCGACGAGCGGTTCATCCTCCGGGCAGATCGGACGTAACCTGACGGAGGTTCCATCGCTGAGTGTTTTGCTGAAAATGTATTGCATCGGATAAGGCCGGATCGCCAGTCTCGGCAACTCCTCATCGGTCAGATCTGGATCGTGCAAAACCACTCGGGCATCGAGGGCGACGATTCGGGTCGGCGATACAAGAAGCGGGTTAATATCGATTTCCTTGATTCTCCGTTGCTCCGCCACGAGCCGGCTGAAGCGAATGAGCAAAGTCTCAAGTTCAGCGAGATTGATCGGTTCACGTCCGCGAACGCCCTTGAGCGCCCGGTAAATATGACATTGTTCGATCAACCGTTGCGCTAGCGTAAGGATGAGCGGAGGGAAGCCGAGGGCGCGATCTTTGATCACCTCCACGAGTTGGCCGCCTGTCCCGAAGACCATCACCGGCCCAAGCTGCGGATCGGTCGCGCTACCCAAGATGATTTCATAGCCACCGGACTGAACCATCGGTTGAACCGTAACTCCGAGAAACGCATCAGGACCGAATTTGTCGCGAACCGATTGCTCGATGACTCGATAAGCTTGGCGAACCGCTTCACTGTCCCGCAGGTCGAGTTTGACGCCGCCTACCTCGGATTTGTGGGTGATAGTCTCCGAGAGGAGTTTGAGGACGACTGGGCCAGCCAAGCTGGCAGCCAAGTCGACCGCTTCGGCCTCGGTGGACGCAACGCGGGTTGGAACCGTCGGGATTTCGTAAGCCGCCAGCAGCTCCTTCGATTCCACTTCGGTCAATAAAACCCGCCCGGCCGCGTAGGTCGCTTCGATAATCGATTTCGCTCGCCCGATGTCTACTGTGTTGTTGAAGGCTACGCGCAACGCTGGGGTTTCGTAAAGAGCGCTCAGGTTGCGATTGTAACGCGACAGCGCGCAGAAGGCGTGTGCCGCAGCATCGGGGTACGGAAACGCCGGAATTCCAGCCTCCCGGAGGATGCGCACACCTTCTGCGACCTCGTTTCCTCCCATCCAGCACGCCAGGATTGGTTTGTTGTCGAGCTTTGCCGACAGCGTTAACCTCTCTGCCGTCTCAACCGGCTGGGTCATTGCCTGGGGCGTCAGAATCACTAAGACACCATCGTTCAAGGGATCGCGCCCCACGACTTGAATTGCCTGTGCGAAGCGGTCAGCGTCGGCATCGCCAAGCACATCAACGGGGTTATTTTTGCTCCAGAACGTCGGCAAGAACGAGTCGAGACTGCCTACGGTGGTTTCTGACTTGGCGAAATGGAAGACTACGAAGGCGATGTAATCCTACCTAACTCGGACGGAGTCGAAGTCTGAAAACTGGCAAAGGAAAGTACCTCATTTCCACCCGTGCACCCGACACGGCTTGAATGTGTAACCTACAGTTCCGTAGACTAAGGGACAAGTGTTCCGTAAAGATCCGAGGAGTTCCTTCTTGTGCCGGGCGAATCGGCTTCTAGACTTGATCCGGCGGCACTCGAGGAGAACACGAGAGGCCGTTGCGAATCAGATCGGAACAAAAAAGTGGCAAAGAAATGGCAAAGGGTACGGCGAGATCGATGTCCGTTTTTGGAAGGATGCGCTCTTCAAGCCCAAATACAATGAAGCTGGTCGACGAATCGAATCCGAGAACTGGTCGGTGAGAATTCAGCACCAAGCAAATGCCAGAGGGTTCAGCGGATTGGCGTCTAGAAACAGCGAAAACGAAGTCGTCTGAACAGTTCCTTACAATTCTGGGACACGGCTTACGCGAATAGATGTAGAAACAGCATTAACAGGTGACCCAGGAGGGTTACAACGCGAAAGTCTTGGCGGAACTTCTCGATGCCAGGCCGCGCGAGATCAAATCGTTCGTGCGCGAGTCAACTTGGCGCCAGCCGAACCCAAGAATTGCAAAACGAACTGCTGGCAGCGAGAATCCCTCTTTAATTATATTTGCAATTAAGTAATGCGGTCCAAGTCGGACGTTCTCGGTCCGTAAGCGTCGACAAAATATCCCAAATCCCTCGTTTTAGTATGGCTCCGCGGCCCCAGACGTTTCGTCATCCGGACGAATGCTCAAAACTGGAAAACGATACAACATGCGGCTAAGGGTGGTGAGATTAGTGAGATCATGCATTTTGGCAGTCAGTTCTCCTGAACAGGGAGAGTGGTTTTGCTGGAAATGAATGGCGATTTGATCGGGAACGCGGCGACTACCGCGGTTTTCGAGGCAGGCAGAATCGCGGGGTCGCATTCGTTCACAGGTGAAGTCCAGATTGACGGAGTGAATGGGTCCCTTAAAAGATCGCACAGGCGGGTTCTTTGACGAAAATGGCAATGTGCCGTTATGACCGCGTTGCCGAGCTGGGAGAGAGCTGAATAGCTCCAGGGGCTCTGCATTACCTTAGGTCACTGGCAGGGCGTAGTCGCTCGATTCGTCGATCGAGGTCTGCTTGAGCATCTCAACGGATTTTCGCAGGCCTTCCATGCGAGAAAGGAGCATGTCCTCGTGCTCGATGGACAGCCAACCGTCGTAGCCGTTCAGCCGGAGGCGATAACAAAACGCTCGCCACCACTGCTCGCCGTGGCCGTAACCCAAGGTGATGTAGTTCCAAGCCCGAGCCTTAACATTGCCGTGTCCGATGGTCTCCAAACGGCCCGTCAGATTCAGCGCCGCCTCATTCATAAAGGTGTCCTTCGCGTGCACATGGTGAATTGCCTCGCCAAGGGCGTCGACGGCGACTAACGGGTCGGCGCCCATCCAGAACAGGTGACTGGGGTCCAGATTGGCCCCGACGATCGGCCCAATCTCCTTGCGCAATTTCAGCAGGGTCGGGACGTTGTACACCAATTGGTTGCCATGCATCTCTATGCAGAGCTTTTTGATGCCGCATCCTTCGGCATAGGTGGCTAGTTTCTGCCAGTAAGGCACGAGTTTCGCGTTCCATTGCCAATCCAGAATCTCCCCGTTCTCCAACGGCCAGGCGCATGTTACCCAGTTAGGTCTCATGTCATTTGGTCCTCCAGCGGGCAGGCCGGACATCAACACGATCGTGTCAACGCCAAGCAATTCGGCAACTCGAACCGTCTCGTATAGGACTTCGCTATGGCGTTCTCCGTCGATCGGATGAAGTTGGTTGCCACTGCAATTGAGCGCTGCCAACGCTAACTCGTTCTGCTTCAGGACGGACAAAAACTTCACCCGTTCGTCTTTGCTCCCCAACAGAGACTTCAAGTTGGCATGGGGGGCGGCGGACCAGTTACCCATGCCGATCTCCAAGGCCGCAAGACCCAGCCCGGCCGCGGCCTTTGCCGCTTCCTGGAATGAAAGATGTCCCAAACTATCGGATACCGCACACAGCTTCATGTTAGTTTTATCATCATGTTAGTCTCCGTGCTCCGCTACTCAGGATAGGCTCCCACAACGTTCTGGTCGTAATCCACCAGGGCCCCAGTCATGACACCCGACTCCGGGCTCAGCATGTAGGCAGCCAATCCGGCTACCTGGTCCGGCTTGACCAGTTGCCCCATGGGCTGAGCTGCCTCAGCTTTAGCCAACCAGTCTTCGCTGGCGCCGTGGAACTTCTGCTGAGTCACGCTCTCACCGGGCGTATCCATCCACCCGGTCAGGATGCCATTGCATCGTATGCGCTTGGAGGCAAAGGCGTTGGCGACATTCTTCGTGAGTGTCGCGAGGGCTCCCTTGGACGCCGAGTAAGCCGTCAGATAAGACTGCCCGCAGTTGGCCGCCATTGAGAGGATATTGACAATGCTGCCCGGGTTGCCGGTTGCGACTAAGTGTTTGACTACGCGCTGCATCATCAGGAAGGGGCCGCGTACATTTGTATCGAAGTGCCGGTCCCAGAGCTTGAGGCTGGTATCAAGAAGCGTCCCGCGTTCTGTCGCGGCTGCCGAGTTAACGAGGCCGTTGACGCTACCAAAGTGCTCCAGAGCAGTGTCGACGAGCTTCAGGCAGTCATCGGCGAGCGAGACATCGGCTTTAACAAAGAGGCAATCGGTCCCGAGAGCGCGAACGCTCTCAGCAGCGCTTTGACCCTTGTCAGCGTCTCGACCGCTGATGGCGATCCCATGAGTTCCCTCCAGGGCGAGCCTTTTGGCGATTGCGAGCCCGAGGCCCTGCGTGCCTCCGGTGATCACCGCGATCGTCCCGCGGTTTCTCAAGAACAAGTCGTTAGTCATGCCAGGTCACCTCGCGGTTAGGGTTGAGTTCGATGGCTGTCTCTAGCCGAAGAGACGGTGCAGCGGCCTCCGCCAGATAGGCGGTTCGCAGGCCGTCAATAGCACTTACCAGGGCCGGCGTGCCTTCGGCTACACCACGAAGGAACGTTTGCATCTCAAGGCGATAGCTGTCGCCGTAGCGTTCCAAGAAGAACGCGCGAAAGCGATCCGGCGCTCCAAAGCTCTTACTAGAATATCGCTTTACACCGGTAGCCGTCGGATTTTCCGAGATGACCATGCCGGCCGAGCCGAAGGCCTCGATCCGTTGATCGTATCTATAAACGGCCCGTCGCGAATTCAGGATCACTGCCTGTTTGCCGCTCTGTGTGACCATGGTCACGCAAGCCGTGTCGATGTCGCCGAGACTGCCGATTTGTGGATCGACAAGGCAGCTGCCACGGCTGTAAAGGCTCACCGGCTCGTCGCCTAGGATCCATCGAGCCATATCAAAGTCGTGGATCATCATATCTCTGAATAGTCCACCGGAATTCGGAATATATTCGAGCGCGGGTGGAGAGGGATCGCGACTGGTTGGGCGTCTTCGGAAGTGACAAATGCAGGGCCGGTTAATACGGGGTTACTGGCCGGAAGCAATCCGTATCGAAGATAGTTCGCCATAAAAATCACCGCCAGATAACCCTGCAAGAATTCCTGCTGATCGATCGCAAACTCTATCTGCTTATTCGCGAGCGCTTGCAGCACGACTGGTGAAAGGTCAAACTAGCAACTTTCACTTTGTTGGTCTTCCCCGTACTAATTTTTCGTTAACTACCTTGGTTCGCGGAGCCCCTGGAAAGCAACATCTGCTCCATCGCCTTCGATACAGCCTTTTCCTCGTCAGACGGAAAGATGATCTCCAGTTTCTCTCCCCCGTGTGCTCCGTGTACCTGGAGAGCAAGAACGTCGAAGCTTTCCCGATGGCTCACATGAAAGTCTGCCAGCCGAACCCGAGGAACAAAGGTGATGATTCCCCCAATTGTTTCCTTCGGTTCCTCTGCAGAAGGGGCTTCCGGAGGGGATTCTGCCGCAAAGTTTTGCTCATCCGAAATAACCACGAGTTCGCGCTCGGTGATCAACAGTGCCCCGGCGGGAGCAAGTTGTTCCTGGGAGCTGCCGAAAATGGCTCGCCACTCTACAGCCGCCAGCAACCGCTGCCCCTTGGGACAATAACGCTGCGCCTCGTTCCGGACTTTCATCGGCCAATCCCCGAACACTTGAGCTTGCATGCGATCCTTCTCAGCTACACCAGTGAGCGCCGGATCGATACCCGCAAGAATCAGATCAATTGCTTCGCGATAAAGCTCGTCCTCGGCTGTATCAAACTTAATCGCCACGGAGCGCGACGTGTCTGCCGCGGCAAAGGCAATTCTTAGCTGGCCCAAGAGAAGGATAGACGTCAGTTCAAGAAACAGGGTGTCGCTGAAGTCGGACTTTTGCAGCGCGGCGCTGCCGTCTCCGGTCTCGGAAGCCACCAGCCAACCATTGTTCGCCACTGCGAGCACGGTCGCCGGCGATTTTTCATCCCCAGTTGCAAAAGCCGGAGCGTGCACAAGCAAGCGGATTGGCTCTCCTGACGGGAGACTTTCTACCAACGCGCTGCGAAATGATTCCGGCGCGTCGTAGACAGTATTAAGCTTGGTTGGGAAGCGGGTGTCGATTTCCATACTTTGAGCATGCTACATCATAATGACTCATAGAATGCTCATTTACATGAGCACTTTTGAGATGTACTGTCAAATCAGCTATGTCAGCGAAAAGCTCGAACAATTTCATTACGAAGTCGAATCGCCGAACCGAGCTCGGGCGAACTCTGTGCCAATGCCAAATATGAATATTCGAGGACCGGTAAGTATAACTGAAATTGTCGCGGCGACGGGTTTGAGCCGAGCGACGGTCGATCGTGTACTGAATAAACGTCCCGGGGTTCATCCGCGAACGCAGGCCCATGTGCTTCGGGTGCTCACTCATTTAGAGAACAACGGGCAGGCGGGGCAGCAAGAGCCTTTCGCTCTTCATAAGCGCGAAGCGGTTCGTATCGGAATCGTGGTTCAAGCCGGTGCGGCGTTCGCACGTTCGGTGCTGGAG
>JBAUZZ010000461.1:0-12377 GCA_049585495.1 Chthoniobacterales bacterium | reverse complement strand
CTCAATCCCAAGCGTTATGTTTGGAGGGCTAAAGGAGAGGAGATTCTGGCCAAGATCCAACGAGCCTGGAAAGCGGCCCTTGGCGAAAATAAAGATGTCACTATTATTTCAGAGACACATGACTAGGCATTTACGACTTCTCGACCGTTTGGATGCAAAAACTGCCTGAGAAATACGAAGAATCGGCAGAAGCCAGGAACACATAACTGGGCGCCACCTCACTTGGCTGGCCAGGACGGCCCATCGGAACATCCGAACCGAACATCGCCACTTCTTCAGGGGTGTACGAAGTGGAAATGAGTGGAGTCCAGATCGGACCCGGGGGCGACGCCATTAACCCGGATGCCACACTTGATCAGAGATTGGGAAAGAGTCCGGGTGAGCGCAACGATCGCACCCTTGGTGGCGGAACAATCCATAATTAAGGGATTGCCTTAATATGCTACAACCGATGCGGTGTTGATGATTGTAGCGCCGGCCTTTAAAATGTGGGAGCGCGGCTTGCGTTATGAAAAAGTAGGAAAAAACGTTTGTCCGAAGTGTCTCCTCGAGTTGTTCTGGAGTAATGTCCTCGAAATTCCTTTTCGGATAGTGCTTAGCTGCGTTGTTAACTACCACATCGAGCCGGCGAAACTCGCTAAGCGTTCGGCCGACCGCTTTGAAACAAAAAAATTGATGGTTACCCACGTCTCCGGGGACAAGGAGACACCTACGCCTTTTGGCCTCGACGAGTCTCGCTGTTTCCTTCGCATCCTGATGTTCATTGAGATAAATCACGGCCACATCGGCGCCCTCGGCGGCGAATGCAACGGACACCGCTCGGCGGCCGCTGTCACCGCCCGTGATCAGAGCTACCTTATCCTTGCGTTTCCGGCCAGTCGGAATTGTTTCTCCCTCGACCTTGGGTAGAGGCGCCATCTCTCGCTCGCTACCTGGTTGACCATGCTGGGTTTGGGCAGGGAATTTTTGTTTAATTCCGGCCATAGAATTTTCGTCTCCTCAATGGTGTTCGCCCCCGACTGTGCGACAGGTTTCATCAAAGACACATCCAGTCGCGAACGTGAACAAACACGAAGACAGTCCCACGTTTGTTCGAGCTTACAACGGTTTCAGGTAAGAAAAGGTCATCGATGCAAATATGGACCATTGGCCATTCGATCCGCTCCATCGAGGAGTTCATCGCCGCCTCGCAATGGTATAAAATCGGGCTGGTTGCGGACGTATGTCGATTTCCCGGTTCACGCCGAAATCCGCAGTTCGGTCGCGAAGCGCTTCGACACAGCCTTGGCGATAGAGGTATAGAGTATGGGCACTTCCCCGAGCTCGGCGGGCGCAGACGGCCCCGGCCGGATTCTCAGAACACCGGATGGCGCAGCCTGGCGTTCATGGTTACGCTGACTACATGGAAACTAGCGAATTTCACGCCGGCATTGAACGTCTAATCGAAAGCGCCGCGTGGCGGCGCATCGCGATGATGTGTGCAGAAACCGTCTGGTGGCACTGTCATCGTGCGCTGATTTCCGATCACCTGAAGATCCGCGGCATAGAGGTCATCCATATTGTCGACGCCGCAAAAACCGAAGTGCATTCGTTTACCTCAACTGCCCGAATCATTGATGGTCGGCTTTCCTATCCTGGCCTGCCACTGGAATATTAGAGTAGGCGCTTGTGCGAGTTTTGTGTCGAATTCGACTTGTCCGACGAAGGCCTTGCGAAGTCGGAGCTTTGGCGAAGGAGGAAGGAAAGGGAAATCATGATAGTAACGACGATCTTCTCGTTCTTCTAATTGGAAGCATTGAGCTCCTAGATACGTCCAAGCAGGACTAGGACCAGAATTATGATGAAGATTAAACCTAGCCAACCGGTCGGATAGTAGCCCCAGGCGGAACTATAAGGCTAGGTAGGCAACGCCCCCACCAGAAGCAATATCAAGATAATCAAGAGAATAGTGCCATATGACTTCCTTCGGTCTCCTAAGTTCGCGGCGCCTTCTAACTGCGGATGTAAGCTTTGCAAAGAACTCTCCAGATTTCGTATAGTAATCTTGTCTTCCACCGCAGGAACGCCCCGATGACGGGTTTCACCCCGGCAAGATGAATAAAGCTGTCCAGGGATGAGTCCGCCGATCCGCGTTGGAGCGAACGATATTGCGAACAAGTTTGGTTCGGCGATGAGAGCTGGGCACGTGGTGCCGCGAGACCCGTTGGAGAAGCGCTCCGATGAATAGAAGAAACCTTATTAAGACAGCGGCCACCATGGTCTGGCCGGCTCGGTTGGACCGGTCATTGCTGGGCAGCTTATAACTCCCACCGCAGGCGACCAAGCCTTCGTCGCGTCTCTTTGCCACGCATAACCGACCCTGGCGAGCTTCGCGGCGAAATGCTTTATCGGATGCTTGGCAGCACTGGTGAGCAGGTTTCCGCGATCGGCCTCGGCGGCTCCATACTGCCAAGGCAGCGGTGACTCCTTCGGAGTCTATCTACTTGATACACAAGGCGATCGATCGCGGAATCACGTTTATGGACACTTCGAGCGCCATTCCGCTGGAGGAGTCGAATGTCGGGCCACAGCCGTGGCGCAGGAGTATTGTTACCTTTCGCTGGTCTTCAATAAATCGCTCAACGTCCCAATCTCCAACTCGCGCGTCTCTTGATTTTGACTTCGCAAAACCGCCAATGGATGCACCGTCAGCTCAGCTAGAACCCAAAGGCGGCATGCTGCGATCTCGCGCGTAGTAGTTTTTTTGTGCGACGATGGTAGGGCAAGGCTTGCCCGTGGCCGAAGCTGGAAGAATCTTTTTGTTCGGAAATCATGGAAACGGAGCAGGCTATTGCCGCCAGAGAATTTAATCGTGTCTCAGAACGAAGGCGGATCTGCTTTCCCGGGACCTCGAGCGGCCCCTAGCAAGAGGCCGTGGCCTGCGCTGCGGCAGGTGGCGGACAAAACTAGCTTCAGAGACATTCGCTTGAACCGCTTTTCCCTTTTCCGACAGAAGTTCGTTCCATGAATAGCAAGTAGTTAGACTTCGATAAAGGCGACGCTGGAATCAACCGCAAACGGGAAAAGCAATCAGGTTGGATACTTTTCGGGATGAGTTTGGATATCCCAAATTTCCCGGCACTCATCGAGAAACTCGGATTCCGTCAACCCTGACGGATTGCCCTTTCAATGAGAGGAACGAGGGCAACGCTAATTAGATGCTTCTCTAGTTCGGGATTGTCTTGCTCTTTTTTGATTTGCTCCCCCAGATGTTCGGAAAGAATTTTCACTAATCTCTTTAGTTCGTCATCCATGTGAATGATTTCCAAGCTGTGACCGATGACCTCCAGCCACACGTCCATACACTTCAACTTCGCTGAAAAATCACTTCGCGCGGCGAGAGACGCAATCAGGATTGATTGTCTCTTTCTATTGCTTTGTAGAGTGCGTGTATTTGTTTCTGGTCGATGCGAGGGACGTACTGCTTGATGAGGGCCTGAAAAAGGCTGGGAACATCTGGTTCTGTCCGGCCTTCTCCGCAAGAGGCTATCGTTGTCAAGAGCTTTGCGGATTCCTGCTTCGCTCTCGCGTAATTGACCAGCCGATGCACGAAGAACCAATCTGGACTTTGCTCGCTTGGGCGATTGAGGCCTTCGGCATCTGCTCTCAAAACCGCTTGTATGGCCTGCTTCAAATTCGAGTCCATAGCGTCCATAGATGTCATTAACGACAGCTACGTTGTGAACCATCTTTCCGTTTCTGATACGAAGCAACCGGGAAAGGCAATCAAAGAAATGGGTGCTAAGCTGAAAACGACTCACTCTTTATGATTGCTTCGTAGAGTTCGTCGATATCCTCTCTGGTTGCCGTTCCCAATGGTTGAGCCATCAGCAGGGTGCGGAAGTTGTTCTTATTTTCGGTATCGATCTTGAGTTCATCGATAGGCTGGCCAAGTACGCTACGCTCGCTGAGTGCCATGCAGCCATCGACGATCTCTTTGCAACTCGGCAAAGATGACAGGGAAAAACGCCTTAAAGATCCTGAATCTGAAAATCAGTCCGAAAACAATGCTGATAACGAGAAGCACCCCTGCAACTGCCAGGACGCTCCAGCCCCATTCCCAGCGCAAGATCAGCATGATCAGGTAAAGCAGAAAACGATCAACAGCGCGATAAAGCCGGCAAAGAAAGTGATCGTGCTGACCAAGAGCAGAGCCAGAACGAGCAAATGAAGCTCCGTCCCACCTTCCGCCGCTCCTTTTAACTCTTGTGGCTTGGCCTGCGCTGCTTCTCGAAGTTCATCTGCTTTTCGCCCGGCGGCTTGGCGGATATCTTCGAGTTTCGCACTCGTTGCTTCTTTGATATCGCCCGCGGCGGCTCCTAAATGATCTTTGCCGCTTTCCGTCGCTCCCTCGGGATTCGGGCGTTGGCCCATACTATTGCCTGCCAAGATTAACTACTTGCCTTTCGAGCAGAATGGTATGCACGCGAGCAAGGTTGCCTGAGTCCGGCTTCTCATCCGGATCATTCTCGGGAATCCCATTTCACGTGCGCTAGCGCCGAAAGTCTGGCAGACGACGGTCAGTTGGATGTATTCATCCTACAGATCCTCGATTCGAAACGGCGCGTGTAACATAATAGGGTCCCTGGATCACGCGCCAGAGCCCAAGGCGTTTTCTCAAAGCTGCTCTTGCGGTAATCTCCGCGTCCCACATTCTTGGTATAGGTGGCAGAGGGAACGGCAGGCCGTAGCCGCTGCATTGGCTGGGAAAGTGCAGAGGCTCATAGATGTCGTCGAATGGCGTCAACACCGTTAACAGCGGCGCGCTTATGGATCTTTTTGTTTGGCGGGTTGGCCATTCTCGCGTCGACGCCGGAACCAGAATTAATCCAACAGGATCTGCGTCGGCGCATCGCCCGAATGGCACTACTTGAGGCGAGATTTAGGCGATCGATTCTCGCGACAGCAGCAGCGGCACGTTTGCGGTTCCAGAGCCCGCACCCTGGCGCGGGTCGCTTCACTCCGGCTTCGTCGGGAAGGAAATCGTAAACTGAGCTCCCTCCCCCACCTCGGAGGATACGGTAATCTCTCCTTGCAATAGATCGACCAAGCGCTTTGTGATGGCTAAGCCCAGGCCTGCTCCTTGGATTCCCTCCCGGGGCGCGACTCGTTGAAACTCCTGGAAGATGTTCAGCAATTGGTCACTTGGAATTCCGATTCCTGTGTCCTTCACAATCAACTGCCAGCGTTCAGCAGGCAAGGACACAAAGAGCAATTCGACGCTTCCGTCGGATCTTCCCTGCCGGCGATATTTTATTGCGTTTGATATCAGGTTCCCGACAATTTGCTTTATCCTGCGGCGATCACTCCTAACAGTACGGAGATCGTCGTTCCTTTGTATTTTTAAGAGCATTCCGTTCGCTTTGGCCATCTGAGAGAAGGATGCCGTGAGGTCCTCGCACAAAGACGGTATTAAAATTTCCTCGAAGGCGGGCTGGATTTCGCCCGCCAATAACACCGAGTAGTCCGTCAACTCTCCCAAGAGTGCTCGCATGTCAGCCAAATTGCGTTCGGTAACTTCGATCATTTTGCGACGTTCAGCCTCATCTGGTTCAGTCCCAAAAGCATTCACCACCCAAGTTAAACTGTTCAGAAAATTGCCGAGATCGTGCGAAACTGTTCGGATCAGTAGGAGGCGAGAAGCATCAGTTTTACTCAGCTTTTCATTTGCCTCCGCAAAGGACTTGCTTGCTTTCCGCAGCTGAGAACCAAAATTTTCAACGTATTGCTCGGTCGATCCGATCAAGGCATCTTCAAAGAAACTGCTGATCACTTCCCGAGCCTCGTCCACCTCGGCCCTCCAGTCAGGAAAAGAAGAGGCGAAGGTCCGGATGGCATCCTGAAGAATCAGCCGATGAACAGTGCCTAACTCGCGAAGGAGCTCGGCTAAATTATATCCCTGGTCCCACCGACGACTTCCATGGCGGCGAGCCTCCCGCGTGACGTTTCGGCGTGCGTCGCCGCTGGCTGCGGTGCGCAGGTATTCGACGAGATTATTGAACAGACCCGGAAGATGGTCGCTCAACTCTTCGTGGGAGAGTTTTTGCGCACTCGGGATTTCCGGGCTAGTTCGAACGGCTTCAATCCAGTGTTCCGTAATGGCTTCTCTTTGAGCGCAGAGATGATCAGCAAGTCTAACGGTTACGATCGGAGTCATCGGATAAAGCTAGAGAACGGCTGTGCGGGGAGGGTACCTCGAACACAAGCAAATTGGACCGCAATCCTGGCGAAAAGCAACCAAACACGTTGCGTTCCGTGTGGCCCTTTCGTCGAATGTTCGCCCGTTACCGACGGCTCCGAAGCGATGAATTGCGCCGACTGTATCTTCTCACATCATAAGTGCGGCGCCTTTTCAAGCAAATCGGCGATTGCACGAATCAATTCATCGGGATTAACCGGTTTAACTAAGAAAAAGTCGAAACTCGAGTCAAGAGCTTCTGCATAATCTTCCAGGCGCTGAAAACCTGTTACAGCAATCACTGGAACTGAACCACCCTGGTCCGGTTCAAGCGCGCGTATTCTCTCCAAAACCTGGTAGCCATCCATTTGTGGCATGCGAAGATCGCAGAGAACGACATCGGGGCGAGCAGCCTTGTATATCTCTAGGGCCTCCGCCCCAGAGGCGGCTTCGGCCACGGTAGCGCCAGCCTGACGCAGGATCGTTTTCAAGAGGAACCGGGAATCTTCGTTATCGTCAATCGTAAGCACCGCTGTACCTTTAAGTCTCATGCCATCCGCCTCCATGCCTCTTTCAGCGTGATCGTAACTCACGTGCCCAGCGGTTCTGTCTTGAGTGGAATCTATTTTGGCTCACGTGAATGTAACCTCTACGCGTAGCTCCGGCGTCTCCTCGATTGTCGCCATTGCAATAGAGAGCCTTGTGAGCCGTCAAAAATCAACAGGACGGGGAAATCCCATTGGGGGTGTTTCTCCCTTCTTACTGCCCCCAGCCACGACGCCAGAGGGCCCTAGCCAAATCGGACGGACTAGGGAATCTGTGTGACCAAACCCTGAGAAGCCTGGGGACAATCTGAACGGACAAAAGGCAAAAATCATCAAGCCTACCTCTGGCAGTACAGTCGGCCGGACGCAGCGGTGGTGTTCGATGGCGTCGGCAAGGATACGTTCATGGATTCGCTCGATTGCCTGCAGTTGTGCGGCTTGATGGTGACTTTCGGCAGCGCGTCCGGCCCGGTGCCTCCGCTCTCGGAGTGCTTTCGCAAAAAGGTTCGCTTTACGTCACGCGCCCAACATTGGGCACTTTCATTGCCAAACGCGAGGACTTGACAGCGGCCAGCGAAAGAACTTTTCGAGGTCGTGCTTTCCGGCGCGGTGAAAATCGCCGTCAATCAGACCTACGCACTCAAAGATGCGGCGCAGGCGCATGGGGATTTGGAAGCGCGGAAGACGACGGGATCGACGGTGTTGGTGCCGTAATGTACAAGCCCTTCCCCCCTGAGTGGGGAGAGGGAATACACTACACATCCACGTCTTTTTATTTCGATCAAGTTGTTCCAATATTCCGAGTTCCTGAATATTCCGAGTATGGAATTGCGAACCGGGTTCTTGCTTGGGTTTCATCGAGAAGAACTCGGAATGTCAAAGCGAGGCGAGAAAGGCCCGCCGCGCATCGTCGGCCTTGCTCAGCGCAGTGGTGGAATACGCTGCCTGAATTTGCTCCAGCGCCTGTTTCTTGAGTGCAACAGCGGCCGCGGCCAAGACACGCGTCTTCGCGACGCTCTCGAATTTAGCCGAAGAGCAATACACTTCTACTGCGGCGGCCAAGTTGGCTGGCAGGAATAAGGCAAACTGTTGCTACCAATAGGATGCTTGTTCAAAGCCTTGTAGTGATTAACCGCGCTGGAGCGATTACCGTTTGGGCTTACTACGCTGCCCGTAATCCTTCTGGCCCCGGGGAAGTCGGTGGTTCTCCTGACAATGATTCTTTATTGTCTCGGCGTCTTTACCGCTGTTTTCGCCGGTCTCTATGTCAGAAGAACAACTCAGGAATGGTCGAATTTCTGGGAGCTTAAGTCTTACCCTGACGCGGCCGAGCGGGAAAAAATCATGGAAGGACATCGGCGGCAGGCGATAAGGAGTAAGCGCTGGTCGACCGGGCTGCTCCTATTTGGTGAAGTCTTCTTTCTCGCTGCAAGTTTATGTTTCGTAATGTCCTTGGGATAGCTAGAAGCCTCGCTTCTGGGCGATTTTGCAGTTTTGCACGAAGAAGAGAAAAGACTCACTGCAGGATTCGTTGAATTTCGCGTAATCGGCCGACGGCGCTCTTCTTGTTCAATCGGGCGTGCGCAAAGACACACGCGAGGTCTTTAAGTCTTTCAATTTCAACTGTTAACCCGGGTTCCGCTCAGCACGTCCTGGGCTCTCGAGGAGAAGAGGATAGGACAAAAGGCTTGCCCGTTTGAATCTGAAGAGGCTGCCAAAAACAACGTGAACGATTACGGAGTGAAGAAGGCGGTCGAGAATTTGCCCAAACTGCGCGAGCGACTTCAGTCGATCAACGACAATTACCTTAAATATCCAGCAAGATATTCTGGAGACCTTCGTAGACCGGGCCAGCTCAGGCGGTTGGCAATGCCCACGATCTTACCAAACGGCAAACGCGTCTCAGGACTCAAGCTCGATCATCCTCGCCAGTTGGCGCTGATGCACGCGCTCGTGCGCTTCACCAATCTGGTAGCCGCCAATACATTTAGTACTTGCGAACTCCAGGCTCCCATCGCCGAGGCCCTGGGATGCACACTGTCCCAGTACCGGCTTTCTTCGTTGCGCTACGACCTCTCAAAGCTCCGGACCAAAGGATTGGTCGAAAAGATCCCTCACTCCCACCGCTATCGGCTACTTCCCCAGGGTTACTCCATTTGCCTGGTGTTCCTCAAGCTTTTTGAACGCATCTATGCTCCGCTTACTACCGGTCTCCTTCGGCCTTTCAGTTCGGACGCAAACTTCGCATCCATCGCTGCCATTCTTAATCAAAGGAATGCTGAAATTCATGCCCAGGTTGAAGAGCTATTCAGGGCTAAGGGAATCGATGTGCGCAATAGTCATACCGAAACCACCAACCACCTGCGGCCAGCGAGCTTGGTCCAGAAGCTACGGCACCGGAGATGACGGCTCGATTTTCCAGTTGGCTGGTGGCGACAGTTCGTCTTTGCCACCGAAACCGATCCGCTTCCAAAGGCAGATGTCATTGCGTGTATCGAGGCGGTCTTGGTTGAGCTGAGGATCTCGACCAACGGCAGGGTAATTAACTTTGCTCGGATCGATGGACGGATAAGCACGTGGACATCCGTAATTTCTCGATGCAGCGAAAAGCATTATAGCCTTTCGGCCCCGAAACTACAGAATTTCACTTTCATTGGTCCTCGCGAAATAGGCGAACATTGGCTCACCGGGGGGAGGCGACCGAAAACTCCTGAGCGGCGCACCGGTGGCCGGGTCCCCGGCAGATGACTTGAAAAGGCCGCGCGAAGCGTGGGAAGGAGGCCGTTTATGGTGCGCCAAGCGAAGCTTAGGCGTTCTTGCTAAATGAGAGGAGTTAGCCATGTAAAAGAGCATCAAAGACGTGTAGTCAACCGAGCGATCCACCGCGCAAGTGGCGGAATCGGAGCCTCGGAAGACAAGGGTGCGAGCCGTAGCGAAAGCGAACTCAAAATCGGCCTCGAGAAGCTAGAAACGAGAGTGGTCAATCCCCCATAAAGGATGAAACCAGAACCGCCTGAGACGAATGATGCTGACACGCTCAGGTGGACTCTCCGGGGTGGAAGGAGACAGCGCGCACCGAAAGAACGACTAGGAACTTGGGAGGCCCTGACGTCCGGGAGGCGGGGAGGTGGCTCCAGCCTGGCCCGGGAATAGATAACCGGCCTAGGTGGGCGGCAGGGAGTCGGAAGGGCTCGTAGTAGCGAGGAACCCGGGTAATGCCGGGGGAGCGAAGGAGCCTTAGTCAACTGGAAGCAGAGTCAGAGAGAGTTGGACCTGATTGGCAGATGAAACTACCTACGACGGAACAAGAGGCAGCGGAGCTGAGCCTACGCGAAGCGATGCTGCCTCCCAAAGTTCAACAATTGAGACAGAAGCTCAGTAGGAAAGCTAAAGAGCAGAAGCGATTTCGCTTCTACAGTCTCTATGACAAAGTCATCGATAAGGAAACGTTGAAGGCAGCCTACCGGCAGGTAAGAGCCAACGACGGAGCGCCGGGGGTGGATGGGGTGACGCTAGCCCGAATCGATGAGGTCATCGGAGAAGAGCGCTTGGTGGATGAACTCCACTCGGAACTCAAAGCAAAGCGATACAAAGCCTCGCCAGTACGGAGGGAATACATACCGAAGGCCAACGGGAAACTGCGACCACTGGGGATACCGGTGATCAAAGACCGAGTCGTGCAGGCAGCAGTGGTGCTGATCATGGAACCGATCTTCGAAGCGGACTTCGAGGACTGTTCTTACGGGTTTCGGCCCGGGCGCAGCGCATACCAAGCGCTGGAGCAGATCGCCGCGGCACTGAAAGCAGGTAAGACAGAGGTCTACGACGCGGACCTGGAAGGCTACTTCGACTCCATACCGCACGACAAACTCATGAAGTGCGTCAGGATGAGAATAGTCGATGGCGCGGTACTAGGGCTGATCAAGCAGTGGCTGCAAGCACCAGTAGTGGAAGAAATCCGGGATGACCGGAAACGGGAAAGGAAACCTCGTTACAAAGTGACCAGGAACACCAAAGGAACGCCGCAAGGGGGCGTGGCCTCACCACTGCTGGCTAACATCTACCTGCACTGGTTCGACCGGGTATTCCAATCCGAACAGGGTCCGGCAAGGTGGGCAAAAGCGACGCTGTATAGGTACGCAGACGATTTTGTCATACTCGGCCGGAAAGTTACCCCGAGGCTAGAGCGCTTTGTCAGCGAAAAGATCGAGCAGTGGCTCGGGCTGAAAATCAACCGGGATAAAACGCGTATCTACGAAGTCAAAGCCAGTGAAAACGGGCTAGACTTCTTAGGGTACAACTTCCGCTTGGCGCTTGCCCCACACGGACCGAAGCGCCGCTACTGGCGAGTGGCGCCGAGCAAGAAGTCGGTGCAGCGCGAAACAGCCCAACTGCGAGCCATGATCTCCAACCGGCAGCAACACATACCGATCACCGAACTAATAGGACAACTCAACCTGCACCTGCGGGGCTGGAAGAACTATTACGGTAGGTGGCACTGTGGAGCGGCCATGAAATGGATCAACTGGCAGGTGGAAAACCGGCTGAGAAGGCACCTTCGGCGTCGTAGCCAGCGGCCCTGGCGCATCCCGGAGGGGAGTACACTGCAGGCGCATCTTCGGAAGCTGGGACTGGTACGACTCTGAGAAACTTTACTGCAAGGACCGGTGACGAAAGCTGGATGCGGGAAATCTGCATGTCCAGTTTAAAGAGGGGGAGGGATATAGCCCGGCAAGCATGGTATGCAGTCCTTAGGCACAGACGGGGAAACCCAGACACACGCTCTGCTGTAACCTACCCTTACTGCTATACCCTCTCTACTCTACCCGGATTCGCACTTGAGCAGACGTAGTGAAGCAGCTACAAGGATCGGAGCTGCCGGTGGTTCTTTACAAAAGCGTTATCAACAATGCCGCGCGGCAAGGGAGCCGATGAATACAAGTACCTGCCTCGTTTGGATCAGTGCGCTCCGTAGGGACGATAATTCGCCATTTTTCTCCATTGTTCGCCAACTCGGCACACAGGATTGCATAACATAAGAGAAGATTGGAGAAGAATGGCGAAAATTAGATTCAATCATCCAGAGCACATTGGAAATAAATGGAAAGGATTGGAAACAAAAAGCCCAGAATCTTTCCAATTATTTCCGTTCCGCGGCTGACTTAGCGCGAAGCGATAGGAGAGACGCCTCATCTTAAGCGAAGCGTAAGGGTGCACGCGTTTACCTGTTAACATTAGTTTGACAAGCTAGTATGCTAAACATCGATGTTAACCGGAGCGCTGAAGGAGTGGAACGGTACTTCGACCGCGAATTGGCGGTGAGCGATTACCTGATGAAAGAGCCGGGCGTCTGGGCCGGACGCGGAGCCGAACGGTTGGGATTTCGTGGTCCGGTCGAGCGAACACAGTTTGTCGCATTGTTGCGAAATGAAGATCCGACATACGGCAAACGGCTGACGGCACGGATGAATACGAGCCGTCAGGAAAACGGCGAAACGGTGAGCAACCGGCAGGTTGGCTATGGGCTGGTGTTCGGCGTTCCCAAATCGCTCAGTATTTACCTGGCAATCACAGGCGATAAGGTAGCAGAGAGTATTGCGCGGCTGGCCATCGAG
>JBAUZZ010000460.1:0-10586 GCA_049585495.1 Chthoniobacterales bacterium | reverse complement strand
GGCGGCTGACCCAGCCGCCCTACAAGCTAATTTTCGGAATTTGCCGCTAAACCCACCCTTCATTATCAACCAAAGCCATGGATCCACTCTTTATCCCAGAGCCCTCTAAAAAAGTCCGAGTGATCCTCAACACTGACGCAAAGAACGAGGCCGACGATCAATATGCGATCGTTCACACGATTTTGACGCCGCTCTTCGACCTTCACGGTATCATCCCAGCCCATTTCGGTGACCGCAGGGGACCGGGCAGCCTGCGAGCCAGCCAGGAAGAGGTCCTGAAGTTGCTGGATTTGATGGACCTTAAGGGTCGCATCCCGGTTCATGCCGGTGCCGAAAAAGCACTCCCAGACGAGAAGACTCCGCTTCCTTCCGAGGGCTCGGCCTTAATCATTAGAGAGGCTATGAAAGACGACGCCCGCCCGCTCCACGTGGCCTTTCTGGGTCCGTTGACGGACATGGCCTCGGCTCTGCTTGAAGAGCCGGCCATCGCGGAGCGCAACGTGCGCGTCGTCTGGATCGGCGGGGAGGATTGGCCCGTGGGCGGCTGGGAGTTCAACCTCTGGAACGATGTGAACGCGGCTAACGTAGTGTTTCGTTCCAAGGTGGAGTTGTGGCAGATCCCCAGCACCGTCTATAAAAGGATGGCGGTAAGCTACGCCGAATTGGTGGAAAAAGTTTACGATAAGGGCCCCCTGGGCAAGTACCTGGTCGAACAGCTCGTGGAATGGAACAGGCAATTCCATCGCCACGGTCCTATCGAACACCGATCGCTCGGCGATTCGCCCGCGGTCGGCGTGATGATGTACCCGGAATGCGGCTGGTTTGAGTGGCGCCCTGCACCGGAATTCAACTCGGAAATGAACTACCTGCACACCGGTCGAAACCGGTCCATTCGCGTTTACCGGGCCATTGATCAAAGGTTTATCCTGGAGGATTTCTTTGCCAAACTGGCAAGATTCACTCGGCGGTCGTGAACAAACAGAAAAAGATGGTTATGAACAGCCAGCCAAAGACGGTTATCGGCGTGATTGTTGGAAACCGGAATTTTTTCCCAGACAGCCTCATCACGCAGGGACGACAGGATATCCTCGACGTTTTGAAAGAACAAAACATCGACGCAGTTATCCTTGACGAACAAGCGACCAAACTTGGTGCAGTTGAAACCTGGGAGAACGCTCAAAAGTGTGCGGCGCTTTTCGACGAAAACCGCCATCGAATTGATGGGATTCTTATCACTTTACCGAATTTCGGCGATGAGAAAGGCGTTGCCGAAGCCATTAAACTCTCCGCCCTTCACGTTCCCATTCTTGTCCAGGCTTATCCCGATGATCTGGGGAAGTTCGGCCTGGAACGCAGACGCGATGCCTTCTGTGGCAAGATCTCGGTCTGCAACAATTTGTATCAATACGGGCTTCCTTTCAGCCTGACAGAACTCCACACGGTCACTCCTAAAACCGAGTTCTTTGGAGCAGATCTTCAACGATTTGTCGCTGTTTGTCGCGTGGTCAAACAGCTCAGGAATGCGCGTCTGGGTGCCGTGGGGGCGCGGCCGAATGCGTTCAATACAACACGTTACAGCGAGAAACTACTTCAAGCATTCGGCATTAGCGTTAATACAGTTGATCTCTCCGAGATATTTGGAAGCGCGGCTAAGATCGGGGATAGCGACCAGCGGGTAAAGGAACGTCTGGAATCGATCAGCTCTTATGTTCCGACCAGCAGAATCCCGCCACCGTCACTGGTGAAAATGTCGAAGCTCGGGATTGTCCTCGATGACTGGATGCAGCGCTATGGCATAAACGCAACGGCGATCCAATGCTGGGATTCACTTCAGCTTAACTATGGAGTGAATGTCTGCACCCTGATGAGCATGATGAGTGAAAGCCTTCTCCCGAGCGCATGTGAAGTGGACGTAACGGGTGTGGCTTCGATGTACGCGCTCCAATTAGCATCTGGCAAACCTAGCGCCCTGGTCGATTGGAATAACAATTATGGGAACGACCCAAACAAGTGTGTGCTTTTTCACTGCGGCAATTGGGCCAAAAGCTTTTTCTCAGACGTTAAGATGGCGAATGCGGAGATCCTTGCCACAACGCTCGGCACAGCAAATACCTATGGAACGGTCGCAGGTCGTACTCCAGCGGGTCCGTTCAGCTATGCACGTATTACTACGGATGATCGCAACGGCGTGATCCGTGCCTACACGGGGGACGGTTACTTTGTTGACGACCCGCTGGATACGTTTGGCAGCCGTGCCGTTGTTGAGGTGCCGCGTCTCCAGGAGCTGATGAAATATATCTGCAAGAATGGTTTCGAACACCATGCAGCCATGAACGCTTCGCATACGGCGAAGATTTTGAGCGAGGCCTTCACAAATTATTTTGGCTGGGAGACCTACACGCACGGTCCAAGCTGACGCTCAAATCGTAATGAATGAACTTCAGCAAATGGCGCGCGTTTTCTTAGCCGCTTCCAGAACCAGAACGGTTATCGGCGCTTTGGTCGCATGCGCGATCATCGTTTTCCTCTGGTTTCGTCCCCCCTTCGTCATCAACCCCTTACCGTCCGCCGCCAGTTCTGGAACCGCCGCCATCGCCAACACCACCAATGACGCCAACGCCTTTGTCGAGCCGATCTGGAACAGCAAAGTCATCCCCACGATTCTAGCCAAAGCGGTCGATGCCCTTGTATTGCTCCCCGAAATTCGCGCAAACCCGGAAGCTGCCGGCCAAAAGTATGGCCGACGCGAGGCAACCAACCCTTTCAACTACATGATCAAGGGGTCGGGCAAAGTTACCCAGGTGAACGCCGAATCGCGGGCAGGAACGATGACAGTGGAGATCGGCAACGACAGCAATCATGAAACCATCAATCTGCAGATCGGCCCGGTCGTCATCGGTACAGCGTTACGGGACGCAACCGCCCTGGTGAGCTTTAATCAATTTACTAATCAAATCGATTATGCGGGTGTCTCGAAGGAAATGAATTCGCGCGCTCTTAAAGATGCGCTGGCCGGCAGAGACCCGGCCAACTTTGCCGGTAAGACCATTCAATTTTTCGGCGCTTTCACTTTCGATCCGAAGTCGACCAGTCCCATTCGGGTAACTCCCGTCAAATTGGCAATCGTGAACTAGCCAAATCGCGACTCCATGCCTTTTGCTTCAACATCAGCCCCACGCGAGATTTCGCAAAATGACATCATCCTCTCAGCCGAGGGTATAACGAAAGTTTTTCCGGGCACGACTGCCCTCGACGGAGTCAACTTCAAGGTCTACCGCGGCAAAGTGAATGTCCTGGTGGGCGAAAACGGCGCCGGCAAGTCAACTCTGATGAAGATCTTGGCTGGCGTCGAACTGCCGACCTCCGGCCGTCTTCTCCTGGATGGCCGCGAAGTAACATTTAAGAATACCCGGGAAGCCTCCAAAGCCGGCGTCGGGATCATTTACCAGGAACTCAATCTTTTCCCAAATCTGAACATCGCGGAGAACATTTTTGCCGGGCGTGAGATTACCAGAGTAGATGTCGTTGACCATGGCGCCCAGGAGAAGCTTGCGCGCAAGATCCTGGATCGCCTGGAACAACCGCTGAACCCGCGGACCCTGGTCAGCGACTTGCGGATGGGACAGCAGCAGATTGTCGAGATCGCAAAGGCTCTTTCTCAGAACGTCCGCGTACTAATCATGGATGAGCCGACGTCGGCTCTGACCGCCGCTGAGACCGAGGCCCTTTTTCAGATCATTGAGGACCTCAAAGCTCATGGGGTCGCGATCGTCTACATCTCGCATAAACTTGAAGAACTCCTGAGGATCGGCGACCACATCACTGTGCTTCGCGACGGCAAATTCGCCGCGGAGGCGCGTGCTGCGGATGTCAATATTACCTGGATCATCGAAAAGATGGTAGGACGCACTGTTCGCGCGCCCAGCCGGGCACACGGCGCTGCCAGGCACAAGGACCAGGAACTGTTGAAGGTCCAGGATCTAACGCTTCCCCGAGCAGGTAAGGGCTTTACTTTAAAAGGGGTCTCCTTCTCCCTGCACGCAGGGGAGATTTTGGCCATCTACGGTTTGATGGGCGCCGGACGAACAGAGCTCTTCGAATGCTTGATGGGGTTACATGCGGAGGCCACCGGGAAGATCACTTTGGCGGGCAAACCGCTGCGCCGCGAGCCGGTCTTCGATCGAATCGCAAACGGGATCACTCTGGTGCCGGAGGATCGACAACGGCTCGGCCTAGTCCAGCAACTGTCGGTCGCTCAAAACATTACCCTGGCTAGCCTGAGACATTATCTTCGCTCTTTCTGGATCTCGGATCGCAAGGAGCACGCTTCTGTAACCAGAATGATTAAAGAGCTGGCCATCAAGGTGCGATCGCCGCAACAACCGATTACTTCCCTTAGCGGCGGCAATCAGCAAAAGGTCGTAGTGGCGAAAAGTTTGCTAACCCGACCAAAGGTATTGTTGCTGGACGAGCCCACCCGAGGAATCGATGTGGGCGCCAAAGCGGAGATTTTTCAAATTATGAATCGCTTGGCTGGTGAAGGACTCGGGATCCTCTTTGTTTCCTCTGAGCTCCCCGAAGTGCTAGCCGTACCTGACCGCATCCTGGCTCTTTCCCGGGGCCGCGTGACCGGCGTTTTCGGCCACGCCGAAGTCACCGAAGAGCTTCTGGTGCGCGCTTCGAGCACTCATCGCCAAACCGACCTTGTGGGAGTCAAAGACATTGGAGTTACCGGTCATCTAACACCAGGGATGCACAACTAACTGCGACCATGACAACCGCGCTGTCGCCATCTGCTGAGTCAACCAGCGTTTCTCGACTTACCATTGGAGTATTTCTATTTCGGTTACGTGCATTTATCGCGTTGCTGATTTTGATCGGCATATTTACGCTGCTTACCCCCTCCTTTTTTACCCCAGAAAATCTTATCATCCTGGTGGGTCAAACCGCTATTAACGCCATCATGGCTGTCGGCATGACATTTGTAATTCTCACCGGAGGGATCGACCTCTCGGTGGGATCTACGGTTGGGCTGGCCGCCATGGTTGCCGGGTTGCTCATCGATCGGGGTCTGGAATTGCCGATGTTTGGCATCGTTGTCTACTTCAACGTTCCCGTCATCTTCTTTCTGGTTCTTTGCCTGGGAATCCTGGTCGGTGCGTTTAACGGCGTTTTGGATACTCGCTTCAATGTGGAGCCCATTATTGCGACCCTGGGGACTTTGTACGTGGCGCGCGGCCTGGCCCAATTGAGTAATGAGGGAGCGACTTTTCCTAATCTCGTCGGAAATCCCCAGCTGGGAAATACTGGATTCCCTGTCCTCGGCGCCGGCACGATCCTTGGCATTCCTATCGTGATTTGGATCATGATCATTTTTACTGCCCTTGGCTGGTTTGTGGCGGGCAAGACTCCATTCGGGCGCCAGGTCTATGCAGTCGGGGGAAACGAGCGAGCTGCGGAATTATCCGGCATCTACGTTCAGCGAATCAAGATGGCAGTCTACATGATTTGCGGGATGTGTGCCGCCATGACTGGTTTGGTGACCGCCTCTCAATTAGTAGCAGCCCATCCGGCAACGGGAGAAAGCTACGAACTCAATGCGATTGCGGCTGTCGTACTGGGCGGTACCTCTCTGGCCGGCGGTCGGGGCACCGTCTGGGGTACCCTGATCGGTGCATTGGTTATTGGTGTACTAACGAACGGTCTTGTTCTTCTTGGAGTCCAGGAGTTCTGGAAGAAAGTTATTACTGGACTCGTGATTATCCTGGCCGTCGTGCTCGACCAGTTGCAGGCAAGGTTGCAGCAGCGCCTTGCCCTGAAGCGCGGCTAGCCGTTGGAATGAAGGAGGTGATACCAAACGCTAAGAACCTTACCACGTCTCAGGAGCAAAACGCCGTAGAACTCAATTCTACTTTTCCGGCGCTGCCGTTTGACTGTTTTTTAATCCAGATTCCGAAATTGGCTTGTAGGGCGGCTGGGTCAGCCGCCGGAACTTCGGAATTTGGGTTAAACCTAACCCTTAACCGAAGATGGATCTCTTCTTCGGTTCAAATCTGTCAATCACCAATTTCCTATGTCCAAACCAATCCCCCAAACTATTAAGAGTCTGAGTCACTGTTTTCTCGTTAGTTGTCTTGTGGTGACCGGCACGATGTTTCTGCTTCCTGCCGGACTTGCTCAAGAGAAGAAACTGATCGCTATCATTGTACCCTCGCCCGAGAATCCCTTCTTCAAAACAGAAGCGGATGCTGCCGAAGCGAAAGCGAAAGCTCTCGGATACGATACCCTGGTTCTTGTTCACAACGATGACGCCGTGAAGCAAGACCAGCTTTTCGATACTGCGATCGCGCGTAAGGCGGCGGCAATTATCTGTGACAATGCCGGCGCCGACGCCAGCATTGCCGCGGTCAAGAAAGCCAAGAGCGCCGGCATCCCCACCTTCCTCGTTGACCGTGAAATTAACGCGACGGGAGTGGCAGTCGCTCAGCTCGTATCGAACAACTATCAAGGCGCCACCTTGGGCGCCGAGGAGTTCGTCAAACTAATGGGCGAAAAGGGCAGCTATGTTGAACTCATCGGGAAGGAGACGGATACCAACGCCGGCGTACGATCGCGTGGTTACAATGACGTCCTCAGCCAATACCCGGATCTGAAGAAGGTGGCAGCGCAGAGTGCCAACTGGAGTCAGACCGAGGCCTTTCAAAAGGTGCAAACAGTCATCCAACAATTCCCTGATATCAAAGGGCTGATCTCCGGGAACGACACCATGGCGCTCGGCGCCTACGCTGCTCTGAAAGGAGCCGGGAAGGGAAATGTGATCGTTGTTGGCTTTGATGGCAGTCCCGATGTGGCTCAGTCGATTAAGGCTGGTGAGATCAAAGCAACTGTCTTGCAGCCAATCGTCAAACTCTCCGAAATGGCGGTTGAACAGGCCGATCAGTATATTAAGACCGGCAAGGCGGACAAACCGGAGAAGCAATCCATCGATTGCATTCTGATCAACAGCGATAACGTCGGCAAATATACAACGTTTGGGCTGAAGGATTAAGCTGATTCCCGGCTACTGAAACTGTTACACTGGACGCCGTTATCGTTCCCGCGCTCGATGACGGCACCAGCGCAGCTAGCCAGGGCGCTTCGTCCCGAATGACACGGGGCGCCTGTCTGTATTGGAGACAGCTAGTCTGCATCGCTCACAAATCTTACAGAAGCACGCAAAGAAGATTCTCACAGAAGCTCTCAAAGGTCTCAAAGATTGGGGTTTGGCTCCGGTCGGAGATTGGTTTTGCGTCGTGCGCCAATCATAAAATGCAACAGATCTCCTACATTTCGCGAAAACAGGACCTTTCCGCAGAACGATTGCGGAGTACGGGCGAGCGCTTTTACGTCAATAAATTCCTTAGCGATCCCGGCGCCCGCGACCAATCTCCTTCGAGATCTTTGAGAGCTTCTGTAGAAATCTTCTTTGGGTGCTTCTGTGAGATTTGTGAGCGATGCAGGCTGGCCGTTTGGTTCCACTCAATGCGCAGAATCGCCTGGCTTCGCGAACTCCAGTCGATTAATCTTCGCGCTTTTGCCTTACGAAAGAATCGCTGTGCTCTCCCGGCAGACCAATTCCGGCTTGATCACCAGTTGTTCGGCGGGCGCGAGTGTTTTTGCAGGAATCTTGAACTATGCGGATCTGTTCACAGATCCAGTTTTTTGGGGCTCAATCTGGGTAACGATCAAATTAAATCTGGTCATTAACCCGCTTCCTTGAAGCGGCGGAAATCGATGGAGCTACCCGGTTTCAACGTTTCTTGTTTGTCACATTGCCGCTGCTGCGGAGGCCGCTGTTGTTTGTGCTGGTGACCGACACGGCAACAAATTTCCTTTTATTCGTTCCCATGTTTTTGCTGACGGGCGGCGGGCCGACCGGCTCAACGAACGTGTTGATGTTTGAAGCCTACATTGCAACGATTTTACGTCCAAGGCGTTACAGCTGCCGCCACCAAGGACTAACCAACCACAAAACGCAAAGTCTATTCATTACTCGTTATGCGACCTGTTGTTTTCGACACCGATATCGGCACCGATGTAGACGATATTCTTGCCCTGGTTTTTCTGGCTAAAGCACCGGAGATCAAACTGCTCGGCGTTACGACCGTTTATGGGGACACCATTTTCCGCGCGAAAATCGCAAAGGCAACGACGCAGCTGCTGGGAAGGAACGATATAAAGGTTATTCCGGGAGAGAGTCTGCCGGTGAGCGGCCGGCAAGTTCATTGGGCGGGGCACGAAGGCGAGGGAATTCCGAATATAGATGCCATCGAGATCAAGCATGGGCAATCGGGTACAAGTTATATCGGCGAAACTGCCGAGGCCCTGAACGGTGAACTGGAAGTAATTGCGACGGGACCTTTGACAAATATTGCCAGGGCGATAACCGAAGCGCCGGCCTCATGTGCGAAGATCAAACACCTTTATGTAATGGGTGGTGCATTCTGGATGCCCCGGGCTGAGCACAACGTTAAATGCGACGCCGATGCCGCTCGAGTCGTTTTCGCGAGTGGAATTCCGACGACCGTGATCAGCCTGGACCTGACCCTGAGGGTCTGGTTGGGAAGAAATGAATTGCCCCAAATCGCGGCCTTGCCAAACGGGCTGGGACCAATGCTGGAAGATCAATTGTTTCGCTGGTGGGAATACCGGCATGTGGAGGGAAGCAGCCCGCATGATCCTTTAGCGGCGCTCGCGATGGTGCGTCCCGATCTGTTTCGATTTGAGAACTGGGATATCGAAGTGCATGACGAATCGAGCGCACCGGGGTTCACAAGGCTAATCAATCGCGGGACCGGCAAAATTCGTATCGGCGTGGATGTTTTTGCAAGGACCGCTGAACAGGAGATTGTTGCTCGAATTGCGGCACCGATCTGAAAGTCCTAGCCTGCATCGCTCCCAAATCCTTAGAGATTTGGAAGCGATGCAGGCTCATCGGGCGCCGCTTTTCTTCAGGCGCGCTTTGACTGCTCTGCGCACCTTGAAATGGCGCAAAAGCACCACTTCGGTGTATTCGCTTAACGACTTGTTGTCTTTCAGAGCCCAGCGCTCCAATTCGCGCTTGGTAGACTCAGCCATCCTGACCTGGACGGTGATCTTTCCGGTTGGGCGGCGGCCCATCTTTTTCGGCTGGTTAGCCATGGACGCATTATCGAAAAAAACGGTTTCGCGTAAAGCATTTCCTTCGCTAAAGATTGTGGAAGAAAATGGATAAAAAGAAGCATGACGAGGAGCTGCCCTGTTCGCCGGTGCGAGGATTGGGCGCCCCCGAGAACAACCTAAAAGGCATAGAACTTTATTAGTTCTTAGCTAAGATGAAATATGACGAAATTCATCCTAATGCTACCGGCCGTGTTCGGTCTGAGTGTTGTTGCGCAAGCTGCCGATCCTACCCCGGCGCCGTCTTCTTCGGCTAAGCCCAAATCGAAGACCACCCACCATCACAAGACCTCCAAGACAAGACCGTCGAATCCCGGAGCACGCCACCTAACCGGGTCCTGACTACCTCGGATCTGCCGGCCAGAGGTCACCAGCAATCCACTGAATTCCGGGTTGCTGAATCGAAGAAAAGAGTGTCACGGTTTCCTCGCGGAATACGAAATTTGCCTACTGTACGGAATTCCAAACTTCTACGAGAAGTTTGGCTTCCGTCGCGCTTGGACGCCATTGGCGGCAACCGTCGAGATTGGCTGGATACCACCGAATCGAATGCCAGGGAGGCTAAAGCGATCTCGGGCTTCCGCCAGAGCAGATTTGGCCGCCCTGTACAACGAGGAGAATGCCAATCTTACGGGAACTGCTGTTCATCCTACATTCCCACTGAGGAATGTCTTTGTAGAGTGCGACGCCTATGTATGGGATCGAGATCAGGAAGTGCAGGGGTTCGTTTTTGTTAGCGGCTCCCAAAGGACCCTCAATGTAAAGGCCTGGGCCGGGGACCCGGTCGAACTTTTGACGGTTGTCAGGAGCCTTGCTATCAAGAGCGGTCTGCGCGCCGTTCGGTTTGAAGCAATACACTACGCGAGTAAGCTATCGCGGTTCTTGCGTAGCAGGGATTGTATCTTCAAAAGCGAGTATCGAAGCTCCGGCGGCCCAATGATTCGTATTGTATCACTGCAACGGACGATGGCACGGTTACGACCCGAACTCGAAGATCGCCTCAGAAAATCTTATCTTTCACGTTGGTGCGGTGATTTGCTGCTTGATGACAGCCGGGAAGCCGTGACGCTTAGGATAGTAAGGGGGAAGGCCGACGTTATTCCCGCCGGGCTGTGTCCAAATTCGATCTCCGGGGATGAGGTGATCGCCCAGCTTCTGCTGGGGACAGACGACCCAAATGAGGTCGTTAAGGCGGGCGGCATTAAATTACGAGGCCAGGCAAGTGCCCTTGTTCCAGTTCTCTTTCCGAATGAGTATCCCGCATTGAGCGCTTGGGATAGGTTTTAGTACCACTGGGTTTGCCCCAGTACAAACCACCCCTCCCTCGGAATGCGGCTCGCCAGGAGGCTCGCCCTACCAACGATTTGCCATGGTAGCTTCACTGGTAG
>JBAUZZ010000459.1:0-9308 GCA_049585495.1 Chthoniobacterales bacterium | reverse complement strand
GACGCGGGCTGCGGAGCGCTGGCGCAGTTTATCCTTAAAGAGCTCTTTGCGGTTTCCCGCCAAGTCGATTGTCACCGGTTCGATATGGTCACACGCAAGCGGATACTTCAAGGCGCTCTCGCCGTATTCGGCGTTGTCCATAACCGAGGGGAGTTTCACATCGGAGATGACTCCTCTTAGTTGCGTCGATGCACCTGTCACCCGGTAAAACTTCTGCACGGTCAGGTTCAAGGCTCCGACTGCCGAGGATGAGCCAAACAAGGGCATAGGTCGCCCAAGTTCGGTTATCGTCTGGACGGTCCCTTTACCAAAAGTGCTTGAGTCTCCCACAATCAGGGCTCGGCCATAATCCTGCATCGCCGCAGCGAAAATCTCGCTCGCAGAGGCGCTGAGTTTGTCGACAAAGACGATCATGGGCCCGGTATAAAGAGCTTTGCCTTCGTGATCTCTCAGGACATCGATGTTTCCGTCGGCCTCCTTGATCTGAACAACCGGCCCCTGGTTAATAAAGAGCCCACTTATTTTGATAGCCTCATCAAGTGAACCCCCGCCGTTTGAACGAAGGTCGACAATCAGTCCTTGGATTTTTTCCCGATTCAAACGCTTAAGCAGTGCTGCCACGTTACGAGAAGCACTCTTGCCTATTCCGAATATTCCCCTGTCCTGATAAAAGGATGGCAAAGTGATCCATCCGAGACGGCGGACAGAACCGTCCTGGAGGACTTTATCGATTATTTCAGCCTTGGCCTCTTCATCGGTTAATTTGACGGTATCGCGGACTAGCGTGACAACGCGCCGCTTGGATGGATCGGCTGCGCCCGCCGGCAGCACCTTAAGACGGACAACAGTCCCCTTTTTGCCACGCATTAGCTCAGCGACTTTGTCGAGCTCCATATTGCTGGTATCGACAAACGGACCCTCTCCCTGAGCTATGGCGACAATCGTGTCGCCTGCACTTATTTTGCCGTTCCTCGCGGCAGGTCCATCCGCCACAAGACGCTGAATCTTCACACATCCATCTTCGGAGCGCGTCTCGACGCCTATCCCTACTAGTGAAAGCCGCATATCGATCTCAATACTCTCGAGATTCGAATGTCCCATATATTCGGAGTGTGGATCGTAGGATTCAGCGACCGCGTTAAGGAAGATCTCGTCGATATCCTGCTCTCCTCTGTCATCCACGTCTCTGAGGAGTTCATTGTATCTCCGAGCCACAACCTTAGGCCCTGAGCTCGCCGCTCCGCGTTTGTTAAGCTTTTCCTGCAAAAGTTCGCCCTCAATCTTGTTCGTCCAAACGGAATCGGCCTCATGGATGTTCGCTGACCACCGTTTCTTTCGGCGGTCCAGATCAACGAAGCGGTTGCTTGTGAAATTGTAGCCCTTCCATAGAAGTGGGCGGACTTTCGCGATTCGCTCTTCGACTCGCGCCTTGAAAATGTCGTAGATTGCTTTGGCCGGGCCAAGATCCCCAAGCAGGACGGCCTTACCGATGGTCGTGCCGTACCGAGCGCTGAGTCGATTCACATCGTTTTGGGTTAAAAAAACTTTATCGGAATCCAGATCCTCGAGATAGGTCTCCAGTATTCGCTCTGACATTTCGGGCCCGAGTTTCCATCTGCTGTAGTGGCCCAGCTCCAACAGCCGCCCTACGTTGGCAGCAACCTGCCGGGGGGCAGCGGTGTCTGGCTTGTCCCCGGCGAAGAGCAAAGCGGCGTTCAGAAGCGATGCGGCCGCGAAAAAACCAATTTTAACATTCATCAGAACAGGCTCTAGGGGAAGAACACTCTCTTTAGCTCTCACTTGCTCCCGAACGCTGCAAACAACTCTAAGGTCTGGAGATGGGGCGGCGGTACAGTCGGCCAGCTCACGGTGTCAATGTCTCGCTTAAGATGGAATTGGAAAATCGCAAGATCTGGCTGCTCTCGATCACGTTGCTTCTGAACATGGTCTCCGCCGAGGAGTTGGTCGAGCGAGGTCGCCTCGAGAAGCTTCGAAAGCCCAAATCCGGTTATGGTAAGTCGACTGAATTCTGGTCACCGAATTTCCTGGGCGGCTCTACCAATCGGCGATTGCAGGCGAAGCCGGAAGTCGCAGCGCGTCAACTCAACGGCTGCTGCGTCTTCGCGGTTGCGATGACCCTGCTCGCGTTTAGCGTCCGCATCCCTGAACGAGGGCGTAGATCCTGCGAAGCTCGCATTAGAACTCACCCGCATGTGGAATGAGTTCTCTGGACTAGTGTTGAGCTTTGCGATCGCAGCAATGTTCTGGGTCGGGCATTTTCGCCTGCTGCGTTCGCTTAGTCGTGCGACTGTCGGCCTGATTTACCTGAACCTTTTTCAGCTATTTTGGATCGTGGTACTACCGATTTCGACGAGCCTCTGGATCCGAATCGAAGCGAGAGAAACAATAATCGCTATGGAAGCGAATTTGACGCTAATCGCGCTGTCCGCAGTTTTGATGTGGGGTTATTCGTCCCGAACCGGACTCATTGAACCCGGCGCCCTTACTCATCCGATTGCGGTTGAATCTATCGTGCCAGTTTTTCCGCTATTGATTTTCGCTATTTCTCTACTCGTCACCTTTTGGAATCCAGCTCTTGGCGGTAAACTCTTATGGGGCGCGTTTGCGACGCCTTTTCTCATCCACCTCGCTCGAACCGCTCGCCCTCTGGCGAAAACGCAGGGGAAATAATAGGGGCCAGCGCAAGGGAACGGACAATAGAGTACGTTATAGAGCTGTCAGGCTCCACTTAACTCGTAGACGTGATACCGATCAGGTCCAGCAAGTTAGGCAGATCATTCTTGATGTCGCTCATGATTTGATGAGTCAGCTTTTCCGAAAGCTTGAGGCGGTAGTCTTGCAACTTTGGAATCGAACGGGACGTGGGTGCGATAACTAAATAAATCAGACTTCCGTTTATGTTCACTCGCTCGATGTTCCATACCACGGACATGGCCAAACAGGGGGCATTGCTCAACGAGATTGCGAGAACTGAACCTGAATGTTCTCTATCCATCCGACGAAGGACAGACCATCTTTAGAACGATTGACGCGCTATTGCGCCTCTGATTTGGAGGCGATCCTGAAGCCGCGCCCCGGACACCCGAAATTGTCCCGAAAGACAAACGAAAGCTACGAGCCTGCTTGGTTTGCGCTGGCGGCTCGCTCCAACTCCGGGAAGTCCTCCTCTCTATACTCGGATGACGGTCGTGCGCCGCTCTGCACGTTCGCTGCCTCACGGTGACGCAGCTCCACGCGACGAATCTTTCCTGAGATGGTTTTCGGTAGATCTGAAAATTCGATGCGTCGAATGCGATTGAAAGGCGCCAGCACCTTCTGGATGTGCTGAAAAATCGACAGCGCGATCTTGCGCGAAGGCTCCACACCCGAGCGCAGGATCACGAATGCCTTCGGCACGGCGGAGCGAATTGGATCAGGCGACGGAACCACCGCACATTCTACAACGTCGGGGTGCTCGATGAGAGCGCTTTCAAGTTCAAACGGGCTGATTCGATAGTCCGAAGCCTTGAACACATCATCGGCCCGGCCGACAAACGTCAGATATCCATCGGCGTCGCGTGACATTACGTCGCCTGTTCGGTGAACATTTCCTTCCAGCGGAGATAGGGCGCCATCCTCTTTCTGGTACCCGGGCAGCAGTCCAAGAGGTCGCGGACCCAGCCTAACACAGAGTTCACCTTCGTTCGTCTCCTGACCATCGGCATCCAGCAGGACCAGCTCGAAGCCCGGCAACGGTCTACCTAGCGATGCCGGCTTGACGAGTTGGGCCGGGGAATTTCCGGCCACGGCGGTGCTTTCGGTCTGTCCGTATCCGTCGCGGATAGTGAGCCCCCATACTTCCTGCACGTGGTCGATGATTTCAGGATTGAGCGGTTCCCCTGCGCTCACCAATTCGCGCAGTGTCGTCTTGTGATCTGCAAGTTGCTGTGTGACCAGGATGCGCCAGACGGTGGGCGGCGCGCAGAAGGTTGTTACCTTTGCCCGGGTAATCGCCTCGAGCAACCCCTTGGCGTTGAAACGTGCCTGGTTTGGGACGAAGACCGTCGCCTCGGCATTCCAGGGCGCAAAGAAACAGCTCCAGGCATGTTTCGCCCAACCGGGAGACGAGATATTGCAGTGGATGTCGCCTGGCTGCAGCCCGATCCAATACATGGTCGAGAGATGTCCAACCGGGTACGTGACGTGCGTGTGCAGCACGAGCTTGGACTTCGACGTCGTACCAGAGGTGAAGTAAAGCTGCATCGGATCGCTGGCCCGTGTTTCTCCGTCCGGCTCAAATTCCGCTGAAGCATTGTACCCATCTTCGTACGCGTGCCATTCGGGCGCCGGTCCGCCTACAATAATCCGGGTGCAATGTTTCCCCGGGTCGTCAAATCTCGATATACAATCTGCCGCACACACGATGTGCCGTACACGCCCTCTTTCAATGCGATCGGCGAGATCGCCTCCGCTGAGAAGAGGTGTTGCGGGCAGGATAACAGCGCCGAGTTTGATGAGCCCCAGAACCGTCTCCCAAAGGGGCGGAACGTTCCCTAGCATGACGAGGACACGATCATCTCGACCGATGCCTAAATCACGATAGTAGTTCGCTATTTGCGATGATCGACTCGAGAGTTCACGAAAGGAAAGCTTGGTGTCCGTCCCATTCTCGAAGACGACCCAAAGCGCGGGTTGATCGCCTCTTTCGCCCGCAGCGATGCTGTCAAACCAATCCAGAGCCCAGTTGAACCGGGCAAGCCTGGGCCATTTGAAGCCCCGATAGGCAACGTCGTAATCGGTACGATTTGCAAGGAGGAAGTCGCGGGCTGCTCTAAATGCATCTGCCATAACTTTATGGCTTCCGTTGCCGCCTGGGGGCAGGCACCAGGGCTTTTCGCCGCTGGCTCGGAGTGTAGGGTTCTCCAGTGACACTATTCAATCGGTCAAGAACTTCGCAAACAAGTTCGAGCCGTTGTTATTGTCATTCTTTTTATTTATAACATTCAGCCGGAGACAAGACATACTAGTTTTGTCCGTCATCGCGCCAGCGGCGCGGAAGTGTTGCAACTTTTCAGGTACCCCGTGATAGGCTGGCCGAATGCTACTGCATATCCGTTCGAGTCGAGCTCAAAGACGGCAAGCGCTCGCATGGAGGGCCCATGATCAATGGCGTGCGCTCCGGCCGCAATGATAAGAGTGGGGATCACAAGGTTACGGACGTGAACGAAGACGGTCTCTAGACCGGCCTGCTCGAACACGATTCGCTGCAAGGATTCCCAGGCGCCGGTTACTCTTTCCATGTAGCGATAAGGTTGTTTCATAATCAGCTGACGGTTAACTAGCAGAAAACGCGAACCTGTCGGGTGCCTGAGGAGTCGTTTGACTTCCTGGGTTACACGCTCGGGCGCTGCTACCGGGTCGGTACGGGTGAAGCCTATATCGGAGCAAAGCCCTCGCAGAAACGAGTGGTACGATTGTGCGAGCGAATCAGTCAGATGACCAAGCCCCAGCTCTGCTGGAGGGAAACGGAAGAAATGGTCGGAGAGCTCAACCTGGTTTTGTCGAACGTGCCATTGCCGAACGGCTGGAGCGGCGCACATGAGCCGAGTGAAGCCATGAACAATTACCATGAAAGCCAGGGAGGACCCACTAGAGGTGATCTACGGAGCGATCGTTGGGTGCTAACGCGATTGGGAACCAAGCGCGGTGATTTCGAGGCGAGTTGTCCAGAACCGTTTGGTAGCGCCGCGCGGGCATATTTTAGCTCCCAGAGACCGGCTAACCTACGGTACTACCTCAAGTTTTGCGCCCCCATGACTGTTCAAACGCACCAGCAGCTCGCCAGCTCCAAAAGCGGGCGGCGTCCCTGAGGGCCGCACGGCCTCCCTTGAATCATTCCCTGGACGCTTCGCCTCCCTGGTTGTTCGGCCTATTAAGCAACATGACAGAACTGTCGTGATTAGTTGCGTGATACTGTCGTAAATACGTCTTAGACTGAGAGAATGCCCGAAATCGGTGGAGGTACCGAACGGCTTCGATTTTCGATCGTCGTGCCGTTCTACAACGAGGGCTCGAACGCGGTCCCTTTGATCAATCAAATTCGAGCTGTTACTGCAACCTGGTCTGATCCCTATGAAGCTATCCTGATCGACGACGGGAGTACAGATTACACTGCAGCGGCCATTCGGAACGAACTTTTGCGATGGTCCGAAGCAAGATTTCTCCAGTTGTCCGAGAATAACGGCCAAGCCGCTGCGCTCTATCTTGGAATGCAGGCAGCGCGAGGTGACTATGTCATTTTGCTCGATGGCGATGGTCAGAATGACCCACTCGACATCCCCGCCTTCTCTGGCCTCTGCCTAGGCTTTCATTCAGTGGTTCTTCTGCTGTTCAATGTTCAAGCTCGCTAATGTTCGCGTTGTCAAGATATGTCGACGCAAAGTGGCCATCCGATACTTTATTGAAGCTGGTTTGAGCACCTACGCCCGAGCTGATTATGTTGCCAAGGAACCGGGCCGCATCCGCAGCTCGGTTCTTTGCAAACGGTCTACGATTTAATTGCAAAAATCTGACCTCGGACTCCGCTGCGAGCGCCGTGGCGTTTCCGGTTGACCCATTATTTTCCGGCTATTGTGCGGTGTATCCGCCATCCACAATGATGTCCTGGCCCGTGGTGAACGCCGCGCCGGGTGAACTGAGCCAGAGCACCGCGCTGGCGATCTCCTCTGGCGTGCCGATGCGGCCAGCCGGGGTTTGTGTCGCAATCGCTTTCTTCACGTCGGTCTCGCCTTCGCCGAAGGTTCGGTCGAACATTTCGGTCTGGATCGGGCCGGGAGAGACACTGTTGACGCGGACGCCCTTCTTGGCGAATTCCAGCGCAGCCGTCTTGGTGAGGCCGATGACGGCGAACTTGCTGGCGACGTAAACCGACGCGCCGGGAAAGCCGATGTGCCCGCCGACGGAGGAATTATTGACGATGGCACCACCACCGGACCGAAGTATGGCCGGGATTTCGTGCTTCATCGACAGCAACACGCCACCGATGTTGATGTCGCAGACCTGATGGTAGTGCTCGACCGTCTGCTCGGTGGTGAGCAGACCGAACCGGCCCTCGGTGCCGGCGTTGTTGAACGCGATGTGCAGAGCGCCGAAGGCGCCGACGGTCTTTTCGACGAGCGCGACGATGTCATCCTCCCGGGCGACATCGGTCTGTACGAATAAGGCGCTTCCACCGGCAGAAGTGATCTCCCGGGCGACCTCCTCTCCCTCGGCAACCCTGCGGCCGGAGACGACCACATTCGCGCCTTCTTTGGCAAACGCCAGGGCAGTGGCTTTGCCGATGCCGGAGGTGCCTCCGGTGATGAGGACAGTCTTGTTTAGGAAGGTTTTCATAGTTGGCCTCAACGTAGCGAATGTCGATTTTTCGGCAAAGTGAATGGTGCCCTGAGCTTCGCTACCTTAGAGCAATGGGCATCCCCAGTAACAAAAAAAAGGAGACCAGTGATAAGCGGCGCCCACAGGTGCTTTTCCTGGGTCACCCTCATAGAGTGTTTGGGGACGAGTCTAGTCAGTATTTGTCGTGATAGCGCACCCAAGCCTGCGTGAATTCTAACTCGGCCTCGTCTCGTCCTTTCGGGACCAAATCGAGATAATGGTAAGCCGTATTCAGCATATCTATCCCCCGGGAATAAGATGAATAAGTGTGGAATACATTTCCGTGTTCGTCCCGGTAGAAGACGCTGGCTCCTTCGCGGTCGGACATATCGGTCTTAAACCGCTCGTAATTGTAATAGACCTCCAGCTTGGCCAATGGAGCACGGGAAATGGCGACCATGGTTACATCGCGGTGATTCAGATGCACACCGATGCCATTAAAATTGTCGGCCCAGAAGGAGCAGTGTGGACAGCCTTCATCCCAGTCTGGGGCAAACATGAAATGATAAACAACCAGTTGGCTTCTTTCCTCAAAGAGGTTCGCGAGGGTCTCCTTTCCCTTTGGACCGTCGAAGATATATTCCTTCTCCACCTTCGCCCATCGTGGGTACCTGGACGCTGGTTTCGCTCACACTAGAAAAGACGGCACAAAGAGCGACCTTTATGGGCCCAATCCACGAGGTCGGTTTATACATGATGCCAACAACCATGTTGTGGTGGTCCTCACCCGTGCCGATTTACCCAAGTTCGCAGCCAATGATCGCACCGCAGGTACCCCTGAGGAAAACAAGGCCGTCGTGCAGGGAAGCCTTGCCTACTTTGGTACCGATACGGTGGATGAGGCGGCCAAGATCATTACCACCCATATTGAGGGCTGCACATTCTCGAACTGGATCGGGACGGACCGTAAACTCTCCTTCAATCTGAATGGGATGAGCTCGATGAAGTGAGCCCCAGTGGCACATCAATTGGAGCTGGCAAGGCACACCTCATCTGGAAACGAGTCAGTACAGAATGAAAGCAAAAGCACTATTAGCCCTCGTAGGGCTTACAGCCGGTCTAAGTTACACTGGCGTTCGGTCAGGATGAAGTTGCTCCTGAAATACGTCAAAAGATCGAGGCAGTGAACCAGAAACTCGATCTGTTGCGCCCAAAATCTCTGTCCGTCAAAACGGGGGAACCTCATGAGAATGACCAGTAGCTAAACGTAAGCTGATGAGCTCGAGAGCCTTCAAGCAATGCAGCGGGAGCTCATGAACGAGGCGATGCAGGCTTGAGAACGCTTTCCGCGTGCAATGCTGGGCAGTTTGTCTAAGGACTGCGTTTGTGTCCTGGCCTCGAACGGAACCCTTATGCCAGGCGGCCGCAGCCTGCGGCAATGGCGATGAGCCACGTTTTCCTTTCGTGGCGATTCATATGGGCGTTCAATCGCTGAGCAAGTAAAAATCTGGCCTATCAGCCGTTCCCGCTTGCCGCATCTTTCCGTGCAAATCAGCTGAGTCGAAAAACTCTCGTGCCTTTTGAATATCTTCTAATTCAAAAAGCGTGATCACCTCGTTTGGATCGTCGATGTTGTGTAACACGTACTTTTCCTTTAGACCGGCTCTCTGACGGGTCGGTAAATAGGCATCATAAGCAGCTTTCCATTTGGAAAAGTCTGCCACTTTGCGACGTACGAGACCATAGTTCATTGTTTGTATCCTTTTAGCTGGGGGTTAGTTCTAATCTGTCACCGCGCGGATCAGGATGCTATTGGTTGCTCGGCGGTTCGCCTCTTCTCGTCTATTTCGTCTGAGCAGGCGCCGGTGCCGGGGTGACGTTGACGGTCAGCATCCGATGCTTCCAAGCATCGCCCTCACGAACCTCAATCGCTG
>JBAUZZ010000458.1:0-2161 GCA_049585495.1 Chthoniobacterales bacterium | reverse complement strand
CGCAGAATTAAGGCCGAACGGGCAATAACCCCCATATCCGTAATCCTGGGAATAGTCTCTGCATTAGTTTATCTCTTGTCCCATATCACCGTCATGACCGGCAATTCAGCCTTTGGCATCTTTGTGTTAGGATGGATCCTCGGACTACTTCTCACGTACATTCTAACCCTGCACCTCCTCGACCGGGTTTGCCAGTGGAAGAAACTGGTCATCACCGCAGAATTTAACGGCATCCTTCCGAAAGAAGCCCGAGAAAAAGCTCGCGCGGCCAAAGACCACTTCGACAACCTCTACTTAATAGTCGACCAACAATACCATTGGAAAAGCGCACTCCTCCCGGATCCAAGGCCGCGTGCCTTAGACCCGCTTCTGATCGGCGAACTGAAGCAAGGCGACCGACGCAGGTGTTTCGTGATCTCCCAATTCGATCTCACCGGAGCAGAGCAGTACCTCATTGACGAATTCGCTACGAAGCCGGCCAGCGCTTTTGGCCGTCTCCCAACCGCCGAGATCTGATACGATTCCCGTGGATTTTCGACACGAATGTCAGTTAAAGCGAAGTCTTCGAGCTGAGGCTGATGGATCCAGGCCTCGTCTGCTGGTGCATAGTGCAGTGTACGCGGCGCTAGCCCATCCTTCGGAACTGAGGGGGTAGGAGCTTAGTAAGTACCTCAAAATCAGGGAAGGCATTCGAAAGGTCTCCACTACAGATCTGGTTATGGGGCGGCGAGTTTGCCTTGGGCGGTTATGCGTGGCGGACTCTGGGCAGGCAGTTGGAGATCGAGTTGGCCGAGCAGTAGGCGATGGTCTTTTTCGGGTACACAGTGTTGGGTTGGAATCCGATTAGATATTCTCCCGCCAGGCGTAAAGGTTCTCCATCAGATCGAGGTCTACGGCGTAAAGCCAGATTAAGATCCTCAGGTGTCAACTTTACCAACTGGCTTAAAGGGAACGCAATTCCCGGACCGATACCGAGATGGCGTTACAAGCTTTCCTGAAAAAGCGGCGAAGATCTCGCGGCTAAAGCGTGAGGCTGCGCCTAGTCCATTAAGCCGCGCAAGAAGAAGACCTAGAGCGGTATAAAGCCACTGGAACGTGGCAGATCGATCATCGTTTTGCGCTCCAATGCTTCGATTCTTCGTTCGAGTTCATCAATACCGAGAGCCCACCTCTGCATCGGACACCACCACAGAAAAGCGAGAACAGCTACTATAACGGCCAGGACCGGCAGCACCAGATCTCTCATGAAACTTCGAAAAGTCTATAAGGATCTTCGATAGCCGCGCCAGAGCAGCCACCCGTTGAATTAAACCGGGATATGGTAATCTCCTCTCCGTTCGGCTAAGCGCCGAGATGAAAGGCGATTACTCGCAGTTGATGCCAGGCCGTTATTTAGAGCAAATTGATTTGCCTTCTGCATACTTGGTTTATGCGGGTTAGAAGGCGTCTCCGGAGGAAGCTACAACTTACGCTGGCGGCGCATCGTTTCGCATCCCTGATCCAATCGGACGCAGCGTGGCAAAATTTAGCAACAAAATTATGGCGATTATGGAATGGGAATGGATTATCGCCAAAGCTCGACCCGAAGTGCGGAGCGAGTAGACCGAAGCGGGCGAATCACTGCGGCGCTTCCTCTGTCGCTTCGCGCAAGATTGCTTCAAGGACCGCCATCTCAATAGGTTTGCAGAAGTGGCGATCGAAACCTGCCTCCCGGCTTCTCGCTAAGTCTTGCATGCTGCATCGACCGCTTATGGCAATCGCTTGCCAGGGGCGAAGGCCGGCTTCGCTTAGGCATCGCAAGAGCTCCCACCCGTCACCGTCCGGTAAAGAAATGTCGCTCAACAACAGATCGAACGCTTCGTTTTCAGAAACGGCGAGCTCGAGAGCTTCCCGCACATTTTGAGTGATGTGTGCCCGATGCCCGAGAGTGTTCACTAACTTGTTTAACCCTTCCCGAATGCTTGCATCATCTTCGACGAGCAGAACGCGCAGAGGGCGCGCCAGCCCGTGGCAGGCCGCTCATTACCGGCTCAAGTCCGTCCGCCCACGTTGGGCCATCGATTCGTCCGGATTCGTTGAATCCACCGGTAGCACAGAAAGACCCTTTTAAGGAGCATACTTTCGCCATAGCGGAAAGCAACGGGCAACGCTTCAAAAAGAG
>JBAUZZ010000457.1:0-3502 GCA_049585495.1 Chthoniobacterales bacterium | reverse complement strand
TTAAGCTGTTTCCGCTATCCAAGCCCGCCAGGCTGCCGGCGCCCATCGCCGAATCCGGCGCATATAATCGCGCGGTGATCGGCTCGCTCCGCACAATCAGGATCATCCGAAACAGGGCGGTGAAATTCCACTCGTTAAACTGTTTACGTTCGTGGGTGCGCTCTATGCGCACTCCAAAATATTCAGGTGGATTGGGCGTTCCAAAAACTCGTCGATCGCCTGCTGAACCACTTGTTCGACAGAAAGCCCCTTACGGGCTGCGACGATTTCCAGCTTCTCCAAGGTCCCTTGAGGAAGTGACAGGTATACGAGTTCGGTTTCCATGGCGGCCTCGAGCTTAAAGTAATACGAATTTCATCGGAAGCCTGAAATTCGAATTTTTACCATTGCACTGACTTGCTCTTGGAGATTGATCGTTGGACAAATTTCACTCGCCGCTTTTCTCATTTAAAGAAAAGCCTTGAGCGAACAAGCGATCCCGCTTGCCCGCGCCCTGGACGAACACGGCTTGCCTGAGACGGCGCAACAGCTACACGCCATCACCGCGGCCGGTGCGCGGGTTCGAGTCCCGTCTGCGCTGCCAGAGTGGTGGATTCGTTTCGTTCTGGTAGTGGCAGGTCACAGCCGTTCGATGCCGGCGAGCCAGGCGGCCGCGGTCTTGCTGCCTTCCTCGTCGCCCCGTCCGACGATCACGTGGAACTGCGCGGGCTCGATGCTTCGGATCTGCCAGCCGTCCTTGAAGAGGGTAGCGATGTGCTGCTTGGTGAGCCTGCGCGGCCCTGGGAACGTAGCGTGTTCGCTGAAGCACATCAGCCAGTACCGGCCGGAAGGACGAAGCACGGCGTGGATGCCGCGGATCACCTGCTGCATCTCCTGGTCGGAGAACACGTGCAGCAGCCCGCTGTCGGTGACGGTATCGAACGTTTCCCCCAACGCGGCGAGTTGCAGCGCATCGCCTTGGATGAAACGTGCCGATAGTCCCCGGCTACGGGCTTTGGCCTGCGCGCGGGTGATCGCGACGGCGGACGCGTCGAGGCCGGTGACGTCGATTCCTCGGCTGGCGAAGAAGAGGGCGTTCTCGCCCGTACCGCAACCGATGTCCAGAACTCGTCCCTGGATAAGCCCGGCGTCGAGAAGCCGAGCAAGATCGGGCTGTGGCCCGTCGATGTCCCAGGGCGGCCTGGCGCGGTAGGCCTCGTCGAAGCGCGAGACCGCGATCGAGCTCGCCGCGCTAGCTCCGACGAAGGTTGGTGAGTCGAACTCGGTGCGCAGATCCGCAGCTCTGGACGGCTCCGCCTCGCTGCCTAGGACACCATCCGCGGGTGTTGTGTTTGATCCTTTAATCCCCTCGTCCGGGCTAGACATGAATTTTCCTAGTTGGCTTTGATTGGTTCTTCATTGGTCGGAGTAGATGTATGAGCTAGGAGAACGATATCGAACGAATAATGTTCGTACGGATATTGTCTTCATGTATTACAAATGGATTCGGATCTCCAGCTTTCAGGAATTCGGCTCGCTAGCCACTCAATTCTCGGAATCTGGTTTAAGTACTTGGGTGTCGCACGGGGCATCGGTTGCAACTTTTGATGAACAGCGTATCCGCTCCGATCGGGTTACAGCGAGCGCTCCCTCAATGCCCGGACGATCGGGCCTGAGGCGAATAGAGGCGCGCTTTGCGCCGGATTGCCGCGGGCCCTGCGCGGGTCCAAGGGTCGTTTCTTCTATCCAACCCCGCCAGGCTGGCCCTACCCATTTTTCCAAACGGCGGTAGAAGTCTTTTGGGCTCTTACTGGTCGCCGTATCCCGACCGGCGCGTTCGTGATCCACAATGATGGCCTGATAAGCGACGTCTTTGTGATTCATTTCGAACTCGTCCGCCAGATTCGAAAGGAACCCGGCTAGGGTTTGGCGTTCAATTGCCAGGGCCGACTCGAGCCGGCATAGGACCGGGGCGAGCTCGGCGTATTGCACGTTGCGCTTGGCGCTGGCTTTCATGACTTCTCTGGCCCCTCTCGCAACGCGACAGCCTACATGTCCGCGGTTATACGGACAAGGCGCAAAGGTTTCTGCATTTAAAACTTCAAAAACGGATAAGTCCTTGGTAATAGGGCACTGTGGCTAGGGGCGGAATCGAACCGCCGACACGAGGATTGGGTACTGTTTTCGACCTCCATTCGATTACAGTGATCACATCCGCGGCTGGCTGGGCATAGAGGTCGGTCAGCCGCAACTCGCGCTTCGATGGTTGATACGGTTTGCGGAAAAGCGTCGACAGCATGCCGAGAGGCTTACTCGTGGTGCCTCCGACCAAAGGAGTCGATTGCACGCCGCGATATCCGGTCGAGGCAGCAATGCCCCGGTGCGGTTCGTAGTCCGGATGGATATTCACATCCTCGATGATAATCCGAGCTCCTGATCGCAGCGCCAGGCCGCAGGCGGACCTATCGCTCGCGTCGACGGTCTCGAAGTAGTCCAGTTATTCACAGGCTTTCGCTTCGAGTCTTAAGGCTCTCCGCTACACCTGATGAATAACCTGCGGATCACCTATAAAGACGGATACAGGGAACATAACATGCCAAGCATGCGTTGTGCACGGAATTTTGATTTATTAGGCTAGGTGTGGATGGTGTGACGCTTACGTTAGAATTTCCGTTTGGTTTTCTCGTCGCTCTCGAGGTGCGAAGCGAGTGCTAGAACTGTGCCAAGTGCCCGAGCGAGCCCAGCTTCTACGGTATTTGGGGAACCGAACTGAAACGCCTCACGATTCGATGGGCTTGATTTCGCGAGCGAAGTAAGCGTGAAAAGCTTCCATCAACTCGCGCACCCATCCTACGAAGTCGGGAGATTGCATAGGTTCGAACAACCTCTTGGAAAAGTAGTCGGGCTGAAAATGGAAGACGCCATTCCAACACCGGCGTAGCGCTTTGACATTCGGCGACGCCAGGAGTGCGTTGATCCTGGGATCAGTTAACCTCAGATTGCCGAAGCCTTGAACGACGACGTACAGGCTCGCGTACCAATAATACATAAAGTTACCGCGTGGGCCGGAGAAAAGGTCGAAGGCGGCGAGATCCGGATCCTGCAACGGGGCACCCCTGGGTTCCTCGACCGCAACCGGATTGGACTCAAAGTGATGCTGCATCCGAGCTGCCACGACGAAGTAATGATGGACTGAGAGCGGCGGGGGAAAGCTCATGGGAATATTATACTACCAAGAGCAGGAAATAGACAGCTCGTGGCATTTAAGGGACCCGTCATATCGCAAAATCCGCGCAATTGTCCATGATGAGGACCATTTGCGTGCTACCAAGACTTCAACGAAAATCCAGAAGACGAATACTCTCCCTTTCTGAGAACCTTCGTAGAGTAAGGATCTGAATGGACAAGGAAATTACAACCGCCTCCGAGGAGGTATTTCAAAAACGCGAGGAACGGTATGGCCGAGGATTACGTCTCTTCCTTGTCAGATCATTATTTCGAGTAACACGAAACTGATTAGCGC
>JBAUZZ010000456.1:0-12765 GCA_049585495.1 Chthoniobacterales bacterium | reverse complement strand
CAATGACCAGTGCGCCGGGACGCATGGGCAAGCTCGCGACTGCCTCATCAAAATCTGGTTTTTGCGTCAGGAATAGCAATTCTTCATCACTCGTTTTGAGGATTGTAACCTTCGATATCAACCGGCGTAGCACGGCCAGATAGGATTTCTCGTCCGAAATCAGCGACTTCCGGATCGTCGGATCCAAAGAGACCGGGGTACCGGCCTCAACGAACCGATCGGCGATTGAAGTATAAGCGCTGATGGTCGGTTCCTGGGCCAGCACGATCCCGCCACAGTGATAGATCGAAAATTTTTTGGGGTCGACCTTGGTTACCTCACTCCTCGTGAGCGAGACATCTGCGGCGTTGTCGCGGTAGAATCGGAAATCAACTTTACCGGCGCGATCGACGGCCACGAAAGCCAGAGTCGTTTTGGTGCCGGGCTCTCGCACAACGTGATCAACGGCAACTCCTTCGTTCTGGAGGAAATCGACCAGTGCCTGGCCAAACTGGTCCTGGCCGATCTTGCCGACGAAGGAGACCGGGATTCCCAGGCGGCTGATTCCGACGGCGATGTTAAAGGGGGAGCCTCCGGGCCGTTTTTGAAATGTCGTCGTTCCACCAAGTCCGGCGCCAGGATTCGTAGATATGAGATCAAACAACGCTTCGCCGCCGACCAGCACTGGGGGAATCGCATTCATGTTTTATGTTTCAACGCTACGCCTACAGAATTGCAATGCTTAATTCTTTTTGGGGCCCAACCTTCGTCGTCCTTTCGCAGCTGGAAGCCGCGGTTACTTTGCTCCTCGGCGTCACGCGATCGGTCACAGTAGCCGCACCTTCCAGGTGCGAACCCCAAAAAATCGGCCAAACTCCGGCGGTCGTTTCGGAGAAACGACCCTACCGCGGAAGCCATATGCCAGATAGGGTCGGCTCTCTCGCCTGCGGCGAGGCAAGCCGAACTGACCGACCTACCTGCAATGCTCGAGGTAGAGGTTTTCGAGCTGACCAATTTGCCTAGCAAGGTCGAATTTCTTCCTTACCACTTCTGCGCCTTTCTCGCCGATCGATCGAGTCAGGTCAGCGTTGCTGGCAAGCCGGAGAATTGAATTACCAAGAACTTCAGCGCTCGATTCCGGAACGAGTAAACCCGAAATCTCGTCCTCGATCGCCTCGGGAATGCCGCCGTGGAGCGTCGCAATACAGGGGAGACCGGTTGCCATTGCCTCGAGAATACTGTTGGGGATTCCTTCCTGGTTTCCGTCCCTGGCTGTTTCACTTGGGTGCAGAAAAATATGGCTCGCCCGATAAAGTTGGAGGAGATCGTCGGGCGCGAGAAATCCAGAAAACCTCACGGCTGCACCGACTCCGAGCGACTTAGCCAAGTCCCGAAGCCTGTGCTCGAGCGGCCCCTCGCCGGCGATGGTCAAGGTTGAGCGCGGCCAGCGCTCATGAAACGCGGCAAAGGCGCGGAGCGACACTTCCAGCCCCTTCTTCTCGACCAAGCGGCAGGCCTGCAGCAGTTTCCAGGAACCGTCCGCGGGCGGCAGACGGACGGCGTACTGGTAGAGATCAAGTGGAATTCCGGTGCAATGGACTCGGAGCTTTGCCGGCGGGCAGCCTAGCTTTTTCAACACCGCGGCCAAAGACTCTGAACGGGCAAGTACCAGAGTGGCAAACTCAAACAACTCACCGAGCATTCGCCGGGCAGTTGCCGATGCGAGACCTACTTGAACGTCGGCGCCGTGAAATGAAGCGATGACCGGCAGGGTCGCCCGCCGGAGGAATGGAAGCCAGAATAGCCCGTTATTTCCGAAGTAAATATGGAGCAAGGAGCATCTGTGCCTCGCCAAGCCGTCTACCAGGGAACGAATTTCACTTGGATAAGCTGGCTGGGGCGCTTTGCGGAGTTGGACGTGCCAAAATCGGCGCAGCCAGCTGAGCCGGGAGCGATGCAAAAGGTCAACGGTGTCTAACGGAAAGCTTTCGGAATTTTCCCGCTTGAAGGCAAAAACCCGCGGCTCTACCTGCTCCAAGCCCGCGATTTGGCGGTACACATGAAGCATCTCTGGTTTAAGAAATGCGGGGCAGAATATCCCAATCGACGGCTTCAGTGCGCTCAAAAAGTGATGGATATAAACTTCCAAAACTTCGGGCGCCCTTGTGGATCCTGCATATCAACGGCTAATACTTGCTCGCCGCTTCCGTATTCGCGCGGAGCGAAAGGATTTACCAATTGCAATTTGTTTGGCGCGTACCAAAACTTTCTTACGATGCTGGAGTTCGAATTCTGTTCGATCAGCGGCCGAGGAGGCACCGGTTGCGGCGCAACTCGAGGGGTGGTTCTAAACTCCTGTCCGAAGGCAGCTCCCGCGGAGACTGCAATGACGGGCAAGAAAAGTAACAGTAATCGTTTCATAAGCTCCCTCGCTTAGTCAGCTTGAAGATAAACCCGTTCCAAACGTTACGAAAGTGAAACTCTCTTAGAAATTTATCTTCGCCAAACTGGGATCTTATAACCACGCTGCGCCAACTCCTCGACCGTAAACGACTCGATCTTTGGGGAGTCGCGTGCTTTGCGATTCGGACCGAAATAGAAATCAAACTTTGCCTTTTGTTCTGGATCCTCTCGATCAAGAATTCCCGAGCCTTCCTCGACAAGTTCTCCATTCTCGATGTAGTAGAAGGTGAGATCGCTGATCATGTTCGACTGTTCTCGATCTTTGTTGTCGAGCTCCAGGCTATAGGCTTGGGCCATCCCCTGCCGGTGAAGATCCGGGAGCGGGCCGACGTAAATGCGATCAAAATCGATCAAGACGTCCGATCCGGCCGGCGTAATGCGCCGGTAACCGTTCGCAGCTGGCATGTAGCCAACCCAAAGCCACGTATTCGGGCCGGAGTTGCGATACCATGTTCCGACAAAAACCTCTCGCTTGCCGTCGCCATTCAGGTCGACCTCCACCTTCTTCAGTACCAACAAACGGCCGGCATTGGTGGCGCGGTCCGGTACATTCATCGCGAGATAGTCTGCGATTGGGTCCAGCACGAGCTCCTCTGCGTTCGCGGCCGACGCAGAAAACTGCATAACCAGTGCCAGGACTGAAATGAGCCGCACAAGATCAGTCATGTCACAATGTTCAGACGAGTGGGGCACCAAATCAATTCGGCAGAGGGCGAGGGTTCGAAGTTTGCAGTTCGCAACACGAAAAGCTTTGCCTACATTCAGGCCGACTGAGTTCGAATCTGCGCTATGAATTTTTTACAAATCCTGATCTTAGCTGTCGTGCAGGGGGCCTGCGAATTACTGCCGGTCTCCAGTTCTGCCCATGTAATCATCGCCGAAAAAATCATGGGCATCGACCCAACGACTCCCGAGATGACCCTGTTGCTGGTCGCGCTTCACACCGGCACTATGTTTGCCGTCCTGGTCTACTTTTGGCGCGCCTGGTGTACCGAGCTCTTTGCATCGGTCGGCTCGTTTTGGAATTTCGTAAAGCAGCTCGTGGTTGCAACGGCGGTCACGGGCGTGATCGGGCTTGCTTTCCTGTTCCTTATCGAGAAAGTCGCGATGCGCGGTCATGACAATGCGGAGATAGAGTCACTCTTTGGGAACATGACTCTGATCGCCTGCGCCCTTGCAGCGGTCGGACTGCTGATCATTTTCTCTGGCCGGTTTGCGAATGCAGAAAGCGAAGGTCGGGGGCCGGAGACGCGCGAATCCTGCTGGATTGGCGCAATCCAGGGGTTGTGCTTGCCCTTCCGCGGATTCTCCCGCTCTGGTGCGACTATCTCGACGGCTCTGCTTCTCGGCCTCTCCCGTCTTCGAGCAGAGCAGTTCAGTTTTGCCCTTGCTGTTATCCTGACCCCACCAGTGATTGCCCGGGAGCTGTCTCGTTTACTAAAGGCACACGCTCTGGCTGCGGACGGGGCAGGCGCGAGTCTGTCCCTCTTGCTTTTGCCGGCGCTCATTGGAATGGTCGCCAGTTTTCTCGCGGGCCTGTTAGCGCTCAAATGGCTTTCCCGATGGTTGGAACGCGGCCAATGGAGCCTGTTCGGATATTATTGTCTGGTCGCCGCCTTGGCGGTTTTCCTCCTGCAGTTCGTGCTGTGAGGGCGGTGGGGCGTAGCCACGGGCTTTCCCCAGGGTCACCTTAACCTTGGCGCAACCTCTCGGCTGGGCGCAAACGTCGCCTCGAATCAGACTTTGGTTGTGCTGTTCAAGTTCCCGGCCCGAAGGGCCTTTGGAACCTAGCCCAGGCTTCAGCCTGGGTTGACTTTACCCCCCACGGCGCTAGCCCTGTAGGGACGGAAGAATGACTAGATAGCGATTAATCCCAAACATCGAGCCGCATTCGAGCTAGCCTGTGTTCTAACCTACCCTCCCGATCGGGCACTTCCGAATCGCTCCCCGATCCTCACTGTGGGATGATCTTGGTTCGCAAAATCAATGATATAATAGTTGCTTTGATAACCCCCGCCTTTGAGCTTCGTTGCCTGACGTACCGAAAATGTGGAGGAGGAAACCCAGGCTTTGTCTGCGCAAAGCCGAGTTTCATCGAACTCCCGCGGCGCCGGAATGTCCACCTCGATTTGTTTCGCATTTCCATCTTTGACAGAACAGAAATAGAGATAGCCAGCCCGACGATAGTTGAATTCATCGAGCGCGACAATATTTGAATCTCTGTTCCAATACACACCTAACAATGGAGCGTAGCGGATCGCTGTGCGGTTGTCTGAATCAGCGAAGTAACACTTGATCGTGAAACATATGGTGCGACTCATCTTGTCGACCAATTGGTAACTAACCGGACTGGTTTCATTCACCACCCATTCGTATCGGCCGTTGGGGCTGTTTCGCCTGCTGCGAGGAGCTGATCGACTATCCGAGGGGTAAGGTGGGTTAACAGTCGATTCCTGACCACGGACGCTTCCAAGAAGCAGCACGAGAAGCGACGTGATCGTAAGCAATGCTTTCATAATTTAAAACGCATTCTTACCCCTTCTTCCATCCGGAGCCGCGATAGACCACGTAGATCGTTCCATATTCGCGGTTACCGATAGCGTTCTCGAAGCTACTTTCTACCTGGCCCGGAGTGCGGTCGCCGGCCCAGTGATAAACATCGATTCGCCCAGCCCCATTCGAGCCATAATCTGGCTGGCCGCTGTCGCTCGTCGACCAGAGACCTGTGGCTCCGGTGTCGTTGGCTTCTGCGTACATGTTGAGCGCCGGAATATAAATTAACGAACCCCGCGGGATCCGATTGAAATCTACTGCTACCGTTGTCCCTTCGATTGCGCTTGGGTCTCCATTCCAGACAGTTCCTTCCCAATTTGGTGCCGCAGCAGTGGGATACGGCCAATCGGCGTCCTTGTTCGAGTAGGCGGTTAGCCGAGCATCGTATGACTGCCAACTGGCGAGCTGGTTCGGCGTTGGCGTTGCGAGCCCGAATCTTTGCCGAAATGCTTGTTGATTCGCCGAGGCATCCCCGCCGAGCTCGCTCAGATCGGCGCCTATCTCTGCGCTATCGGCCGTAGCGGCGATAGAACCATTGAGCGCAGACTGGGAAAATTCGCTTGTGACCGCAGTCTGATCGACCGCGGCGTCAGCGATGCGGTTACCCTGTGCGAGATCCGCTTCAGAAGGCGTCGGGGCCGACGAGCCCGCGAGGGTGCCTCCGTCCGAACTGTCATCACAGGCTGAAACGAGGAAGGCGGCGAGGCCGACAACTATCAACGGCATCGCGCGAACCTTCATCAACGTACCGGAGGCCAGGGCAATGTGGCGCGCTGCTCCGCCGGAGCAGGCGCTCGCAACAAAAAAGCGTAGACTCGATTGGTTGAACCGAACTTTTCAAGCCATTGATCCAATGTTCCAGAGCGACGCCATGCTCCGTGTCGTTCCGCATCGGTGGCATACACGGATCGATCACGGCCGAGAATGCCGGCATGCCCGAGTTCAACCGGACCGGCTGGCGCAAAACGGGTCGGGCAGATGAGGATTGATCCGGCGGGAGCCTTGCGCGGCTCGAAGTAGAGAGTGTTTGCCTCCTGCAGTTTGCGCAGAATATCGAGCGTCGCGTTAGTCTGAAGGGAAAAGCCGGTAACGGGACGAAGAATGCGATCGAGCGCCAGACCGACCTGCCCAACCGAGGTCGTCTGGAATGGGTTGGATCCGACGGAGTAATTGAAGTTGTGGTCTTGCAAAAGTCCGTACGCGCCGTTCAAAATGGCGGCCTCGCTGGCGGGATCGACGGGGAGCTTTGTCGATGTCAATGAGGTATCAGCGGCCACGATGCTGAGCTCGCGGCGAACGTCCTCGCGAACGAAGATGAAGCCGATACGCTCCTCTTGGCGGAGGACGAAAAGGTAGTAGCTCTCTGGACCGCAAAGAACGCATCCGCGGTAGGCGGTCGATCCGTTTGAGACGGAGCGGCTGACGAAGTCGCGCACCGTTTTAGGGAGGTCTGCTGCAAGTGCGGGCAGGAGATTGAACGTCCAGAATATCCAGCAACAGAAGCGAAACATATAAAAACATATAAAAAAGCTGTTTTAACTTTGTCCAACAAAAAATAAAACATTCAAAAATATTGATGTGTATATTCCGGAACGCCCTTCCACCTTGGCCTGAATCGAGGAGCTACCAGCCTCTCGGGTTCAGGACGTGCGGAAGCACGTCCCTACCGAACGTTGGGCATAAATCGCGAACCGGCCATTTGCTATGCCCTATGGCCGCCCTACCACTCTGCAATGGAACCATCGGCTCGGCGCCAGATCGGATTCTTCCAATCGTGCCCGCGTTGCGCTGCCCGGCGCACGGCTTCCTCATTGATCTCGAGATCGAGTCCCGGCTCGGAACTCGGAACTTCTACCGCTCTACCGGCTTCCGGTTCTGCAAAAAAGCCTCTAGTTGGGTCCTTGTTGGCAATCCTCCGAAATCGCCATGGCATGTGACTGCCAGCGCACCGGTAGCACAACCCCGGCGCACGGCTTCTGCAAATGGTATTCCATCAAGCAATCCAGAAAGAACACCGGCACAGAACGCGTCGCCGGCGCCGATCGGGTCGACTTCCCGGACAGGGAAGGGGGGAATCCACTCACCAGACAGGCCCTGCCGATAATACGCGCCTTGCTTCCCAGCCTTAATGGCTACCCGACCAGGCCCGAGAGCGAGCAACTCATCCGCCATTTCTTCGACCGAACCTTTGCTCGCTATAAGTTCCGCCTCGGCCAGACTCGGCAGGACCAGGTCTGAAAGGGACGTGATTTGTCGGAACACCTTTCGGGCGTTGGCCGCCTGCCAGAGCTTTAATCTCAGATTGGGGTCGAATACAACCTCGGCGCCGGTTTCTTTGAATTTGCGAATTACCGCCAGAACGCAATCCCGGTTATTCTCACTCAGCCCAGGAGTAATGCCTGAGACGAACAGTATACGCGCGGATAGTCCACGGAATTGATCAGGACTCAACTGGGAGGCGGCAGAGTTCTTTCGATAATAGTACACGTTCGTGGCATGGCCGAGCTGTTCTTTGAACATCAGACCGGTCGGCAACTCGTCGTCCAGTTCAACTCGGTCCACGTTCACGCCTTCGCCACGAACCGTCTTCAATACCTTCGCTCCAAACGGATCCCGACCTAGTCGGCTCACCCAGGCAACGGAATGCCCAAGCCGGGCCAAGCCGATGGCCAAATTGGATTCGGCACCCGCGATGCTGCTCCGAAACTCTCCGACTGCCTCCAGTGATCCGGGTTCCACCGGGGTTAAAAGCAGCATTGACTCACCAAAGGTGACTACTTCAAACGCGCCTGGACTAGTCATGCTGAAAACGGGCAGCCAGAAGCGCGCGAGCGGTCTCGGCGCAAACCTTAAAGGCCTTAGGATGGTCTTCTTTCGGAATTAACGCGCTTCCGACGCCAATCGCCGAAACCCCGGCAGCAAAGTACTCGGCTGCGTTCTCGAGGCCGATACCGCCAGTCGCCATCAAGCGCAAATGCGGAAACGGGCCACGCAACTCTCGAAAATAACGCGATCCCATTGTTCCGGCGGGGAAGACTTTAATGACTTCTGCGCCAGCCTCGTGTGCGGCGCATATTTCAGTGGGGGTTAGCGCGCCTGCGCAGATCGGGATTTGTCGTTCGCGCGCGGCGCTGATGACGGCCGGATTGAAATTGGGTGTGACGAAAAAACGCGCACCGGCCTGCACCGCCGCTTCGAGGAGTTCGATGCTAGTGACTGTCCCGGCTCCGAAAAGGGTTCGATCTGATTGGCGGTGTCGCACACTCGAAAGAAAAGGAACCGCTTGGTCAGAGTCCATGGTGATCTCGATCAGGGCGATCCCGCTCTCGACCAGCAAGTCAACGCAACGAGACAGATCGAGCCGAGGCCGTCGTAGAATAGCAACCACTGGGGCTTCTCCCAGCAGGCGAAGAAATGGGTTCATTGCAGGTTTTTCATCTGATCACAAGCAGTTCGCTGCCTCAAGCAGGAACGATGCGCTGGGGAGACCCCACCAGAGGGTGACAACACTAGATCGTTCGCAATTCTTCGGTAATAACGCTGAATTTCTCAATCGTATGCTGGCCGAAGACCATTGTGATTGGAACATCGCCAGCGTCGCGGCCGCGTCCGATAAGAACGCGGCCAATCCGTCGGCAGTTATGGCGTGGATCGAACGTATGCCAGTGTCCTCCCAGGTAAGCCTCGAACCATGCGCTAAAATCCATAGGGTCGGGGACTGCCGGCACGCCTATATCCCCGAGATAGCCCGTGACGTAGCGTGCCGGAATATTCATGCAGCGGCACAACGCTATCGCCAGATGCGTGAAATCGCGGCAGACGCCAACCCGTTCGTGAAAAGCCTCGACTGCCGTACGGTTCGCGCGAGCTTTCAGGTAGTCGAATTGCAGGTGGCCATGGACAAAGTCGCAAATCGCCTGCACCCGTGCCCAACCAGTCGGCGTATTGCCGAAGGTTCGCCAGGCAAAATCAAGCAATTCACTGTCGGCTTCGCAGTAGCGGCTAGGGAGAATGAACAATAAGGTTTCCAATGGCAGCTGACGAACATCGTGTTGGGCCGCTTCCGGAGCGTAGACGTCGAGTTCACCCGGATCGCGAATGATAGCGTCATTTAGAAAACGAACAACGCCCGCCGAAGGGTTAACGCGTCCACAATGGTTACCGAACCCATCGAGGTATTCCTCAATCGGAAGTTCTGGCTCGATCAGGAAATTCTCAGGTCGCTCGAGGTCCTCTGCTCGCGATGGATGAACGTGAAGTACATAAATCACTGCGGTTGGGAAAGGGAGACGCAAGGCGATGTCGTAGCCGATCTTGATAAGCATAGTAACCCAAAGGCTGAAGGAACAGCCAACCACCCAATACATAGCTCGGCGGAGCTGCAGCCACAATCAGCCTCGCGCGAAAGTACACAGCGCGCCAGAGCCGCCGCTAAGCGTGATTGGTGAGAAGTGAGAAGTGAGAGGTGTACCGAAGCACATACTGGCACGCGTGAAGAAAAGTAATGAACTAGGATGACCCACCAATCACCTCTCACTTTTCACTAATCACGTTTCGTTGCGGCTTCGCGGCGCTGTTTGCTTCTGTCCGTGGCCACTCAAGCACCACTTGGGTGAGCAAACGAGCCCCGAGCAACAATGCATCTTCGTCGATATCAAACGTGTTGGTGTGCAGCGGGGCAACCTTCCGTCCTGGAGGCTTGACGCCAAGGGCGATCATGCAGCCCGGGACAACGCTGAGGTAATCAGCGAAATCTTCGCTACCCATACTAGGGCGATCATCTGTTACAACCTGATCGCGGCCGAGTAACTCGCGAGCGACCGCGGTACAAATCGCGCTGATTCTGGGATCATTGGTCACTCCATTGAGCAGAGGATCGAAGAGTGCAGAAATCTCTGCGCCCGACGCTCCAGCCAGGCCCGCGCAAACTCGCTCGAGGGTTTGGCGAGCGTGCGCTCCCACCGCCGGGCTCAACGAGCGGATCGTACCTTTGAGAGCGACCGCGTCCGGAATCACGTTTGCAGAATGTCCGCCGTTGATCATGCCAATCGTCACGACCACCGGATCGCGTGAATCCGTCTGGCGCGGGATGACTTGGTAGATCAGGGTGATAAGCTGCGCCGCAGCGGCGATGGGATCAATTGTGGTGTGAGGCCGCGCGCCGTGGCCGCCGCGTCCTCGTACCTGAATCGAAAAGTCCTGGCAGAATGCAGTTCGTGGCCCAGGTGTGATTCCAACGCGTCCCACCGGCAGCTGCGGGTCAACGTGGAGAGCGACGATCGCCTGAACGCCCTCGAGCGCGCCAAATCCAACGATTTCGCGAGCGCCGTGCCCCATCTCCTCAGAGGGTTGAAAGATACCACGCCAGCCGATCGGAGGGGATCCGGCGCGGTGTAGAGCAATTGCCGTCCCGAGAAGTATCGCAGAATGCGCATCGTGACCGCAGGCATGCATCACCCCGGCCCTGCGTGAGCGGTAAGGGATCCGGTTTGCTTCCTGGATGGGGAGCGCGTCGATGTCGGCACGGAAAGCGATCACTGGCGCCTCGGGATCTGACGCCTCGGCAATCGCGGTGACTATGCCACGGTTTCCCGGCGCGACTTGATGCGGGACATGCGCCGCACCGAGCAGTTTGCTCAAATATGCCGTAGTCGCGAATTCTTCACCGCTGACTTCGGGGTTCCGGTGGACATGACGGCGAATCCTGGATAGCAGAGGGGCCATCCGCTTTAGTTGAGCTTCTACCCGCTCACGGTAAGCAGCCTGGTCAGATCTGGTTGCGGAATTCGGGATATCGCCCACTGAATTGCTTCTACGCTACCACAGGCGGGTTGATTTGGCGCGCATGCGCAGTGGAGCCGCAACCAAACGTGATTCGTGAGAAATGAGGTGATTGGTCGGCGTAACCAAGGAACGAAGGTAGAAGCTTGCTGAGCCTGAACCGCAAATGTTGCTAGCCCCTTGAGGCTCATTTATCCCGCTTCGCGGGACGAATTCGCCCTACCACTTTCAGCGGCAATACTTCTCGCGAAAACGCAACATTCTTATGAATAGAACTTCAAAGAACTCAAAGAAGGGTCTAACGCGACTGGCTCACCTCGGGTTTCGAATTTCGGTTAAGCAACCGCCACACCGGTTATCCCGGAGGCTGAACCAGCCGCCCTACTCTTCCTTCGAGTTCTTTGAGAGCTTCTGTAAAAATACTCTTTGCGCGCTTCTGTTTCAGCCGCGATTGAGCTTTCTGGAAAAACGTAGGAAAGTGCCGCAAACTTGGATACGCTGAGTAGCCTGGCGCGATAGTCTCGAGATCGCATCGGCATTCGAGCGGATCGAAGCGCCCGGGAAAATCAGCTCATCTTCCTAATGGCTTACCTGCAGCTCTCCGACATCGATAAGCACTACGACGATTTCCATGCGCTGAAGGGCATTAATTTATCGGTCGAAAAGGAAGAATTCGTGGTGTTCGTCGGACCTTCTGGCTGCGGCAAGACTACTCTGTTGCGCTCGATCTCCGGTCTCGAAACGGTGACCAGCGGAAAGATCGAGCTCGATGGCCGGGACATTACAGAAATTCATCCGTCGAAACGGAATGTGGCAATGGTCTTCCAAAACTATGCACTGTTCCCTCACCTCAACGTATTCGACAACATTGCGTTCGGCTTAAAATTGCAGAATCTTTCGGGCTCGGAGATTCGCAAAAGGGTGGAGCGGGCGGCGAACCTTCTGCACATCGAGCAGTTGCTCACGCGCAAGCCGAAGCAATTATCCGGAGGCCAGCGACAACGGGTCGCAATCGGGCGTGCGATCGTTAAACAACCCAAGCTGTTCTTGTTTGACGAACCTCTTTCAAATTTGGATGCAAAACTCCGGGTGCGGATGCGCGCGGAGTTGCTTAACTTACACTACGAAACACGAAACACGATCGTCTACGTTACCCATGATCAGGTTGAGGCGATGACCATGGGCGACAGGATTGTCATCCTGCACGAGGGCCAGGTCGAGCAGATCGGTTCACCACTGGAAGTGTACGAGCGACCGGCTAATAAGTTCGTCGCCGGATTCATTGGGTCACCGCAGATGAACTTCTTGCCGGTAACCGTTGAGAGTCAGAAGGTAGATCACTTGCGCTGTACGTCGACCGCACTAGGGCCAATCACCTTGCCTCTGCGTGTCGACGGTTCAGTCGAAGGCAGAAGTTTGACTCTCGGTGTCCGGCCGGAGCACGTAAAATTAGAACCTGGAGCGAATCGAGTTAAGATCCCTGGAGTAGTCAGCATTGTTGAAAGCCTGGGCAGCGAGACCTGCGTTCATACATCGGTCGGGGACGACGCGATCGTGGTCGCCAGGACTGCGGGGATCGCTTCTCCGGAACGAAATCATCGGGTCCAACTATTCTTTCCACCGGAGCATCTATACCTCTTCGATGAGAACGAAAGGACACTGGCCGTTCAGCCGGCTGCGTAAAGAAACACCGTGCCGGCCCTGGAGGACGACGCTCCGCCGTCGCCGCAACCTCGGCTCCGGTTTAAATAGTTTTGTAGGGCGGCTGGCTCAGCCGCCGGAACGTCGGTTCAGGTTTAAATAGTTTTGTAGGGCGGCTGGCTCAGCCGCCGGAATTTCGGTTCAGGTTTAATTAGTTTGTAGGGCGGCTGGCTCAGCCGCCGAACTTGTAACAAAAGGAGCGTAATATCATGAGTGCAGTGGCCGAAAAGTTGCCGAAGACAATGGCAGCAGTGATGTTTCATGGTCCGGAAGATTACCGAATGGAAG
>JBAUZZ010000455.1:0-2532 GCA_049585495.1 Chthoniobacterales bacterium | reverse complement strand
CTAGAATCGCCTTTCTCACGAGGTTCTCGGTGTTCATGACTTTCTCAACCTCGCTAACAATTGCTTCCGCACGGTCTTCTGGGATAACGACAATCCCGTCGATATCAGCGAGGACAAAATCGCCGGTTCGGATCTGGACATTTTCGATCTCGATCGTTTCGCCAACACTTTCGACCGTCCATGCTCCAACAATGTCGCGGGGCGTCTGAAACCGGGCAAATACCGGGAACCGGAGTTTTCGGATGAACGCATTATCACGACACCCGCCGTCGACAATATAGCCCCTGACACTCCGGGAATGCAGAGCTTCGGCAGAGAGCTCGCCCATTAGTGCGCGGCTATGATCCTGCGGTTGGCAGACGACCACATGGCCGGCCGGAGCCTCGGTTAAGAATTCAGTCCACCGAATCAGACTCTCGTGGGCATTAATCGTTGGATCCGGTCGACCCCGCATCGTGAACACACGGCCAGCCGTCCGAGTTTCCAGATCTAGAGCGCGAATTTCAGAAGGCAACACGCAGTCCATCAGACCAAGGTCGCGCATGACGTCGTAAACAGCCCCCGTATAACATCTGGCAAGCCGATTCGATAACGTCTCCCAATCTGGTTGCTGTGACTTGGCCATCGCATCACGACCAACCTGCGTCGATCACAAAAACTTGATTTGTACAAGACCTGGCGTCGTCCGAAGCAAGGAAGGCGACCAACTTGGCCACCTCTTCCGGTTCAATGAGGCGTTTTAGACATTGGCTTTCAAAAATTGTTCGCTCAAGTTCGGGCGTCAGCCAGCGTTCCACTTGGCGTTTCGTTCTGACGAAGCCTGGCAGAACACAATTAATTCGGATGTTTCGTGGACCTAAAGTCCGCGCCAATCCTCTGGTTAAACCCTCGATCGCGGCCTTAGCGGTCGTGTAGACTGGCAGACCTGGGAACCCCAACCGGAATACGCACGACCCCAGATTAACGATCGCCCCGCCGCCAGCCGCCTCCATGGCTGGGGCAGCGGCCTGAATGCAAAAGAAGTAGTGGTCCAGGTTGGTCGCGAGCCGTTCGCGCCAATACTCCGGAGTTACATCCTCCATTTCGTGCCGTTCGTCGTTTGCTGCGTTATTAACCAGGACCCTGACCGGGCCGGCTCTCTGTCGAATCGACTCAATCGTCCCTTTCAGCAACTGCAACTCTTTAAGGTCCGCGTAGACAAATTCCGGGACTATCTTCGCACCCGGTGCCAATCGAGTGATAAGCTCCCTGGCCGCATCCGAATTGATATCTAAGAAGACAACGTGACTGCCTTGGCGAACGAACGTCTCTACAATCGCAGCGCCGATTCCCGTTGCACCGCCAGTCACGACCACCACCGTCCCGTCGAGTCCTGCGAACTTGGTTAAGGATTCCATTAGTCTAACTGCAACTGGTACCAAAAGAGATGGCAAATCCGCAATCTGTGTTTCTTGACGCCTCGTGTTGTAGGGCGCCTGCCCGACCCGCACTCGCTACGCCCGCCCGCAACGCTGTCGCGTAGCGACTGCGGGCGAGGCGACAGCGTTGCGGGCGGGGCTCACGCGCCGGGAAGAGCGGAAAAGGTTGCCCGGCGGCTGAGCCAGCCACTCTACAAACACCGGAGCAGCGACCGCGGATTTGTAGGGCACCTGCCTCACGCGCCGGGAAGAGCGGAGAGGATTGCCCGGCGGCTGAGCCAGCCGCCCTACAAGCACTAGGCCCGACGGCAGAACCAGCCGAGCGCAGCCCAGTTCTCAAACCATTTTTTGATCTGGGCTGGCCAATCGATGTTTGTCCTCTCGCTTGCCGTCACCACCTCGCTGCAGGCGCCTTCAACCGTTATGCCACGGCTGATCGCGGCGAGGATCGCGAACGCCTCCCGCTCCAGGCGCTTATAGTAGAGCAGGTTGTCTAGACGATGAACACCAAGGTAAATCTTCTCCGGCTTCGGCGACCGGATCCGTTTGCGGCGTTTCGCCGCCTTCGGAGCAGAATCGAAGGCGTTGCTGGCTTCGCCTCGCAAGACGTCAGACTCGCGCTTCTTAACCGCAAAGAGGAACTCGTCGACCGGATAGTTCAGTTCCAGCAGCGAAAGGTACGGCTGCAGCCCCAGCCGTAACTGAGACGGCGGGATATCCAGGATATCGTCCGGGCCTAGTGGCGCCTTCGAAGGCCCGTCGAAGGCGACAACCTGGGCCCATTCGAAACGCACCATGTCCAGCGCCAATTCTTCGCGCGGCGTGCTCCAGTGCGGCTCTTCCCGGAGAAATTGCTCCAGCCGGTTGCCCAGGTCGCGCAACGTGTAGGAATCAGACGGGTAGCGCGCAAGATATGCGGTGACGAGCGTCATGAATTTTCGCGCCCCGAGGATCGCGCGCAGGCCCGGATAATCGTCCCAAAGGCAATCCAACACGCGAAACCAGTACTGGCGGTTGTAGATCTCCAATCGTTCGAACGAGCTCAGCCGGCGTTCCGCGAGTAATGCGACACCAGTTCCGCCACGTCTTGAGCCAGTCGAGCTTGGTTCCATCT
>JBAUZZ010000454.1:0-1888 GCA_049585495.1 Chthoniobacterales bacterium | reverse complement strand
GCACAGAGCAGGCCGCGGAGGCTATGCATCTCTTGGAGGTCTGCCTGCTCGAATGTGTATGACTCAGTCTGGGCATGGCGATGCGGGAAGTGTCCGTGCCGTGACAGGGCGTAAATCGTCCCGTTGTCTTTCATTTCATTCAGACTCAGGATGAGGTCCAGCGCGGTTAAGCCAGACCCGAGGATAAGAATGTCGCCGGTTTGAGAGAGCTTCTCGAGCGTTGCGGAACTCCACGGGTCCGTGAGGTAATTGTTCGATCGATGAAATCGCCGGTCGGCAATAACCGGATCGCCCGGCGGGAAATTGCCAAGAGCCAGGACCACTTTTCGTGCGAAGATGGTCGTGTGATCCGCAAGCAGGACGTGGAACGATCCGTCGGACGCCTTTACGAGATCAACGGCTTCTCGTTCAAAACGATGAACGTGTCCGCTCCGAATCGCACCGCGTTGAACCAGCAGCTCAAGGTAAAGTCCAAAGAGACTCCGCGGGACAAAAGTTTGCTCGGTGAGTGGATCCAGCCGGTATTGGCGGACCAGCTCGGGGTGTTCTCTCAGCCACTCCAGGAAGTGGGAAGGCTTATCCGGATAAGCACTCATCTTGCCCGCCGGCACGTTCAGCAGGTGAAGCGGGTTGTCCGTGCCGTAGGCAATTCCGGGTCCGGTTCGGCGCTGTTTTTCAATTAGAGCGATCTCGCGGGCACACCGAAGAGTATCGTCGAGATGTACTGCGACCATCGACCCGCTAAAGCCCGCACCGATGATCGCCACATCGACATAGCGATCAGCTCGCGGGAGAACAGCATGATTCTTTGCCACAGCGATTTTGGTCGGAATATTAAGGTGGGCCAGACGAACCATTCGAGTCCGTCGCAGGTAGCGATGAACTTTCCCGCCAAGGCGGTATTTGCCTACTATGCTAGTAGTGGTTTAAGAGGGAGCAAGTGATTTTCTTCTTCGCCTGTGCGACTCTTGTTGTCATTTCGCCGGCAGGGTCGCTTCAGCGACATTCAGTTTCTTCGGAACTAAATTCAGGCTGAAAAAGGCGTCAGCGATCTTCTGTTGATCAGCGATGACGGTCGGAGTAATCGGTTGAAATCCCCAAGGCAGATGTTCAGTGATCTGCTGCAAGGTGTCGACGTCGATGCCGACGTCGTGGGACAGCAGTTCCGCCACGGCTCGCGGCTGTTTCTTCGCCCAGACGGAGGCTTCATCAACAGCTTGCGTAAGATCAGCTATGATTTCTGGATGGGCTTGGACAAACCTGCGATCGGCTAGAAAAAACTCTCGATTCGCCACGAGTCCGGTGCCGTCGACCAAAGTGCGCTTTCGTTGCCACCCGTGCGACGGTCAGGAACGGATCCCAAATCACCCAGGCGTCAACGTTGCCGCGGTCAAAGGCCGCGCGCGCATCAGCGGGCGGGAGGTAGACCGGATGAATATCGGAATATTTTAGGCCAGCATCTTGATTCCTCGTTGAGCGAGCTGGTCAGTTCGAACGTGTGACGCGCCTTCACGACGTTGAAGCTGCCGTACTTTTGATAGCCAATCCGGACGACTTTCACCGTTTCTTCATCGCCGGAACTCCGCCCGCAGATCCCAAATTGCCCAGGCATCGACGGCTCCGCGCTGGAAAGCTGCACGGGCGTCAGGCGGTGGGAGATAGGTCGGCTGAATGTCGCTGTACTTGAGACCGGCGCTCTCCAAGGCGTTGATGACAAGCCAGCGGCTCGCGCTTCTTGCGCGCATTTCTTGGGATAGCGATCGGACCGATCCAGTTTTTTGTCTTTGCTCGAGGCATAATTTCTCATTATGTATACCAGTTCAATAGACTTTGTGCCAGCAGAATGAACCAAGGAACTTTGTTCGTTGTTGATCAAGCAGTTGCAAGG
>JBAUZZ010000453.1:0-6632 GCA_049585495.1 Chthoniobacterales bacterium | reverse complement strand
GTTCAACGCCCGTCGCCGAATGACGACCAGATAGGTCTGAAGGTTCGCGTGGGGAGCGAACGCTCCACGGGGCAGCGCCAGGGCGGCCTCCACTCCCAAGCCGAGCTCCGGGAATTTCTGGCGGACTGAGCGCGCGGACCACAGGAATGAGCTGGTTACGACGAAAATCCCAATCCCGGTCGGATTCAGGCGCAGCGCCGCCTTCACAAGAATCAGGCGTCCGAGGTCGTCCTTCAGCTCTATTAAGTCGCCGGATACCGCCGTTACCTTGACCGATTCTCGATGCCTGGTACCGAATGGCAGTATGTTTGCTGCGACGTCGATTCCCCCGGAAAGGCCCTCTAACAGTTGCAGTGGATCACCAATCTGCCATTGAACACCTTTGGTGAGGACCTTGCCAATGATCGCTTCGTTGTCGTTCGGTGAGAAAGCGAAGGCCTGTGTCGCCCTCGTCGCTTCACACACTGTGGAGATTACAGCACCGAAACCGGCCCAGGGATCGCAGACCACCGCTGCGTCCAGGTCCCGGAGGAGCTCGGCGATGACATGGTCAAGACCGCTCGGGAGCTGGTGGACCCCAGCGCACTTGGACAGGGCATACACGAATGACGCGAGATCCCGCCCCGAGAGGTCAACCCCCATTTCAGCCAAATAGGATTGAACCTCGTTATCCTGCATACCGCGCATCAGTCTGTTGCGCAGGCGCCAAATATCCTGGAAATCGGTCGGCTTCATGGCTGTTCGATCTAACGGACGAAGTCAAACATTGATTGATAACACCCGAAGGCGACTCTACGCGAGTCAAGATTCACTGTCGTACCACCCAACGCATCATTGGCGTCCAGGCTGGATTCGTCAGCGGACATGATTCCAAGAATCGCCAACGCTGTCTTCTCGCAGCGGATCGCTACAACAGGAACAAACGGAGGCCATCCTAACTCGACTATGGAATGTTGCTTGCTAAGACTCGACCCATCATCTTGGGCCGATCCTGTCATCCCATGAGCGAATCCCATAGGGTCTTCTTGAGACTTGAATATTGACGTATCCGTCCACTGGATTCAAGAGTCTCGAAATGAGGCGACCGTTAAGGATAATCATAGCGGACGGCGGTTCCGGGAGGAACCTTGCGCTGTTGATCGCGCGCAAGTTGGGTCGTTGTACTTTGTCCCAACTGGGCAGGAGGTAGGTGTCTCGGACTCTGCAGTTGCACATGCCGTCGCTCAAGCCGAGCGCTTGATCAGCGAAGCTGCCAGGGAGATGCAGCTCTTCACGGCCGCTGCCGATTATTCAAGTTTCAAGACGTGACCCTTCTCTCTTCCCTCCATAGGCGCGAACTGGCTGGTTGAAACTCAGCGGAACTGCTTTCCAGAGGGTAGGGGCTAGAAGCTCTTAGAACAGCTTGTGTGGAACCATCGAGCTGGGCCACGGATGCAAGGGCTAATAAGTTATAGTCCGTGAGCGAATAGCTACACGCAGAAGTGGCCGGCGGTGGCTGAGTCTGGAAGAACCGACTGATAATGAAGGGATAGAAGTTTTTTCAATCTGAGGTAATACCCAGCCTGAGCATTCTTTCATCGAGCGCGTTCCGGAGGTCTCGCGGCACTCCTGCGGATTTCACTCGCGTGACAATGTTAGCTAGTTGGGCGGGATCAGTTATCCTGTAAGAGTCCACATTTGTCACAGCTAAAATCAGCTTCGCAGTTGCCTCTGGGTACTCAAATATCTCGGCGTGTTGGGTCATCTCCCGCAGGACGTAACCAGGTTGAATGCGTTCAAGGTGAGGTAGCTTTGCAAGCTCAGCTACCGCGTCAGGAAATATCGGACCGGCAAAGATGATCCAGGATGGAATGTGTTCCACCTCGCCTGGAGTCCACGGCTTTGGCTGTCCGAGTGACCGCACTCTAAGGTACTCAAGCAGCCATCTTTTCCAGACTGCCTGTGCGGCAGGCGGTTCGGCATTCCGAATAGCGTGCTCGAGTCTTGCAGCGAAGCTTTGCAAGACGTCTTCAGGCAATGGATAAATACAACGCTGGAGCACTGTGTTGTGCAGTGGGTTTTGCAGCACAAGAACGGCAACAGCGGCCAAATGCCGGCCGATCTCGCGGCGGCTTGCTTTCGGCAAGGCCTGGCATCGCTTCATGGTCGATACGAAATCCTCTAAAATGTGGTCTTTCAGGGCGACTGACCAACGCCCTCCCCGCAAGAAACCGCTCCCACGCTTGGAGCGCAGCTGCATCATTCCGCTCCCAGGAGAAAAACGGCAGGATGACCTCGCGTGCAAAGCCAGAGTCTAAGTAGTCGAGTAACTGAACTTCGCATCCACAAAGGATCCGGGCCGCTATCGACCCCGGCGAGTTTCCCTTAAGGAGAAGGCTCAAGTTTCGAGTCACGATCGCCGGAAGTCCAGATTTCTCCTTCGAACTGCTGCGCTGCATCAGACCGCGTTTAAACCAATACCGACAGAGCCGGCCGGCGGGTTGATTGAATGCCGCCTCAAGCCAGTCGTCTCCCAGCTCCAGCTGTTCGGTGGATTGCATCAACGGCTGTGCTAGTAGCGCTGCTAAGTCGTCCGCCTCTGCAAACAGGATTTCTGACAAAGGATCTCGGTCAGCGTGAACACCATGCTCAAGTGTCGCGATCACAAATTGCAGCCCCGCGTCAAACCCGGTCGCGGAACGGAGGACGGAGAGGATCTCCCGCCAATCGTCGACGGTTCGCGGCGCTTCGCGTATCGCAAAGGCGAGTGAAGACCAAACGTGCGGCAGGAAGATTTCACGACTGAGGGCGGCCTTTGCAAGGTCTAGGATCCAGCGAAAGGAACGTTTCGCCAGGGCTGGCAGTACGGCGCCATAGTCCCATTGCGAGGGCTTACCCGGCAAATCATGCTCGCGCGCCGACAGCCATCCCTCAAGAAATGTGATCGCGGGTCTGGAAACAACAGCGTTAAGGTCGAAACATTCGGCAGGATCCACCCACTGTGCGACCGGAACTGTGACTAATTCGTCGTAAGAAGGAGGTGTCTGAAAATCGGGGTACCGCTCTTGCAGCTTTTTCAGCGATGCTTTCAGCTCGTCCCAGGTCTCATCAGCCTCCTTGAGCCAATGAAGCAAATTAAAAATGTCACGATCCACTTGCTCGGGTGGCATCCCCTCTCGCTGGTCAAGTTCCGGTCCACGTTCGATCGCTTCCAGCGTCTCGCGTTTAACTGCCTCGGAACAGGAAGCGATCTCCGTTTTAAGAAGTCTAAACGCCTCAGTTCGGAACCAAAAAGAGTGCAGAACGCGCTTGCTTATCAGCCAGCGCAGCTTTTCATCGGCCGAAAGAGCCGAAGCTATTCCGGTACCCGCAACAGCCAACCGTTGGAGGACGGGAATGCCGCTCCCGAACAGATCATCGAGGTAGGCGATCGCGTCACTGTCCGCACTGGCCAGGCGCAATCGAATCACCTCAATGGAGATTTCAATTACGAAATCAAAGGCATCGGGATATTGACTATTGCTCGTTTCGATGTCTCGGCGTGCGTACCACAAGGGGTCGTAGGCCGCGGGCATCCCTGGACTGCGCAACAGCTGATCGGCCAGCGCTAGTGCGCGGCGAATGATTAAGTCAAGTTTCGGGGCAAGCGTTGCAACCGTTGGGCGCAAAGCCTTCTCCCACGCTTGCCGCAGCCAATAGTCTTCGTGGTCCGCAAGGAGGTTCAACGTGACTGCAGTGGTTGGCTCCAATTGTTCCTCGCTGAGTCTAACCGAGTGTTCTAGCCTGATTTTCGGCGTGATCAAGCGGTCGATCAGCAGAAGCAGCGACTGGATGTCTCTGCGCTTGGCGGCGGAGAAAACCAAGTCTGAGGCCCAGTCTTTCGATCCAGCTGGCGAATTCGAAAGCAAGATGCCAATCCACGTTCGAAACGAAGACTCGGGAATTTTTCCATCATCAAAGCGGATCTTGTGATGGATGTGACTCCAGAGGCAGGGGTGAATGTCCGGAAGATGGCGTTCAACCAGCCCAAGGAGAGTTCCTCGTTCATCGTCCAAATAGTTGACCCCAAGCCAGCGCGCGATTTCCTCCTGCGCTTTGTCCACCGGGCCCTCAGCACGCAGCAGCTCACTTAGCAACCCCTTCTCTTCGAGCCAAACCACCCATGCAGCCTCACGGTTGGATTGTAGGAAACGTCGTGCCGTATCCTCATGCGAGAGGCTGCGGCGCACGAAATCCGCGTCGTCATTGTTCAGCGTTGATGGATCTGCGGCGGCGAGGGCAGCGAGGCGCTGGTAGCGCTGCGCCAAACCAGACTCAATTTCGCCTGTCCAAGTCTCGAAGAGAGTCACCAGCGAACCGTGGTCATCGGCCTGCACAGGGTACAACACGCGCTGAATGCCAAGGTGAACCCAATTGCTATCGTCTAAGTCATGGTGGAGGGCAAAGCGACGCGACGATTCAGAAGGAGGCAAACCTCGGGTGAGGTAATTCATTACCACATCCGAATGGCTATAGCCGATAAAGAGGACCGTGTATCGGCCGAACATGTCTTTCAAAAATCGGGTGGCCCAGCCTTCGGTAAGATAAGCCTTTCCGAAGTCCTCGTCGGTCAGCACGCACTCCTCGGGATCAATGGACGCGGCACCATGCAGATAAACGATGCCGCGAAAAGAGACACCGGAGGGGAGGGCGGGCCCGTGGTACTCACGAATGGGGCTTTTCCAAAGTTCGTTGGAGGCGGTAGTGAAGTGGCGGTCAAAATTGGTAGTTACGAGTCTAACTGCTTCTGGGCTGCCGAAGAGCCGTAAGAGCAAATTATGAAGAGGGTGCGGTCGCGATTCCGGACTCAAAAGGATTGAGGCAGCTAGCTTGTGCACCCTGGTCCCGTTGCGGTGCAGCCTTCCAAGAAAACGGTCCAGCGTCTCATTGGGAAGCCTAGAAAGCGTCGAATTTTCAGCAATCCGCTCAACGAGACCTGGAAACATCGGAAGGTTCGCAGGGGGTGCGCAGGAAACGCCGGCACCCGCAAAAATGACAAGCTGGCCCTCATCTCGCGCCCGCAAAAGGTCGTCCGGTAATTCGATATCGCTAAACCACATGACTTCTTCTCGAATTGTAACAGCGCTGAGTGAGCTCTTACAGAATATCAACTAGAAAGAATGCTTGTGTGCGCAAGACGAAAAGAGCCTCGCTTACTATGTTATCCGGCTAGACGCAACATCACTGACATACCTCAATGGCAAAAAGCCTGCTCGATGAGATAAAGCGATTCGACCGGCAACTATGGTTCTATTTCTTTTCATTGCCCTAGTGATCGTTTCTTGGCTGCTGTTCGTCCGGATGAGAGGGAAAGGTCTGCCGCTTTGTTCCTCCAGAACTAGGTCGAGAATCACGCAAGAATGAAGGACGTATGGCAGTACTTGAGAGTTGACCTGGCACAGATCGATATGATCGCCTCGATCTTCTCCGTGCACGGTTGCCGCGTGCTATCCATGTAATGACCGGGCAGCCAAAGGAGGTTATCGAGAAGCGATTGGAAAAGCATTCCAACCTTGTTCTCGAACTTGAGGAGTCATGGCGTAAGACTGGTGGTTGGAGGGTTTGTGAAACCCCAGTAGATCGAGTAATGCTCACGAGGGTGCGAGACAAAATCGTACGACACCTGATGGGATTCCGTTGATTTGGACAGCATATCTTGATGAGAGCGGCACTCATGGTGCTTCGCCTTTCGTTCGCATTTGCGGCAAAATTTCTTCTTTAGCGCACTGTGTTGACGCTTGATTTTCTGCCGTGCGACGTTGGCAGATGACAGCGAAGCCTAAGCTTTGGAGCACACAATCCGATCCAACTAACCCGCGTTTCGTTATCTGGGAATATAGCAACTGGAATGCCTTTTAGGTGTCGGTACAAATGCGTTTTGACCGTCGCAAAAGGCGGAACTTTGACGACGAGTGGGAGGAAGCGATCCAGCCGACTTCCAATCACGTTCACGCTAAACAGCGAGCCTTTAGCAACCCGTCAGGATTGCCTCAGGATTGAAGCTTGTTGATAACCGGCGTGTGGTGTATGAGTGGAAAACCATGAGGCGGTATCTGTGCAGCATACTGCTCGTGCTCATCGCGCTCTCTTTGGCCGGCGAGGCGAAAACCGTCAAGGTAAGGGGCTATTATCGCAAGAACGGCACCTATGTAGCTCCACATACCAGGAAGGCTCCGAAAAGAAAAAAGCGGAGTTCGATTGTCTTTTGGAACAGGGAAATTCTCGTCTTGAATAACTGGGAGGAGTATCGCAACCGCGATGCAGCCCCAATCCGAAGCAGCTAAGGACAGCGAACCAACGCTTGCCCAAAAAGTTTCTGCGGTTTTCGCCGCAATCTGTCTCGCTTTGACCGTCCTATTGGCCTCCTGGGTTGGTATAGCGCACCTGGCCGCGCCGCCTGGGGTGATGGCCGTCCTGTTTTTTATTGCCTCTCCGATACTGGCAATCTTTGTTTACATTCGATGTGTTCGTTTTCTCAGAGCGAACTTTGCTCGCCGCAACGCACTTTCTGGTCCGGCCCCGGAAGCTAAATCTCCCGCAATCGCCGGGGCTGCAGTCGATGAGAATATTGTCAAGAGTCCCAATGTTCCAGAGGTTCGCGAGGTAGCCGCAAC
>JBAUZZ010000452.1:0-6059 GCA_049585495.1 Chthoniobacterales bacterium | reverse complement strand
AAACGCTACGTCTGGCATGCCAACGGCCAAGAAGTTCTCAACAAAATCCACAGAGCTTGGGAGGCCGCCACAAATCCTGCCACTTCCTAAAGCGATTTACGAGACAGTAGACTAGCCGGAATTTCGCGTGCGCCGTGAAAAGGGCACGCTGATCCAGTGGGAGGAAGGTATCCCACCCCGCAACTGTTGCTCCAGCCGGAAGCAATCGGAGCGTGGGCCGCTGGTAAATGGCGGAGCACGAAGCCTTCGATGTAGAAGGTCCGGCAGTGGCCGGAACAGCGAGCACGTAAACCATAATGAAAATGAACACTGAGCAAGCCTCGAAAACGGTGATGCTGGCTGCCGAGCTTGTTGTTGGTCAGGCGAAGGCCCTGATCCGCGAGCGTTCTCTAGAGCGATTGGCGGGAAAACAACTCTCTAATTTCGATTAGAGCATGTTTTCTGAAGCGCCGTTTAATCGTGAAAACCAATCTCTATGCCATCCGATCCCGCGCCCTAGCTTAACCCCCCGTTTGTCAGGCCGATTTCGCCTACGCGATGATCTTGAAGGAGATCAAAATTCAGGACACCGGCAAGGGAGCGAAGTCTGTTGCGGAGGATTTAGAAGCAGTGTTGAGCAAGATCGAGCATTGGCACCAGGGCTCGATTGCTGGTTACCGGATCAGCTTTCAGGATCGGCAAGGCGCCTGGCATAAGCTCGGGTGGGACGGCGCAGAACCGAGAGTTAGCAGTTAACTCGTGAGGAGTCCGAAAACCAAGGTCTGCACCGGTTGCAGGCAGCGACGAGCGCTCAGCGAATGACGTGCACTACAGTTTTTCCCAGGTGCCGTACCAATGGCTCAACGTGGCTTGGTCGCAGATGCACTAAGCCGGGTGGTACCTCCGCCGGACTGCGATTATCATGGGCTGGGCGGCTGGTAGACGCGTGATCAGGGATCAATTGGCGTAAGCCACCCGGATCCAAGTATTACCATCACGAACATAGATCGCGGCATAGTGCCCGTTTGTTTGCGTATTAAGATGGAAAAACTCCGAAATTGCGCACACGGCGTCGCCGACAGCACATACCTGAATAAGCTTGAACACCTGCTTGGAGGGGTGAGCCGCGAGTTCGGCTGCATACTTTTCTTCGATTTCTTGCACACCTCGAGCGATACCACCTGACGACAGCTCGACCGCGTATTCGGTAAATCCAGCTGCGAAACCGGCTGCGTCGTACTTATTGTATGCCTCCTCATGCTGTTTCAATACGGCTTCAATCTGATGACGGATTTCTGGATCGACCGTGTCTTTTTCTTGGGCGGCACTGGGCACCGCAAAACCGACTGCCAACCCTCCGATGGTGACTAATAAGAGCATTTTCATTGTTCCTCCCGATAGTTCAGAATTGTTTTCGCCTATGGACCTGTTGGGGGACTTCTCGCGTTAGCGGGATCGAAGGATCAACGGCAGCGTATCAGTAATTTTCACTCCCGAACGACCTCCCTGGCTTTTTTGTCGCTTCGCAGTCCCAGGAAGACAGGCTGCCGAAGCTGACCATCACTAGTCCACTCGGTGAACTTGACCTGTGCCACCAGCACTGGCTCAAACCCAGCTACAGCGCTTCATAACTGCGGGCGTGATTCCTTGTCCCCAACGCCCTGGTCTCCTCTCTGGCAGGTTTACGAAAGGGCAGCTCTCGCGTCTGATCTTTTGCAGGCCATTGTAGAGCTCTGTTAAAGCCCTTTCGGAGAAGCCGGTGCCGAGTCTGCCGGCAAACAGCAGCCCGCTCGAGTCATAGTAGCCGACAAGCAAAGCGCCGAAATACAGGCGGCTGCCTTCGGGTGGCGTGTAGCCGCCGATGACGAACTCTTGTTGTTGAGTCAGCTTGACTTTGACCCAGGCGCCGCTGCGCCGGCCAGGCTCGTAGCGGGAGTCCGGTCTCTTGGCGATCAAGCCTTCTAGCTGGAACTGCTGTGCAACTTAAGAGAAGCTGATCTCTGTCTTTCTCTGTCCTTAGTATGCCTTTAACGATCCGTGCCGATTCCGCATCCAAAGCCCTCGATCGACTTACGGCCCTTCTAACTCATCCCTTAACTTCGGCGCGAGCTTAGCCTCAGCCCGCGACTTTCCAATCCGACTGAAGCAGCGCGAAATCAGTTCGATGGGTATCGCTAACCTCCAGCGGAAAAAACACAACGATCCTGTAGAAATTTTAAACTGTGATGTTGGAATCCATTTGTATTAGATGAAAAAAGTTAGTTTTCGTGAAGATTACATAATCAAATTTCCTTCTGGCCCTGACGTCGGTCTTCTGAGCCGTGCTCGGTTCAAAGTAACACCAGCTACCGGGTAGCAACGCAAACGTCTTCAACACGATGGGATTAACAACTGGAAAATCAACCTTACCGGCGATATCAACTCCGAACGGTGTGACGCTTTGAACCTGGCGATGGATATCGTCCGCCGCGTCGCCGCGCTGGCGGCTCCTAGGGAAGTTTATAAAGATTTCGCAAAAGTCCTGAAACGCCGGGGACCAAATCCATTAGTACAGAATTAACTTCTTAATAACCACAATTCAGAAAAGCCCAAAACAACAAAGAAATGAAGAAAAATGAATCCGCTGACTGAGTTCAAAAAAACATCAATGCTGCCAGTTTTGATCGCACCGGCGCTCGCCCTCGCTGCGTTAGCTGCTGTGCCGGCACTCGCTACGCCACCGCCGGACGTGTTGACGCATGCTCCGCATGTAACAGGACGAAGGTGTGTGCTCCCCCATATCCCCTATGTGCACGGAAATTTTGGTCGGATGTTCCATTTGCCACCGTTCGCACTGCCGACGAATGGGGTGCGCGACGCTCTCCTAGAGCTCGGTAGGCCGGGTGGGATTCTGGATGCGGCCGACATTTTGGCAGCAGGTCCTGTGGCGCTGATCGTGGATCCCAATCTTAGTCTGGTCAACCGGGACAATCCCACCGACACTGCCGGTGTGACGTTTTTCGGCCAGTTCCTTGACCACGATATGACCATGGATCGGGTATCCCGGCTGGGATTCCCTACTCCGCCCATAACATCCCCCAACGCTCGCACTCCCTTCTTTGATCTGGATTCCGTGTACGGCGACGGACCAGGCGGTAACCCGGACAAGGACACGGCCGCAGCGTCGGAGCAGGACGCTAAGGGTCGCGCGCCGCTTCCAACCCAGGACGGGAAAGAGATCCCGGACGAGTCTCGCCGGTCTCCGCGTCGGCCCGACTCTTCCGACTTATATGATCCCACTGATCCAATCAAATTTCGGATCGAAAGCGGCGGCCAGTTCGAGGACCTGCCGCGAGACTCCATCACTAATCAGGCGTTTATAGGTGACCCACGCAATGATGAGAACATGATTATCGCCGGGCTGCACGCCGCCTTTCTGTTATTTCATAATCATGCCGTAGATTTGATTCGATCACAGAACCCGTCGATTCCCGACAATGACGCTTTCTTCCAGGCCCGCCGCTTCACACTGTGGCACTACCAGTGGATGATCCTCCACGAGTTCCTGCCGCATGTGGTTAGTCAATCGGTCATAGATGATGTTCTAACAAACGGTCGCCGTTTCTATAGACCGTTACCTAACGACGTGTTTATTCCGGTAGAGTTCCAGATCACCTACCGATTTGGTCACAGTATGGTGAGGCCCTCTTATCGCGCTAATCTCCACGGTGATAACGGACAGCCGTTCTTCGGTATGATTTTCGACCCGGCGGGGGAAAACAGCGCTGACCCCGTTGACTTGCGTGGCGGTGCCAGAGCGCCAAGGCGCTTTATCGGCTGGCAGACTTTCTTCGATTTTGGCGGTGCTTTGAGTGCCGATGTGCGGCCGAACAAAAGAATCGATACAAAGATTTCGACGCCACTCTTCCACCTTCCACTGGGGGCGATCCTCTCAAACCCCGCCGGGACGCCGCCGACCTCACTGATGCAGCGCAACTTGCTAAGAACTCTAACATGGGGGATCCCGTCGGGTCAGAGCATCGCAAGTCAAATGGGCATCCCGCCACTCAGTAACACCGAACTGGCTGAGTTACAACCGATCCGTGCCTCGTTCGTCGAATCGACGCCGCTTTTCTACTACATCTTGAAAGAAGCTGAGCTAAGAGAGGACGGACTTCGTCTTGGACCTCTGGGCGGCCGAATCGTGGCCGAAGTATTTATCGGGCTGCTCCAGCTAGACCCCGACTCTTACCTCAGTGTGCAACCCTACTGGTTACCAACACTGCCGACACATGACGGGACGCCGCAAAGTTTTCGGATGATCGACTTCCTTACTTTTGCCGGCGTGGATCCTAACAGCCGCGGTCAATAATCGTCAGCGAGCGAAACGGGCTACTTTCATTATTAAGCTTGGAGCGTGGCGAATATTTGTTCTAAGGAGATTCGATGCCAGTAGATCCCCGAATACTCGGCGTTGAGGAATTGGACCGGCACAGAACAGTGTTGACTGATGCCCACTCGCTCTCCTGGCTCCATAGGTTGGAGCCCATCTCCTCCTGAGTACCTTTTGGGGGATAAGGTTTATTTCTGACCGGCCCTCTTTCTAGATGAATATTTTCTGTTTTGGCCTGAGCCACCAAATCGCGCCTGTCGACATACGGGAACGATTCGTCGTACCGAATGCTGCGCTCCCGGATTCCCTCCGGCGGCTGACCCGGGTCTCAGGCGTGGATGAGGGCGTTATTCTCTCAACCTGCAATCGGACGGAATTTTACGTTGTCAGCCAAACGTCGAAACTTGCCGCTGAATCGCTCCTCCAAGACTTTTATCCCGAATGCCGTAGTGCTGACCTCGGCCAGCTCGCGCGCTTTTCGGCGATTCAGGCCGCCCGTCATCTGTTCCGCGTAGCCTCAGGCCTGGAGTCGATGGTAGTCGGCGAAACCGAAATTTTTGGCCAGGTTAAGCGAGCTTATGAAACCGCCATGCGAAATGGGACAACGGGCAAATTCTTAAACCGGTTGTTTCAAAAGTCGTTCGAGGTAGGAAAACAGGTTCGCTCAACCACGGGGATTACGCGGGGTAGTGTCTCATTAGGTTCGGTTGCCGTCGATCTGGCCGAACAGATTTTTGGGAATCTCAAGGGCTCGAAGGTGATGGTTCTCGGGGCGGGCGAAACCAGCGAGAAAACGGCGCGGGCTTTCCAGTCCAGGGGCGCCCACCAGATCTTCGTGTCAAATCGCTCTTTCGAACGGGCTCAGGCGTTGGCCATGGCAATGGGCGGACGCGCCATCCGGTTTGATGACTGGGCAAATGAGTTTCGCGATCTGGATATTCTAGTGAGTTCGACTTCGGCACCGCACGCGCTCGTGACCGTGGAGAAACTCGGCCCGATTTTGCGCGGACGCCGGGACCGCCCACTGTTTATTATCGATCTTGCCATACCACGCGATGTCGATCCGGAAGTCCACCGTCTGGATGGAGTGTACGTCTATGATCTCGACTCGTTGCGGCTGCTTGCCGACCGTACCCTCGAAGCCCGGAAGTTCGAAGGTGAGCGATGCGAAAATTTGATCGAGAAATATGTAACTGACTTCCAGGCCTGGCTCAATCGCACGGAAACTCAACGGTTTCACCCATCGCGCTGGAATTCCCGCGAACGTGATGACGATCTCTTTGGGTACGCGAGGCAGCCAGTTGGCGCTGGCTCAAACCGAGCTGGTGAAGCAGGCCTTGGAGCGGATTCCGGACCATCCGGAGGTCGCTATAGCGGTCATCAAGACGCAGGGTGATCAGCGAATGGATCTGAAGCTGAGCGAGTCGGGAGAGACTTTCGACAAGGGGCTCTTCACGAAAGAGCTGGAAGAAGCGTTGCTCCGCGGGGAGGTCGACGTCGCCGTTCATGCTCTCAAGGACTTACCTACCGAGCTTCCTTCCGGGCTTGAGCTGATTGCCGTATTGCCAAGACACGATCCGGTCGATGTTCTTGTTTCCAAGACAGGGGGAGGGCTCAATGGCTCGCCTCAAGCTGCTCGTAGCGACGCTCGCGCCAACCGGCAAGCCATTGAGCCCTCCCCCTGTCTTGGAAAGACCCGAGTCTTGTC
>JBAUZZ010000451.1:0-13016 GCA_049585495.1 Chthoniobacterales bacterium | reverse complement strand
TCTTTCTCAAATCGCTCCGCGACAGCCCGAGCGACAGCAATTTTTACCGAGCAATAGACAACGACCTTCTCAGCGCCGAGCGCATCTGGAGAACATGCAAAGACGACCGCCGCTAAGTAAACGCTGACCTGAACTCGCATGTGAGACGCCCAATATTTGCAGATTTGCAGACACCTGCTGCTAGCTACGATCGAGCGAAACCCTGGACCGAGCTACGCCTACGGATAAAGGCGCCGGGGGGAGAAGGAAATCGCACGAATAACGTTCGTACGAATATATATACTCAACAGCGGATGCGTCTCGATCGCGATTTCAGATGCATTGAAATTTAAGTTTTTATAATCCTCCCGGATGGCGGCTTGCCGCCTGGAGCGAGAGATCGCCATCGAGATTTCCAAAGCGACTTTGGATGGTTGGGTCATGCGGGTCGGTGAATTTGCTTCGGGCCTAGCGGAGCGACGGTTGGAGAGTTGTTAGCTGGCAACTACATATCCGAGGCGATGAAACGCCGGTGGGAGTTCAAAGCGAGGGTTACTTCACAACGATTATGGCTCACACGGTTTTCTGCCAAGCTTCTCTCCGTTGCCCAACAGAAGGAGACAACGGATTCACGAACAGTTCAGCAGCGCGATCTCCTCGGGGATGTCAAGGCACTTGATGAGTTCAGTGAGCTTAGTCAGAAGCTGGACGAGGCATACAACAAGAACGACGCCGCCGCAGTTGCCGCGCTTTTCACGGAGGACGGGCTTTTGGTGGCATCGGACGGGATGTTTAGCGGTTGGCAGGACATCGAGAAAAGGTATGAAGACACGTTCCAGCGGTGGCCTATTACCGACTTTAACAGCCGCCGCGAGCGCCGTCACCTGAGTGCAATCGACAACGCGGTTTGGTCGGCCGGACAATGGGCGAGTACTTTTCGAAGCGAGACCGGCCCCATATTTGCCTGGGGCTACTGGTCAACAATTTATGTTCGTGAGGGTGATGCTTGGAAGATGCGCGTATTGAGCCTCATCGAGCACCAACGACTGGCTACGCCCGCTGAGACGAAGTAGACGAGAGAGGCGAGTTGTCGAGCAGCGAATACCATTGCGATCCAGCGCGGTCACAGTTTAGAAGCCGTGGCTTCGATAGCAGAAAGGCTAAACGATGTTTTGGCGATGGCATCTGTACTCAACCGGATGCCCGACCTAACCACAAACCCCATTCCCGGTTTTTTCGGCGAGTATTGCGCAGTTGTTCCGAAAGCAGACCCGGCCAGCTTCATCGCGGTCGGGATCACACCAGGCGATGCCTGGGCGACCGCGAGAGACAAGCTCGGCATCGATGGCAAGCAATTGGAAGCTGGGTATGAGATCACAGTATTTCCGAAGAGCAGTACCGAGCTTTCGGGAAAGAATAGTTCTCTAGCCTCGCGATGCCGAACTTCGATTTGCTAATGGAGATCGGAGCCAACGCGAAGTCGATCCCAGTCTTCACCAGGTTCGGCCACGCCCATGGTCCGGAAATTGTCATCGCAAGTTTCCCTTGGCCCATCAGCTCCTCCGTTACGCCATAGGAGACGCTCTTTGGTAGCACCCCAGCCTTGACCAAGGCGATGATTTTCCGAGAGCCCTTCCATAGCTCTGGGATTTGCGATGCCGGCGTTCCGCAGGTCGTAGCCGGTGCCAGTTTTGGCACAAGCTTGCTGAAACTGCACCGCCAATCTGACCAGCGTTTGCGGGCTAGATCTGACTCGGCTACCCGGCCTGAGCCCCCTGGCAGTGCAGACCATCATCTCTGAAAGAGGCTTAGCTGAAACAGGCTTAGACATGAGCTGTTGTGATTTCGGATTTTTAAGATTTCTGCCCCTGTCCGCAAAGGAATTGCCTCTCCGGGATTCAAAAGGCGGGAAGGCTTAATGATCGCCCAGCCTGTGTTCTCGCTTTCGTTTTCATAGTGCAAAACTTGGCCGAGCTGGTCCAAATCGAAAGCGGAGATGTCGTGCTCGCCTTGCCACTTCAGGTTGACGTGCAACGTATCCGGGGAAGCGTCATGGTGTAGGCTCACAACGAATCCTGTATCCGTGGTTTTTTTCATGGGTGTCGTTCCCGGTTGCTAAACCGCCCCGGGGCCCTTCGATCCAGAGCACCGGTTCTCATTCAGTTATAATGGATCGCCAACTCCGAGTTTCAGCATTTCTGCTGCGAATGACCCAGCCAGACGCCATGAGGCACTTCTGCGTCCTGCTATCGCGCCTCGCTGCGCGTCAGCACGTTGTCGCCCTCGAGCTTCTTGAAGAGAGGTCAGTAGTGGCGACTGAGAACCGTGCAGGCCCTAAATCCTATGCCAACTCTTCGCAAATCCTGTTCCCATCCGCCAAATGGGGTTAACAAGACGCTTACATTGTGCAACCGGACTGACATTGCTACAGACGCGCGAACAGCAAGGTGATGTAGAGCAACAACAGTAAAACAAAAGCGAGTGTCATCAGCTTGTGAAACCACTCTCGTCGCGTGATCACGCCCGTAATCGACAAAACGCCAAAGATTATGTGAAACGCTAAGTTCATGCGATCCGGCAGATGCCCCTCCAGAGCGAGATCCTTCGCCGCACTGAAAACGACGGTCGCGAGCAGGGCACCAAAGAACCAGCTTTTATGCGCGAAATAGTGGTCCCGCAGATCGACGGTGGCGTCCCCGGTGACGTCCGGCAGAACCAGCGCCGCGGCCATGTACAAACTGATCGCCTGCAGCACGATTACGAGGAGCGCCAGGAAGGTCCAATGGGCTCGCATGCGCATTCCGAAACTCGCCCACCACGCCTGAATGGCGAGGAGGAGCACTAGCCCGGCCCAGATCAGGGTCGGGAGGTAGAGCTTCACCTTCGCCCTGGTCAGGATGAGCCTCCGCAAGCCTTGCAGGACCTGGGTGATCGCCAGTCCGAGGACAATCGCGAGCAGGACCGAGAGATAGTTAAAGGATTCCGATTCCACCGCTAAACCTGGCTAGATGGGCTTTAGGACCCCTTCGTCATCGTTTTTTGGATCGTTCACCCGCGCGCTGACATCATGCGCTCTGCCGGGAATGGCTTCAGCAATTCTTTGAGGTCGCCGTCTTGGGCTTCACCCAACCATTTTGCGTGGTGTTCTTCGGGCAGAATCACCGGCATCCGGGTGTGCACCTGGGCGACGAGTTCGTTGGGTTCGACAGTAATGATCGTGAAAGTGCGCAGCCACTCGCCGGTCGACGGATCCTTCCAGCCCTCGTGGACGCGGCAGGCGGCCACCTCATGCCGCCTGCCAACCTGCTAACACGACAATTGCCCACTTAGGCTCTAGTCAGGGTTGTGGACTTAGCATCTTAAGATCGATCGAGTCTGCCATTGCCTTGTATCCGGCATCCTGCGGATGGAGATGATCGCCGGAGTCGAACGCCGCCTGGATGTGTGCGGGATGGTTCGGATCCCGCGTCGCTGCGTCGAAGTCAATCACACCATCAAACGCGCCACTGCTGCGAATCCATTGGTTGATGGCTTGGCGCTTCTGCTCCTTGTCCTTGTTGTAGTACCCCTCGAGCGGAGTGCCCTTGAAAGTATCCTCGAATGGCGTCAGCGTGGCGCCGATGATGCTCATCCCGTGCAAATGAGCACGTGCGATAAGTTGCTTGTAGCCGTCAATGACGTCGTCCGCCGAGGGCGCTTGCTCGTGCGGAGCCAGGACACTGTCGGGCCAGCCGATGTCGTTAATGCCCATCATTAGAATTACAGTGTCTGCGTGCGGGTGGCTCGATACGTCTCGACAGCGCCAGCACGAGTAGTGCGTCCATTGGAAAAAGCTCTTCTGGCTTCTCATCACCACAGGAAAAACAAACAAAACCAGAGTTCAATGTCTGCCGTTCGGCAGTGGCCGGATCAGTTGCGAGTGCGATCAAATATTTAGTAAAGCAGATTTTGATAGATGAGGATGTGAAAAATTTTGCACACCTAAAATCGAATCGGGAATGTCACGCAAAAATTACGGACATCCGCTAAAGCATTATCAATCGTTTGCGGGATGCTTTCTAAAGCCTCCAAGCGATGCCATATAGACGGGGTTCGCCGCGGCGAGCGCATCCTGTAGCTAAGATTCAACCGGAAGTGTTTCCCGAATTGCCTCTCTCCGGTGAATCTCTTCTCACCGTTCTGGAATGGATCGAGGAGAACATCTACGACACACGGAATGGCAATGCCGCTTTCGTCGGCATTTGTACCTTTGTGGCCGCAGAAATCGGCAAGCGTAACGGGCCTCCGCAGACTTCGGCACTTCTTCTCCGGCCCGGGTCGCTCAGAATGCGGACCCGCAGGCCGAGGTTAAGGCGAAACCGACGCTGCCTACCGATCCTGCGGCAAAGCAGAGAGCGATAGACGCGGAGCTAAACAGGGCCATCAAGCGAGCGATAGACGTCGAGCTAAACAGAGCGATCGTGCGAGCACTCTCAGACGCCAGCGAGGACGACCTAAAGCATCACAGCGATCAATAGCGGTTCGTCTCTTATGTGGTCCGCGACAGCATTGCCGATTTCGGTAATTTGTGTGTCGCAATCAAGACCGATGGTCAGTTTGCGGTAAAAGAAAGATCCCTGACCCGCCAAGACTAGTCCAGGGCGATTGATTCTTCGACCCTGGAACCGGTGGGCTAATGTGGCGAATTGCAACCAATGGTTGTCTCTCCGGTCGTCGGCTCGAAGTTGCTGCTATTGATCCGAAACCGCGCCACAGGTCAATAGCCGGATGGGGCCGAATCGCCTGGTCGCTCGAGACGTTTCTCTGACGGGACTCCTTCTGCGTCGTTCGTGGGCCACTCATGGCTTCTCGGTTGAGAAAGGTTCGAATCTGCCGGATCTGAGGCACTAGGGATGTCCGGTTCTGCTGCACAGGAGGATAGCAAGAATGTCGCAGCGACGATGACCAAATTAAGATGGCTGAATCGTCCTTTCATGGCGAACAATTTAAAAACACCCCTGACCCGCCTAGACGAGCCAGGGGCTGTGTTTCAACTGAAGAGAGATGCACGTTCTCTTCAGGGGCTGGAGACGTGTGGTGACAGGTGAGCGTTACAGCGATTTTCCGAGGGTCATGATAACGGCCCCTCAACGCGCGTTCTCGAAAAGATTCTGCGGTTGCTTTACTTTGAGGCGACGGCAAAGCGGGTTTTGGGATCTGAGGCCCGATGCTTAAACTCCCTGCCGTTCCCGAACGATCAATCGGTCACCCAACATTGAAGCTGACGGAACGGTGCATCACACGCATTCTTCGCTGCGCTGGAACAACTCCCGTCACTAGTAATCGCCGATGGCGTCTAGTCCCCGCCTTTAAGAAACGGCTTGATGACGGCGCAAAAAATGACGAATTCCAGATTGACGGTACTCAACCATTTTGCCCTACCGAGAATTGAAGATCAAAACCGAGGCAAACACACTACGCCTATGGTCGTCGGGTAAGACGGTAGAGTCAAAATGGTAGAGCTATTTATAAGCAATTCAATGTGTGTAGCTTAGTATGCCAGTTCGCTTGCTTCACACGCAAGGGGCCGCAGGTTCGAACCCTGCATCGCGCACCAGTCTAACCGTTTCTGACTAGCGATGACTGGCAACATCTCCACGTGCCCAGACGATGAATTGCCTGAGCCCGCATCGCTCCTAAATGCTCTCTGCTGAAAAAACCGCCCTCACTCGGAATGTGGCTCGCCGGGAGGCTCGCCCTACCAACGATGTGCCACGGGAACACCAGCGGTTTGGCGAAGTTCCTGAAGAACCTTCCCACGATGTACTACGGAAGCGTCACCGGTGGGGCGAAGCTCCTGCCGGCCGCATTCCCGGTGACGGGCATTTCTTCAGCAGAGAGCATTAGGAGCGCTGCAGGCTAGATGCTATTGGTGGAAGAATGACCAAAACCTTGACTGTCTCGGAACTGACCCGGCGAGTCCGCGAAATACTCGAGGGCCAGATCGGTGAAGTGTGGGTCGAAGGGGAGATTTCGAATTACCGAAAACAGTCTTCGGGTCATCACTACTTCACGCTGAAGGACGACGGGGCACATCTTGCCTGCGTGATGTTCGCTCGTTCTTATGGCGCTCAGTCAAGAATGGCGCTTGCCGATGGGATGCAAATCCAAGCTTACGGGCGGGTCACGGTTTACGAAGCGCGGGGCCAATACCAGCTGATTGTGGAATTGGTGCAAACCAAAGGCCAGGGCCTGCTGCAAGCCAGGTTTGAGGCATTAAAACGAAAGCTTGAAGGGGAAGGCCTGTTTGAACCTTCCCGGAAACGCTCTCTTCCGAGGTTCCCGCGCCGCGTCGCACTCATCACGTCACCGACGGGTGCCGCAGTGCAGGATATGCTGAATATCCTGGGACGGCGAAGCCCTTGGCTAAGGATCTTGATTTGTCCGGTGCGCGTGCAAGGTGAGGGGGCAGCTGAAGAGATTGCGGAGACGATTCGGCATCTGAACATGAATCGGAGGCGGTTGCGACTGGACGTTCTCATCGTGGGCAGGGGTGGAGGAAGCCTGGAGGATCTCTGGGAATTTAACGAGGAGGCCGTGGCACGCGCGATCTACGATTCGGTTCTGCCTATCATTTCCGCGGTGGGGCATGAAATCGACTTCACAATTGCTGATTTTGTCGCCGATGTGCGTGCCCCGACCCCGAGCGCTGCTGCTGAACTCGTGACGCAGGATTTTGAATCTCTCCCTAGCGAACTCCGCAGTTTGCGGGTAGCCCTGGACAGGTTAGTTCGGCAGAATCTCGAAGTTCAAAAAATCAAATTGCAACATCTGGCTGCTGCCGCATTTTTCCTGGAGCCGCAGCGCATTTTGCGGGAATCGCAGCAGCGCGTAGATCAGTTTGAGTCCCGGCTAGTGCAACTGCGGATGGCCGCCTTTGATCAGTACCGGGCGCATCTGTTCCGGTTACAATCTCTGCTTGCTGCGTATCGTCCGGCAAACGTGCTCGGAGCGCGTCGGCGCGAAATCGCTGGTTTCGCGGTGCGCATTCGTAACGCCACATTCCAGACGTTAGATCATTGGAAGCGCCGGACATTGAGTCTGGAGAAAATGTTGCAGCTGCTTGGTCCGCAACAAACGCTGGAGCGTGGATACACGGTCACGACGGACTCAAAGGGAGCGCTGCTCTCTTCCCGGACTCAGGTCCGAAGCTGTGATCGACTGCGTACGCGTTTTCACGACGGGGAGATCTCGTCCGTCGTGGAGGGTGAAGGTGAGAGGTGAGAAGTGAGAGGTGAGAAGTCGTTTCAGGCGTCTTGCTCGTACGGATCAGTTATGAACACCTCATCCCAAAGGTGCGGCTCCTCTTTGGCCATCATTCGATAGTGCCTTCGTCGCCCGCGATGAACGGCGAAGCTGATCTGTCAACGAGTATCGCTCTTCTCGAAGGAATTACTTACGTGCTTCGAAAATTTCACGACTTGCCATCCTCCCAAGTCGGTAAACTCTCAAATCACGGAACGTTCCTGCAGCCCTCATTTCACTTCTCACCTCTCACCCGCGCCCCGGAACCCCAACCCACTCTATCCTTGCGAATAGGGATGGCGCTTGAAAGCGATGGTCGACAATGGCGGCAAAGTCAGGTGAAGCGAGTGCGATTGGCCTTGCCAGGGAATGGCCTCCGCGTGCATGCCACCATAGTTTCCGACATTGCTACCACCGTAAGTCTCGGCATCAGTGTTCAGGATTTCTTCGTACCAACCTTCGCCAGGCGCCCCGACGCGGTAAGCGTCGCGCGGCACAGGAGTGGCGTTGACAACGAAGAGGAACGTCGGTCCGGATCTTGCCTTGCGGAGAAAAGCGACCACACTGTTGTCGGAGTCGTGGAAGTCCACCCATTCAAATCCTTCGTAAGAATCGTCCAGTTCCCAGAAGACCGGCTCGCTCTTGTATAGATGATTCAGGTGCTGGATCAGCCGGCGTACTCCCGCATGCAGAGGATACTGTAACAAATGCCAATCAAGACTTCGATTGTAGTTCCACTCAGACCACTGTCCGAATTCGCCTCCCATAAAGAGCAACTTCTTGCCGGGATGCGCAAACATCCAGCCGTAGAACATGCGGAGGTTCGCGAATTTCTGCCATGGATCATTGGGCATTTTGTTTATCAACGAGCCTTTGCCGTGGACTACTTCGTCGTGGCTTAACACCAGAATAAAATGCTCATGGAAAGCGTAAAGCAGCGAAAAGGTAACGTCGCCCTGATGATAGCGGCGGTGGACCGGATCAAGTTGCATGTACTTCAAGAAATCGTGCATCCAGCCCATGTTCCATTTGAAGCCGAATCCCAAGCCGCCGAGATAGGTCGGCCGGGAAACGCCTGGCCAGGCCGTTGATTCCTCAGCGATTGTCATAATCCCGGGGAAGCGCTCGTAACAGATCTCGTTAAAGCGTTTCATAAAGTGAATCGCGTCGAGATTCTCTCGACCACCGTGTACGTTTGGCACCCATTGGCCGGGTTTTCTCGAATAGTCGAGGTAAAGCATCGACGCGACGGCATCGACTCGAAGCCCGTCAATGTGGTATTCGTCAAGCCAGAACAAACCGTTGGCGACAAGAAAATTTCTTACCTCGTTTCGGCCGTAGTTGAAGATCAATGTCCCCCAGTCCATGTGTTCGCCTTGGCGGGGATCTGCATGTTCGTAAAGGTGCGTGCCGTCGAACATCGCCAGACCATGCGCATCTTTCGGGAAGTGCCCCGGCACCCAGTCAAGGATCACCCCGATGCCGCTCGCATGAAATTGGTCAACGAAATGACGAAACTCATCGGGATTTCCATGACGGCTGGTGGGCGCGAAGTAGCCGGTGACCTGGTAGCCCCAGGAACCGTCGAACGGGTGCTCGGCGACCGGCATGAGCTCGATGTGGCTGAAACCCATTTCCTTCACATAGGGGATCAACTTATCGGCAAGCTCGATATAACTCAGGTACCGATTATTCTCCTCCGGAACACGGGCCCACGACCCGAGATGCACTTCATAGATGCTTACCGGCTCCTTGTGCCATTGTTTGGTTTTTTTGCTTTCCTCCCAGTCGCTATCGCTCCACTTGAAGCGATCCAGGTCAAAAACCAGGGAAGCGGTTTGGATGCCGTGCTGACCGAAAAACGAAAACGGATCGCTCTTCAGCACGATCTGGCCAAAGCAGTTCCGAACTTCGTATTTGTAATGAGCGCCCTCGCCAACGCCCGGGATAAAAATTTCCCAGATGCCAGATTCCCGCCGTTTCCGCATGGGATGCACCCGCCCATCCCAACCATTGAAATCGCTCACTACACTGACCCGCTGGGCATTTGGCGCCCAAACAGCAAACGTTGCACCTTTGTGTCCGTTGATCTCGGCTAGGTGCGCCCCCAACTTTTTATAGATCTCGTAGTGATTCCCTTCGCAATATAGATGCATATCCAGCTCGCCCAGCACCGGGCCATACGAGAACGCATCACTGATTTGGAAGGTCTCGCCAGACCAATTCGTGATTTCCAGTAAATAGTCGAATCGCTCGCGGGTATCCTCGATCTGCGCCTCAAACACGCCTTCTTCGGCGATTCGCTCCGCCGAATAACGCCGCTCTGGGTTGCGACGATCGACTACGCTGAGGGCTTTCGCGTCTGGACGGAAGGCGCGAACAACAAGATGCTGGTCAACCTGATGCGTTCCCAAAAAGCTGAACGCATCATCGTGTTCGGCGTGAAGTAGCCGATGGAGGTCTTGAGGGGCAATCGTCATAGTTGTCTCCGGAGGAAAGGTTCAATTCTTTCTCGATAAAGCCGCTTCGCCGAATAATCTCGAAGAAGTTGTTTTCGACTAAGGAAGGCTTTGTCTTGTTCGAGGGCATTGCGAATCTTCTCCGCAATATCTCTAGGGGAATTTTGCAGGTCAAACGCTACTGCGTTCTCCGGCAAATGCGACCGCAGCGCCTCAATGTTTGAACAGAAGATCGGAATGCGGAAGGCGGCCGCTTCATGGAGCGGTAACCCGAATCCCTCTTGTCTCGAAGTGTACAATAACCCGTCAGCCATCAGGTAGAGACTGCGCAGATGTCGGTCATCGACAAAGAAATGCTCATTTACCCAGATCACGTCGTCGGCGAGTTGCAGGTCGCAGGCTTTTTTCTTGAGATCGCTGAGATGCGCGGTCGAAGCGCGGCCGTGGGCATTGGGTGCTGCTGTCACAACCAGCCGCGCCCGAGTCCCCAAACTATGCAACGCCGCTAGAATTTGAAAGGCGAAGCCAAGGTTCTTTCGCTCCAGGATCCGTGTAGGGTAGAACAATATCGTCGAACTAACAGCAGCATCGTAAAGCAGTTCCTCTACTTCCGGACTGATGCCCAGGGCCTTTGGGAGATCGATCCCGTTCGGCACAATTGCGTCGGGTTCGGTGCCTGTCAGTGTTTTGAACTCGTCCGCCCGTGATTTGGAAACCGCGACATAGCGGATGTTTGTCTGTCTTTCCCGAATGAGATCGAAGATTCGGTTCCGCGGAATCGAGTAATCGGGATTGATTGCAGCCAGATCATGCGTCCAGGCCACGATCGGCATCCCACGTCCTGCGAATTCCGACAAAACCTGCGTTGCGGCCATGTTGAAGGGCATTGTGAGAATGTTGTGGACGACGATAGTATCGCACCTACTAAGAATCGGATCGAGCCGCCTTCGCAACGCGTCAGTAAGCCGGTAATAATTCTCTCCGACGCGGCTTGTGAAGACCTCTTGTTGAGCACGAGCAACGCATGGTTCCAATTCGTTGAGCTCGGGGATAATTCTCGCCGGCACTTTTTCCGAAAACGCTCTCCCTTGTCCAGACAAAATGGTCGGGCGATGTCCGTTCTCCCGCATCAAGAACGCATGTTGACGGATAACCGTTTCGACTCCGCTAATCACCGGCCAGCAGGTGTAGTGCAGAATAACGATGGTCATGCAAGTTCCCATCGCATTCGATGAGAACTGCCGCAACCTAAGGCTAAAATTCAAACTGCCCGAAAGGTCGGCAACGCCGGCGCCGTAAAGGCTGAATCTTTTAGCGATCGATGAGGATGATTCTGACTTGCATGGGAACGGAAGTGTCCTACTTTTGTCATCCTTCGGCGTTCACCTGCAAAAGCTCGGCTTTTGCGTCCGCTATATAAAAGCTGGAGCTTTCTACGCCAGGGTAGCTCAGTGGTAGAGCAGGGGACTCATAAGCCCTTGGTCGGGAGTTCAAATCTCCCCCCTGGCATTTGACGGTTTCGAGTTTCGAGTTCCGGGTTCCGAGTGTGCCAGGGCGTTACGATATTGCGATCCTCCCTCAAGGCGGAGAATCGTCCTCCCTGAGCGAGGCAGCGCTAGATAGTCTAGTTCACCACCGCAGAACGCGGAACTCGGAACCTTGAATCGCCGCCAGGAGAGGTTAGTTTGCCCGGTTCGGGAACGATATGGACTATTGGCACAATCATTTCGTCTGGGGTCTGGCTTTGGGAGCCGTGCTGGGATTGATTGGAATTGGCTTCCTGCTGATCCGCCTCTGGGAGGCGACGCGCGAGGTTAGGCGCCTGAAGCGGCACCTTGCCGATAAGCTCGAACTGGAAGCCGAGGCAACCGGTCGGCTGCGCAAGGATTTGCAAGACCTGAAGACACACAATGAGAATCTACGCATCAAGGTCGCGAATCTGAATCAACTTCCAGACAAGCGGCTTCAGCGTGAACTCGAGATCTACGCCCGCGCAGAGCGATTTATGGTATCAAAATCGCCCGGTTTTCCGGCAGTCTGGGAAGAAGCGAAGCGAAATGCCGTCGGCGAACTGGAACACGAGGAGCGGGGCCGCAGTCTGCCCAAGCGCGTTTTCAATGCGCTCTTGAATCGTCCCGCCAAGTCGAACGACTCCGAGACCCTGCGGGATGCTGAAGGCTAATGAGCGTGCCGAGTTTCGGGTTCCGCGGCCACGGAACAGTAGACGCACCTTCCAGGTTGACACCATGCGCTTCTGACGTACTTTCCACGCTCTTCCTTCACTATGGCCAACACACGATCAGCAGCAAAGCGCGCGCGACAAACTGACCGTCGAACCTTGCGTAACAAAAGCGTTTTGACCGGAATTCGATCTCAGCAAAAGAAACTCGCCGCTGCAGTCGCATCGGGCGACAAAACGAAAGTGCAGGAGGAGCTGCGCCTCTTGTCTTCGCGCCTGGACAAGGCGGCTAAGCGCAAGGTCGTACATAAGAATCTGGCCAACCGCCGCAAAAGCCGCGCAGCACGCGCCATTAGCTCCGCCAAATGATGTTTTGGCGAGCCTTAGTTCAGATTTCCCATTAATTCCGGGCGCGTAGCTAGCCGGCCGATTCTCAGCTGTACAGGTTCTGGGACGTCCAGAAAGAGAACCGTCACCTCAAAAAGGCGAGACCGGCCGTAGTACGGTTCGCAGCTGACGACGAGCCCGGTCAGCTCTTCGCAGACGGGATATTCTTCAACTCCTTGGCCTTGCGCACACACCCGTAACGCCAACTGGGTGCCGAGGCTAAATCGCCAACGCGATCGGAATATGATGCCGCGTTCGCTAATGACCAAGTCGCCAAAATAACCCAGCGAGCAATCGATCCCGTAATTGAGATAAATTGCCACGTCCGCATCATGGGCATCGGCCGGGGAGCACTTCATCGGCGAAAACAAGCTTTGGCGAAGATAGTCTCGATTAAAATCCAGTCAAGGTGAGTAGACCGCACGGCACGGCGAGAGGTGAGGAGTGAGAAGTGAGAAGTGAGAAGTGAGAAGAGACGGGCCAGGGGTCCAGAAGCGAACGTTCCGAAGACTATTGAAATAACCCACCGCAGCTCGGATGAATCTCGCCCTGCCACAACCCCCGATTCCACTGTGCCGCCTTTTGAAACGCCTTTTACCGATTACCGATTACCGATTACTGATTACCGATTACTCTCCAGGAACACGTCGCATAAGTAACTAAGCTGGAACGAGTTGTAAATTCAGCAGTTTAGCTTGTTTTTGCAATCTGCGGATTTGCTGAAGACG
>JBAUZZ010000450.1:0-48798 GCA_049585495.1 Chthoniobacterales bacterium | reverse complement strand
GTTCCATGTTCATTAATGAGACCACCATCGTTCTCGTCTTCATGCCGGTTATTCTGGGGGTGTGCAAAGAGCGCAACCTTTCACCGTCGCGCTATCTCATGTGTGCAGCTTATGGCGCGGCGCTTGGCGGGCAATGGACGCTGATCGGCACTCGCAGTAACATCATTGTGAGCGAGTTCTTTCGCCAGCGAACCGGCCAGGGAATCGGTTTCTTTGATTTCACGCCCGTTGCCGTCACAGTTTTCGTTGGCTGTGCGACCTATTTTTTCCTGGTGGGACGAAGATTTTTGCCGACACCCGACGTGCAATCGTTGGAGCAGGAACTGGGCAAGGAATATCTAACCGAGGTGATGGTTACACCAGAATCGACAACGGTCGGATTGACCCTCGACCAACTCGACTGGGCCAAAAGACAGGACGTAACCATTGTCGGCGTCATCCGCGCGGGCGAACGGATGCCGCCTAATGGCTGGATGAAATTGCATCCCGGTGACGCACTGATCATGCAAGGCGCCGTGCCCACGATAGGTAGCCTCCTGAAATCCCCCGATTTCCGATTCATGGAGGAAGTCAAGATCGGTGAAAAAGCGCTCCGCAGCCTCGACTTGATTACCGTCGAAGCTTTGCTCTCTCCCAACTCCAGGTATACCGGGCGCACCATGCAGCAGACCAATTTCGGTCGCGACTATGGTTTCAGCGTGCTCGGCATTTCGCGGCACGGGCAGACCATTCAGGAACGGCCGTCTACTACCCGACTCGAGTATGGCGACTCCCTGCTCCTGCTCGGCCATAACTCGAATCTCGAAAGACTCGAGCGCAATCCAAATCTGATTGTGCTGAGCCAACGACACTTCCCGACTGCTGGCAAAAAGCAGGCGATCATCACCATGCTGCTCCTGGGTGGAATAATCTTAGCTGCAATTACCGGTGTTCTGACGCCTGCACTCTCCATTCCAATGGCAGCCGCCGCCGTGTTGTTATTGGGATGTGTGAAAGTGACTGACACCTACAAGTCGGTTGATTGGCCGGCTGTCGCCACGGTCGGGGGTATGATCTCCTTCGGTCTCGCGCTGGAGAAGACAGGCGCCGCCGGAGCTTTGGCGCACGGCATCGTCACCAATTTTCAATGGGCTGGTCCGAATTTGATTCTTGGCGCCCTGCTGATGTTCACGGTTGCACTCACGCAAGTGATTGAAAACGCCGCGGTCGCTATCATTCTCGCGCCGATTGCTTACCAGATCGCGCGCGAAGCTCCCGCGGATCCAAAACCGTTCATGATCGGCTTGGCTATCTGTATTTCAACGTCGTTCTGCACGCCGGTTGCCCATGAGACCACAATGTTAGTGATGGGGCCTGGGCGGTACCGCTTTAAGCACTATCTCTCCATCGGAAGCGGAATGGCTATCATCGCCTGGTTGCTCGCCACGTTAGTGACGCCGCTGATCTGGAGGCTCTGATTCAGGGCGCGGCGATCGCCGCGCTTACCGGTCTTTCGCTCAGCCACGACTTTGTTCGGACGGGCAAGCGCATCTGCTTGCGCAGGCTCTTGTCGAACATCTCTGCGGGCGACCGACGCAGCACGCTGACCTGCCGCGCAATCTTGCCGACGGCATAGCGTCGCCGTGGGCGCACGGCGGTCGCTGCCAAGAGCACCGCGTCAGCCACCGCCTCTGGGGGATCAGCTGTGGTCATCACATCCCGAATGGGATCGAGCTGGATGTTGAGGCAGGTCATGCGCCTTTTAAGCTATCGAATTAGGAAGAAAGCGAAACGCCATCGCGCAGACTATTCATTTCTTTTCATGAGAGCGAATGGCGACCAGTTGCGCGAGATCACGTCTCTCATCGAATCCAGGGTTATACACCCGGTCGTAGATCGGGTGTTCCCCTTCGAATTGACAAGCGAAGCTTTGGCTTACGTCGAAACAGGACGTGCAAAAGGCAAGGTCGTCGTCAAGGTGAGATAGAAGTTCCCGGCGGATGAGCCTAAACCGCAAATGTTGTTAGCCCCTGGAGGCTCATTTGTCTCCGCCAATGGCGGAGACGAATTCGCCCTACCAGCTTTCGGCGGTAAAAATCCTCGCGGAAATGGACGATTCAGAACGATAGGTGAAGCCCCAGTCAGTTTTTAGTCTCGAATATGTCGATGACCTGTCGCGCCAGCGCCCTGTCCTCTGACTTGGAAAATGCGACAACACCGAACTTCAACAGCTCTCCTTCCGAGCTGCGAATGAACTGGAAGACGTACTCAGCGACTTCGCCAATACGGCCGTACTGCGCACGTCCCCGAAGCGTTGCCGCATGTCTTGCCCAGGTCACCAACTCAATTTCACGCGTGTTTCTGCGATTCGACCTGAGCTGGCCACGCCAGTAATCGACTTCTTCGGGCGCGAACAAAGATAGCACCCGAACAGCGCCATCCTGGATCGAAGCGGTCCTTTTCTCCCAGTAATCAGCATTCATCGCCACGCCTCATTATCAATGTTTTTGCGTTAGACTTCCGCGCTGCTGCGGAATGGCAAGAGCGATCTCTCCATCAACGGTCAGAATAGTCTTCGTTTCTTCAGAACTAAGCGCCCACGAATTGCTTTATGTCCAAATTTTCAGGCGCGGCGGGTTATCGAATTACCTGTTCGTTTTCGGGGTCAAAGAGGTTCACTTTGTCCAGGTTGAACTGGACGGTCACCTGTTCCCCCTGATGGAATATATGTTCGCCGTGAATTCTGGCGATCAAGTTACCTGTACCTGTCTTCAGGTAGACAAGCGACTCCGCACCCATCGGTTCAGCGATATCGACGGTCAATGTTACCGGCGTACTGGAGCCTTCCTTCGGCTCACTACTGATGTTCTCGGGGCGAATGCCGAATACGATATCTTTATCGATGTACTTGCTGGCGCTGGTTTGGAGCGGACCTTTTAGAGGGAATGTCAGGGGGTTATTTTCCCCACTTTCGGCGAAATTCAGGCTACCGTTGCGCTGCCGCACTTTGCCCTTAAGCAGGTTCATTGGCGGACTACCAATGAAGCTGGCGACAAAGAGGTTTTCCGGCTTCAGGTAAAGCGTTAGCGGATCCGCGACCTGCATGATCACGCCGTCCTTCATGACACAGATGCGATCGCCCATGGTCATCGCCTCTACCTGGTCGTGGGTCACGTAGATCATTGTCGTACCGAGCTGCGCGTGCAGTCGAGAGATCTCCGAGCGCATTTGAACGCGCATTTTGGCATCTAGATTGGAGAGCGGTTCGTCGAAGAGGAACACCTTGGGATTTCGGACAATGGCGCGTCCCAGAGCGACACGCTGCCGCTGACCGCCCGAAAGAGCCGCTGGTTTGCGTTCCATCATGTGATCGAGTTGGAGAGCCTTGGCGGTTCGTCCAACCATGTCCGAAATGAACCCTTTCGGCTTCTTTGTCAGTTCAAGGCCGTACGCCATGTTTCTGAAGATGTTCATGTGGGGGTAGAGCGCGTAGCTCTGGAAGACCATCGCGATTCCCCGATCTTTCGGCTCGAGGTTGTTGACTACCTGCCCCCCGATCTCGATCGTTCCACTGGTGACTCTTTCGAGCCCGGCGATCATACGGAGTGTCGTCGACTTCCCGCAACCGGAAGGCCCGACCAGGACCATAAACTCGCCGTCAGAGATGTTTAAGTTGATATTCTTGACCGCTGTGAATGTCGGGTTTCCCCGATCGTCCAAATACGTTTTGACCAACTCCTTGATTTGTACGGGAGCTTCACTCATGACTTTGTGCTTCTGGGGTTGTCATTGTTTGACATCACGGGGCGGCAGACCGCCCTATGGTAACGTCATTTATCTTTTTAGCGGATACTTCTGTGCGGAGGTTCGCCGCGCCACCGATTTTCGTCCGCATGCACGATAAGGTTGCCCTTGGTTCCGAGTTTCACTAGTACTCTTTTTTTGAACGCAACGATTCACTTTTGGGCGAGAGAACGGCTGACGATCTCTTGGGCCTGCTCGACGATGGTGGCTAGATGGTCCGCGCCTTTAAGGCTCTCGGCGTAGAGTTTGTAGATATCCTCCGTGCCCGAGGGTCGCGCAGCGAACCAACCATTGCCTGAGACGACCTTCAACCCGCCGATTGGGGCGCCGTTACCGGGAGCACGAGTGAGTTTCGCAGTGATCGGCTCCCCAGCCAGATCGGTGGCGGTCACGGCCTCTGGGGAAAGTTTTTTGAGCAGGTTCTTTTGCTCGGGCGTGGCGGGGGCGTCGATCCGGGTGTAAAACGGCGTGCCAAACTCGGCGGTCAGCTCCTGATAGTGGGCACCGGGATCCTTGCCTGTGCGCGCGGTCACTTCTGCAGCGAGCAGGCCGAGGATGAGGCCATCCTTGTCCGTGCTCCAGGCCAAGCTGTTGCGCCGGAGAAAACTGGCTCCGGCGCTTTCCTCACCGCCGAAGCAACAGGAGCCGTCGAACAAGCCCGGCGTGAACCATTTGAAGCCGACGGGCACCTCCCATAGCTTGCGGCCCAGGCTCGCGACGACGCGATCGATGAGACTGCTGCTCACGAGCGTTTTTCCCACGACTGAGCTGGCGGACCATTGTGGACGATGCGTAAGGAGATAACGAATAGCGACGGCGAGGTAATGATTCGGGTTCAGAAGGCCGGCCGACGGAGTGACGATCCCGTGCCGGTCAGCGTCGGGATCGTTACCGAAGGCGATGTCGAAGCGGTCCTTCAGGTCGACGAGCCCGGCCATTGCCCACGGGCTGGAACAATCCATCCGAATTTTGCCGTCGTGGTCTACCCTCATGAACGCGAACGTAGGGTCAATCTTTGGGTTCACGACAGTGATATCGACGCCATAGCGTTCGGCCACCGGTTGCCAGTAAGCCGCCGCGGCACCGCCCAAGGGATCGACGCCGATTCTCACGCCGACAGAGCGGATGGTTTCGAAGTCGATGGTGTTTCCAAGATCCTCTACATAGGGAGCGACGAAGTCCGTTGCGTGGGTCGTGGCCGCCTTGACGGCGGCGTCGAAGTCCATGCGCCGAACACCTCGATTGCCGGCCCGCAGCAGCTCGTTTGCTCTGTTTTGAATCCAGTCGGTGACGTCTGTATCGGCCGGCCCGCCGTTTGGCGGGTTGTATTTGAACCCACCGTCGCTAGGCGGATTGTGCGACGGGGTGACGACAATACCGTCCGCCAGGCTATCTGGGCGTTCCCTGTTATGGACCAGGATGGCGCGCGAAATGACCGGGGTCGGCGTGAAGCCGTCATCGCGCTGAATGAATGCCTCCACCTCATTCGCCGCGAGAACCTCGAGCGCAACACGCTCAGCGGGCCGGGAAAGCGCGTGGGTGTCTTTGCCCATGAATAGCGGCCCCCTGATCCCCTGGGTATGGCGATATTCGCAGATGGCCTGTGTGATGGCGAGAATGTGCGCTTCGGTGAATGTTGCGTTTGAGCTGGTGCCGCGGTGGCCGCTGGTCCCAAAGCTGACCAACTGGTTTGGGTCACCTGGATCGGGCTTGGCCTCATAGAATGCGGCTTCGAGCTGACTTACGTTGATCACAAGTTCCTTCGGAGCGGGTTTGCCGGCCAGGGGATGTCTACTCATAAGAGCGCCTCGGTGAGATTAACCCAAAATCCCGAAATTGGCTTGTAGGGCGGCTGCCCAGCCCGCAGTCGCTACGCCCGCCCGCAACGCTGTCGCGTAGCGACTGCGGGCGTGGCGACCGCGTTGCGGGCCCGGGTCAGCCGCCAGAACTTCGGAATTTGGGATTAAATGATGTTTGAATCATTATGGCAGAGAACCGCCTCCCGAGTCGATGCTCATGTAGCGAGACTGAACCTAAACTCCGAAATTCCGGCGACGGCGGAGCGTCGCCCTCCAAGGCAATTTCGGAATTTGGGCTGAATGGAATCTTGCCTTTGTATTGGCGAACTTGGATCAATCCGTGATGCCATTCCAGATCGAGGTATCGCACCGGAGTGACGACGCCTTTTGGGGTCACGGTCTTCTGACCCATCAGCTCATCTCAATGGCCTCAACGTGTGCCTGGCTTTCCATTCGCCAGTGTCGATCGAGGACGCGGTTTTCGCCGACAACCTCAACCCTGCCCTTCAGCTTGATATCAGTGCTGGACGCTCCAACCATGATTTCAAATTCACCAGCTTCGACCATCCGTTGATTGTTCCTGCTGGTGAAATTCAACATATCCACTGGGATGGCAAAACTCACCACGGCTCTTTGTCTGGGCAGCAAGGTCACCCGTTTAAAGGCCTTCAACTCCTTCAGGGGACGAACCAGTGAGGCATACACGTCGCGAACGTAGACCTGGACCACTTCGCAACCTTCGCGCTTGCCGCTATTCTCAAGCTTCAAAGAAAGCGCGATAGTGCCGTCATTGATATTGACGCGATCCTGGCGGATTGTCAGCGCGCTGTATTCGAACCGGGTATAGCTCAGACCATAGCCGAATGAATACTTGCTGCCGAAGTGATACGCGATTGGAGTCCCGCCGCTCTTGAGTTTGTGGTTATAGTAATAGGGAACCGCACCGACATTTTTCGGTATCGAAACTACCAAGCGGCCGCTCGGGTTGGCCTTGCCCGTCAGCAGATCAGCTATGGCCTCGGCTCCTTCCTGCCCGGGCTGGAAGGCCATCAGCACTGCTGCGGCCTGTTCTTCGAGACCGTTCAGGGCGTAGGGCCGGCCCGAAGTCATTGCGATGATGGTTGGCGTCTCGGTCGCGACCACCCGCTTCAAAAGCTCTTCCTGTACCCCAGGCAATTGAAGGGTATCAGTATCTGAGCCTTCGCCTACCGTGCCCGTCTGGAACAAGCCGGCCAGGTCGCCCACGAAGACGATAGCGACGTCGGATTGGCGCGCACAGGCAGCCGCTTCCTGGATTTGCGAGGTATCCCGACTGATTGGCGAAGTGCGTTTAAGTCTGGCGGCGATATCCGGATCGACGTCACCTGGAAAGACCGGTGCGGCTGGGTTGCGTTCAGTGAGGATATCGCACCCTTTGGCGTACCGCACGTTGTCACCACCAAACTGTTCGGTCAGCACCTGCAGCGGCGTTTTCGCGTACTGGACGCGTTCCTCTTGCATATTGGCGACAATCAAGTGGACCGGGAAGCTGTAGCCGCCGAACATCGCCAACTGATCATCTGCCGTCGGACCGATCACAGCAACTTTCGGTTTCTTTGAGGCGTCAAGGGGCAAGATTCCCCTATTCTCCAACAAGACGACCGATTGCAACGCCACCTCTTTCGCCAGGCCCCTCGCGTTGTCGGATTGTAGACTCAACTGATTTTCGTCGACATAGGGGTTTTTAAACAAGCCAAGACGGAATTTCTCAGCCAGCACCCGCGCCACGATTTCATCGATTTTTTCTTCACTTATCTGGCGACGTTCGACCGCCTGCTGCAGACGCGCTGCACATTCAAAGCCCGGCAGCTCCACATCGAGTCCCGCATTAAAGGCGAGGGCGGCGGCTTCGGCCTTGTCCTTGGCTATTCCATGGTGTGCGTAGAGCAAATTGATGCCTGCATAATCGGCGACCACCAGGCCATCAAAGCCCCACTGCTTGCGCAATACTTCGGTCAAGAGGAAGTGCGACCCGTGACAGGGTTCGTTGTCGATGTCGTGATAGGCGGGCATCACGGAGCCGGCATTGGCCTGCTTAACCGCCATTTCAAAGGGCAACATGAAGGTGTCGTTCAGCTCTTTGAAGCCAAGATGCACCGGCGCATGATTGCGAGCCCCTTCGCTGAAGGAGTGTCCCACATAGTGCTTCAGAGTCGCCAGCAATTCGCGATTTTCTCCCTGCAGTCCCTTAACGTAGCGGGTGGCAAGAACCCCTACCAGATAGGGATCCTCTCCCATTGTTTCCTCGGTGCGTCCCCAGCGAACATCGCGGGATACGTCCAAAACCGGCGCCAACCCCTGATGGCATCCGATCTGTTTTGCCTCTTTACGAATTTCCTGGCCGACCGTTTCAATAAGGTCCGGATTCCAGGTCGAACCATAGTTCAGCGCTGAAGGGAACAGGGTTGCCCCTTTGACCATCAGCCCCGTCAAGCACTCCTCGTGGGATATTGCCGGTACGCCCAGCCGGGTTTCCTCGACGAGGAACTTTTGCAGGACGTTAAGAGCACGCACTCCTTCTTGAGGATTAACAGGATGTGTACCCAGCGGGCGGGTGATCTGCCCGATGCCCAGCCTGAGAGTTTCTTTTATGCTGCCGGTGGTCGCAGTTTGGCAAAAGGCATCGGTACGGATCCGATGATTGCCGTCTGCAGACAAAATCAGCCAGTGAGAATGCATTTGGGCGATTTTCTCCGGCAGGGTCATCCGCCCCAGCAAATCCGAGACGCGTTTTGCGATCGATAGTTGAGAATCTTTATAGGGATATGTAGCCACGTGACCAAGGGGTTAAAGCTGATTGTGCCGGGTTTGAAGACACTTTCGCCTCTGACATCCAGATTTTCGACAGTAACTTCGTTCGCTCTGCCGGCTGAGCTGGCCGCATCAAAATAGTAACCAGAATAACCGCATCATCGTCAATTGGGGCACTATGCATGGTGTTGATGCCACCGCACAAACTCTGAACCGCCTTAACATGGCGTTGGATGGGGCCGTTAATTCCCTGATCGTACCGCTGGAGATTCTCATGGTGTGCTTCGTTGCTGGTGTCGTGTTTGCTCTTTGCGCACTCGCCTGCTACAAAGTTCCGCTACAGTATTGTCTTCCTCGGCTAGGTAGCGAAACCTTCCGAAGAAACGCTAGAATCGTAAGCATCACGGGATTTCTCGGTCTCTCCTTTGCCAGCCTGGTGATTTTCTTAGAGATTTTATTCGGCGCGGTGTACTTCCAGTGAATCAGCTTGGTCGATCCCTGTGATCTTCACAAATTCTTCTATAGCCTGGTGAAGAACACCGCATTCATCATGGATTCCCGGCGCGAGTTCATTGTTGGCTGTGCCATTGCGGTAGCCGTTATGCTCTGTTCTTTAGTCGGCTTTGCGGAAGATCCGATTGTTGTTCATTACTCGGTCCGAGCCTGGCTCAGGCAGCAGAATTCTCCGGCTACGCCGGAAAATTCCGCTGCTTTTCAGAGGGAAGAGTATGGGGTTGGTGCTGACGCGCTGTCCGACGTTGGTAGTGGTGCCGAGGAATTCGGGCTGATCCCTTGCGTTTTGATTCCCTCCGGATTGAATGACCAGCCACTTTCCTCACTGCATGAGGAAGTCAGAAGCACGCCTGCACCGATGACAATGATACCCATAACCCGCCTGAGATACGCATTCATTGGGGCTGATTCGTTAGTCTAAATGGAAAGACGAAACGCATTTTATGTCTCTTTTGACGTTACGGTAAACAAAACGGTTACTGCGGCTATAAAGATGCCGCGGTGGCGTCGGCACCGGCCCTTTGGCCGACCCCGCCCGCGCCGTCCACCGGGAGCGTTACGGGTAGGGCCGATCCGCCACGGCGGATGAGCCGCCGTGGTTCGCCAGCACAATCTAATATTAAGACTAATAGGGCCACTTCCAGTTAACGATTTCCGGCTGATCGATCCCGTTTTCGTACGCGTAACTGCGGCAGGTTATCTGCTCGTTCTTGAATTTATCCTTGGCGTGAGCCCCTGCTACTCGGAGTCTGGGCACACGATCGATCACATCGATCGCAACACTGAACCGATCGATTTCGTTGCGAATCGCTAGTTCAAAGGGAAATACGGTCTGTATCCGTAGCCAGCGAAGAGGTGTCCAAGATCTGCATGGTCGATGCGAGCCAGGATAGTAGGATTGTTAATTTTATACCCGTTAAGGTGAAGAATCGGTAGGACTGCTCCGTCTCTGATCGGCTTGAGAAACTTATTCGAATGCCAGGAAGTCGCGAGTGGCCCGGTTTCAGATTCGCCGTCACCTACCACGCAGACGGTAATCAAGTCCGGATTATCAAATACCGTTCCATAGGCATGAGACAAGCTATAACCGAGCTCGCCTCCTTCGTGGATGGAGCCTGGCGTTTCCGGGGTGCAATGACTACCGATTCCACCAGGGAACGAAAACTGCCCGAAAAATTTCTTCATCCCCTCATAGTCTTCGCTCTTGTCAGGATAGATCTCAGAATAGCTTCCGTCCAAATAAACCGGAGCAAGTACGCCAGGCGCGCCATTCCTGGGGCGTTAGTGGCGTACCCTCGACGGTCGCTCGGGCGGGACCAAATGCGTTGACGGCAGCCAGCTTAGTTTGAGTGGTAACCATAATGTTTGTTTTCCAGTTCGATCACTTGCCATTAAGCAGACTCATGATCAACCAACCCCTAGTGTCAAACGCGGGATTCGATCGCGCCATCCCGTCGATACATCGAATCCGGATTCAACGGCGCGGGCCGGAGAATTTCGTTGCCTGGGCCTGCATCGCTCACAAATCTCTCACGATTTGTAGTTCTATAGTTCTGAATCGTGCACGTCATTTCACACGAATCACGTTTGGTTGCGGCTCCGCCGCGCTAGGAGCGATGCAGGCTAGGGGACTTTCGCAATCTCAAGGCTGCGGTAAGGTAGCCGAAAGTGAAGAAAAATACGACGACATCTGAAAATCAGCGTCCTCCGGTTCCTCCTTTCGATCGTGACGCGGCGATCAAAAAAGTGCGGCTTGCAGAAGATGCCTGGAACAGTCGCGACCCCGAAAAAGTAGCGGCCGCGTACACCGCTGACAGCTCGTGGCGCAATCGTTCGGAGTTTCTCTCCGGTCGTCAGGCGATCATTCAGTTTCTCAGGCGTAAATGGGCAAGGGAATTGGACTATAGGCTCATCAAGGAACTATGGGCTTTTCAGGAAAATCGCATCGCAGTCAGATTCGCTTACGAGTGGCACGATGACAGCGGCAATTGGTTTCGCTCCTATGGAAACGAAAACTGGGAATTCGACGGAAATGGTTTCATGGCACGGCGCATAGCTAGCATCAACGATCTGCCAATTCGCGAATCAGACCGAAAGTATTTCTGGCCGTCTGGCCGTCGTCCTGATGACCATCCCGGTCTGTCGCAACTCGATTTGTGAGCGCCAGATGAAGTATCTCGACGCCCATCAATTATTTGGGCGGCTGAAATCAGCCGCCAGTTTTGTTTTTTTGACTCGATCGAACCCTGGCCGATGCTCAGAATCTGTCGGGATCGGAAACCCCTGGCTGATTAACTGTCCAGATGGTGAGGGTATTGGTGTTGTCGTCCACGGCCGCGAACCGGGCAACATCGTCAGTGACGGCTACGATATTGAGTCCAAATGCTCCGCCCGCATTCGGATCGACCGACAATTGGCCGATGAATCTGCCTTGCACGGTAAATTCCACGATTTCGCTGGGCTCATTTGGATTCAGATTGATCCCGTCACTATTGCTGACCAGCAGGTGTCCGTTGGGAGCGAGCACTCGCGAGGTTAGGTTTTTTGAGGTTCATTCGTTTTATAGGATTTTACTTCTGCCAAGATAGGCGACGCATTCGTGAGGAATTCCTCTGCCTGCGAGATCGTCCACCTGGATCAGGAGTGCTTTTAGTTATTACCCGCAGAGATTTCGCCCAATGCGGAAGGGAGGTTTTGGCGCAAGGGCGGTTTATCTGAGCCCGTCCGCGATGAGTTGATCAGCCGTGTCGGATGGAACAAAGCTGCCACTGGTTCGATAGAGAACTTTGGCGATGGTTCCGGCGAAGGTACCAAGGGGTAGGACGGCAAACTCTGTGTGTTCGGGAAGTGTTGTTTCGTGATCAGTATTCATAGTGTGGATAATATTGATGATGGTTAGTTATAGTTTTGATAAGAAGCGCATGAACACTATCACGGCTGATAAGCCGTTCTATGGCTCGTTAGACCCCTTTTTTATAGTTCTATGGAACTATCTCAGGCGACGGCTAGTCGCGCGGAGAAAGAAATACGGATTCTGATCGCGGACGATCATCCGGTTGTTCGCGAAGGATTAACAGCGATCCTCGAGCTGGAAAGCGATTTGAAGGTCGTAGGCCAGGCCCACGATGGGGAGGAAGCTTGCCGGCTCTACGAAGAACTTTCCCCCGACATCCTCATGCTTGATCTGCGGATGCCAAAAAAGGATGGCCTGCAGGTGGTGACCGAGTTGATGTCGCAAAGGCCGCGACCGCGGATCATCGTGCTGACCCACTCTGCGAAAGCTGAGGACCTTCGGCGCGCCATGACCGCGGGAGCTAGAGGTTATCTGTTGAAGGGAGCGGAAGCTGATCAAGTTTGCGATACGGTTCGCGAGGTATTCGCGGGGAAGCCCTCGCTGTCACGCGATGTTGCCGCGAAACTAGCGGACTCTATGACGCAGCCAGAACTTTCCTCGCGCGAACTTCAGATTCTCGGGCAAATGGCTTCCGGCAAGAGCAATAAGGAAATAGGGCAGGTCCTTTACATCAGTGAGTACACGGTGAAAAACCACGTGAGATCCATTTTAAAAAAGCTGAACGCGATTGGTCGAACGGAAGCCATTGCGATCGCTTCGGGGCGCGGGTTGATTAATATGGATTAGCTCGCAGGTTACCATCTCCTCAGAAAATGCCTGATTCTATGCTGACATGACGCAAGAAGGCAGCGATCGAAAGAAGCCCGAAGAAGTGGTCCGCGCTACCGAGGAGGAGCGCAGGCGGGCCGAGGAGGCGTTGCGCGACAGCGAACAACGACTGCAAGACGTGGTGGACAATACTACGGCCGTCATTTTCGTCAAAGATCTCGAACTCCGTTACTTATTAGTTAACCGCGAATATGAACGCCGCCATCAGGTGCAACGTGATCAGATCCGCGGTAAGACCGACTACGACATCCATCATCATGATGTCGCCGAGGCAGTACGCGCGAACGACCGGCAAGTGATCGAAGCTGGTGCGCCAATCCAGTTCGAAGAGTCCGTACCTTCGACCGAAGGAGACCGATATTATATCTCCTCCAAATTTTTGCTGCGCGACCGCTCGGGGAAGGCGTATGCGGTCTGCGGCATCGCGACCGACGTCACGGAGCTAAAGCGTGCCGAAGAAACGCAGGGCAGACGAGCACGCCAAGCCGCCCTGCGCGCCGATATCCAACTCGCCTTTTCCGACGCGACCGAAAGCGGCTTACAAGCGGTCCTGGAACGGAGCGCGCTGGCCGTTGTGCGTCGCCTCGACGCGGCTTTTGCGCGTATCTGGATGCTCAATGAACAAGAGAACATGCTGGAGTTGCGAGCCAGCGCAGGTCAGTACACGCATTTGGACGGCGAACACGCGCAGATACCAGTCGGCGAGCTCAAGATCGGCCTCATTGCACAGGAGCGTAAGCCGTACCTGACAAACGATCTACGGAACGATAAACGCATCGGTCACCCTGAGTGGGCTGAGAAAGATGGCCTGAAGGCGTTTGCCGGCTATCCGATTATGGTCGAGGGACGTTTGATCGGCGTATTAGGCATGTTCGCGCGGAAAGCACTAGAGCCGGACACTGCCGACGCGCTCGCGTCGGTGACGGATACGATCGCGCAAGGCGTCGATCGCAAGGTGGCGGCGGAGAAGATTCGGGAAGATGCGGTCAAGCTTTCCCGGGCAAATGAAGTATTGAGACGCAGCCTGGATGCGCTGGCACGCGATAAGCAACTGCAGAGTTTCGTCGATCAAGTGTTAATCGTGCTGACCGAACAGGTCGGGGGCCACTCATCGACCTTATGGCTGATCGATGTTGAACAACGCGCAGCGCATTTACACTCCGTTTGTCAGGATGGGCGTGTCGTTGCGGCCGAGGATTCAGATCATCCAAACGCCCGGGAACCCCGCTATTGGTCGCGCGATGATCCCGAGTGGATCGCACTGCAGATGAAGCAGCCCTTTCTTCACAACGACCCCGTTCATGATCCGCAACTGAGGTACACGCCGGCTCAGCAAGCCCGCTTTGCCGCCCTCGGCATCAGGGCGCTTTTGTTGATACCCTTAGTCTTCGGCGATCAGCTTATCGGTTTGCTCTCTCTACGGATGGCAGGCAATCGTCAAATCGATAAAGGGGACTTGGAGTTTGCCCAGTCATGGGCTCAGCAAGCCACCTTGGCGCTTGAGTTGGCCAGACTAGCCGAGCAGGCCAAACAAACTGCCCTTGCCATGGAAAGGGAGAAAGCCGCCCGCGAGCGCGCGGCCGAACTGGCAAAAGCAAACGAAGCACTTCGCGGATGTCTGGATTCGCTGGCCTCCGTGCCGGAACTGGATGAGTTCCTCGGGCAAGTAATGGGCGCTATGACGCGGCAACTGGGCGCTGCGTCGTCCGTTTTGCGATTACGCAACTTCGAACAGAACGTCCTGACCTTAGACCTTGTTTTTCAAGACGGCCGCGTGATGACCCCTGCGGAAGCAAAGTATCCGGAGAGGTTGCAAACTATTCCGCTCGATGAGCGACAGCTTAGCCTGTTGAGACAATCGGCCGCTGTTTTACATCTTCTGGACGCGACTGCACCGGTCCCCGATGCATTCCGGTCTTACCTCCTGGGGCTTGGCGCAAAGACATCGCTAGTCATTCCCTTGAACTTAGCCAGCCAGTTGATCGGCAGCGTGACGTTTCGGTTCGCCGAGGACCGGGAATTTCGGCCGGAAGAGCTCGAAATAGCTCGAGCCCTGGCCAGCCAGGCAAGCCTGGCGATTCAACTCACCCGATTAGCGAAGGGAGCGAGACAATCTGCCGTTTTCGAGGAACGAAACCAGCTCGCCGGCGAGATCCATGACTCGCTCGCCCAAATCTTCACGGGTGTCTCGATGCAGCTGGGTGCAGCCAGAAAGGTGATGAAGAGGGGCGGCGATAATAGCCTGAGTTACGTGGAGAGAGCCATCGAATTGGCCCAATTTGGACTGGCGGAGGCCCGTCGTTCTGCGTTCAGCCTGCAACCCACGATCATCCAGGAGTTGGGATTGATCCAAGCCCTGCAAAAGGTGGTCGAGCGTTCAAATATCCCAGGGAGATTACGCTGTGATTTTCATTCAACCGGTGTGCCCGAAGAATGTTTGCAGCCCTCGGCCCAGGAAGATCTGCTGCGGATTGCGCAGGAGGCGATCAGCAACGCTGTTCGGCATGCCAGGCCGACGGTCATCACCGTGAGCCTTCGCTGCGATCCACCAACCCTTGTTCTTGAGATAACAGACAACGGATTCGGTATCGCTCATCCTGAGGAAGCGCGCAGAGACGGTTTCGGATTATCCAATATGCAGGCGAGGGCCGAAAATCTGGGTGCACAGTTTGAGGTGCAAACTGCTGCTGGTTGCGGCACCAGCATCGTCGTTCGCCTGCCGACCAACTAGCCTGCATCGAAATCCTCCCGAAAAACAACGAATTTCGGAGATTGCAGGACAACGCGCCGCGAAGCGGCGCCTAGGTCGTTTCTCCGAAACGATCGTCTTAGCGCCGAAGGTGCGAAATATGATAGCCTAGGGCGCTAGCCCTAGGAATCGGTATAAATAGACGATCAAGCGCTGAAGGCGCGTGACAATGAGCTCCCAAAGGCTCCGCCCGAGATCAGCATCCTGGCCCTACCATCATTCCTTAGTTACGTCGACCCCCGGTTACCACCTCAAGCGTTTTTGACAGGTTTTTTTGGGGCTGTTAACCTGCCGCTGATGTCTGCTGATTCACCGCAACGAATTATGCAATTTGCGTGGGGTTTTGCTCCGCCATTGATCCTTGAGGTAGCGATTAGAAATCGGGTTTTTGATTTCTTAGATGCTGCAGAACACTCGGTCGAGGAGGTTGCCGAGTTGACGAATGGTTCTATACGAGGCTGGCGAGCGATCTTGAATTGCCTGGTCGGACTTGATTTTTTGACGAAGAAGAATGGACGCTACCAGACGACGCCGGAAAGTTCGACGTACCTGGTTACAACGAAGCCCACCCTTGTCTTTGCCGTCAACATGCTGGTGAACTCGGCTGAGGGTGATACCTATCCGTTCAAACAGGTAGCCGGCTGGCTGGAAGAAGCCGGGTTTGTGGACGCGCGCGACCTCCCAGCTCCAGGCACAGCGCCCCTGATTTTGGCTAGCCGAGCGTTGACTTGATCGAACCTGCCCCACTCCCGACTTCACGAGAGCAAAGCTCCTGTTTAGCCGCTGCGGTTCTGAAAAAGAGCGTCCCTCACGGGGAATGCGGCTCGCCGGGAGGCTCTCCCTACCCTGTGCCGTGCCACGGAAAATGTCAGCGGTAGGGCGAAGCTCCTGCTGAGCCGCTGCGGTTCTGAAAAAGAGCGTCCCTCACTGGGGAATGTGGCTCGCCAGGAGGCTCTCCCTACCCGTGCTGTGCCACGGAAAATGTCGGTGGTAGGGCGAAGCTCCTGCTGAGCCGCTCTTGGCACACGCAATGCTCAGGCGGTAGAGCAACTCACGAAATCGTCCGATGGTTTTTGATTCGTATCATCCCTTCACACCGCAAGACTTTGTATTCAAGATTGCCAACTCTCGGCTTGAGCTCGAAGGCTATTGGGCTCTACGCCGAGCGATCTTCTGTGAAGAGCAAGGGATTTTTCGCGATTCGGATCGGGATACGGTGGACGAGCGAGCAATTCCCATCGTTTGCGAGTCGCTCATCGCAGGCATGGAGGATCTGGTGGTCGGGGTCGTCCGTATTGACGAACGAGAGCGCGGCATCTGGTATGGGAGCCGCCTGGGAGTTGCGGCAGAGTTCCGGAGTATCAAAAAATTGAGCCCAGGCGTGGCCGTGCGAAACCATCAGCCAGTCTATCCTGGCATCGGCGCCGGCCTGATCTATAAGGCCGTATCAACCGCCCACGCCTTGGGATGTCGGGAATTTCTCGCCACTGTTCAACATCAGAACGCGCGCTTTTTCCAGCGGCTTCATTGGCAGCAGATCGGTGAACTGGAGCTATTCGGGTTAGCTCACGTGGAGATGCGGGCCGACCTCAATTATTACCAGGCGGCCGCCTGCATCTTTTGATTCGAGATGGGTGATAGTTACGCGACGCTCGAGCGCCTGGTTTCCTTTCTTGAGATGAATACAGCGGTAGCCGCCAAAGCGAAGATTCAGGATGCGTATCGAGCAGCGCAGTCGCTCGCCGGTACTGTTCGTGTGGGCGACGATTGCGCAGCGATTCCGGAAGCAGACGGCTTTCTGCTGTTTGCTGCGGAAGGAATGCTTGAATCATTTGTGGCGAACGATCCCTGGTTTGCCGGCTATTCGGCTGTGATGGTCAATCTTAGCGACATCGCGGCCATGGGCGGCCGGCCACTCGCAGTGGTCGACGTGCTATGGACGCCAAGGCTCTCGGAGTCTGCGGCAATCTGGGATGGTATGGCAGCCGCTTCCAGAGCATACCGGGTGCCGATCGTCGGAGGGCACACGACCATAACGGGTGGGGGGAGCGCTTCTCTCGCCGCTGCCGTGCTGGGAAAAGCAGACAAACTGATCACCAGTTTCGAAGCACGGCCTGACGACGATCTATTAATGGCGGTGGATCTGCGCGGCAGCTATCGGCGAGAGCAGCCATTTTGGAATGCAAGTGTTGGTGCTCCGCCGCAGCGCCTCCAGAACGATCTGGAACTATTGCCGACTATCGCCGAGAGGGACTGGTGCCGCGCCGGGAAGGACATTAGCAACGGCGGCGTTATTGGAACTCTCAGCATGCTCCTCGAATGTTCCGAGGTCGGTGCTGAACTGTGGTTAGATCGCCTGCCTCGACCGGCCGACGTCGCGCTCGAGCGCTGGCTGATTTCGTTTCCCAGTTTTGGTTATCTGCTCAGTGTCGCTCCGAAATATTCCTTGAAGACGATTGCCCTCTTCAACGAATCCGGGATCGCGTGCGCGCTAGTTGGGCAGCTGAATGCATCACGGTCGCTGACGTTGTCCTATGGATCCGCCCGCGAGATCCTCCAGTTGAAGATCTGACTAGTTTGCCGTCTCGCGCATAACGAAGCAGCCCGTTTTAAAATTGGTGATCCAAAACAGACTGTTTGAGACTCTTCTCTCTAAAAAGCAGCAGAATGGTCCGGCGTAGCCGGAGGATTCTGCTGCCTGAGCCTGCATCGCTCAAAAATCTCTAAGGATTTATGAGTGATGCAGGCTAGCCGACGGGAGAGTCGCGCCATCATGCCAAAAGCCCTTGATCAGTACCTCCTTTGGGCAAGGACCCGCGCCGATCAGGTTAGCATTCAATTTCTCGACGACCAGATCCAGTGCGGCCGAACCAACTGCGGAGAGATTCCCGTCAATTCCTGCGGCCGCTCCCATTTCGTCGGAGGTACGATAAAGGTAGGCAACTCCAATATCATCAGGAACCAGAAGCCCGCGTTTCGCCAGGAACCGACGAACAGGCACTTTGTAGACGAGCAGCGAATCCGGTTGGTTGGCATCGAGCCAGGCATAGAAGCTCTCGCAATCCTCCGCGCTGCGCGGGATGTGCGGCTCACATCGATCGCGGATCGGGAGCTGAAGCTGCCAGTCGAGAAAGGCGCCTGACCACAAGTTGTTGGAGATTTGATTGTTGAGTTGCGGGACGACCAATGCCGGTCGCCGATAGCCCAACCGGCGCATCTGCTCGAGCGCAAGCTGCACGTTGTAGAACCCATGAAAATTGGCCCGATCAACCACCGTGGAGCGAAAATACGCGCTCAAGCCTGCCACCGCGAATCCTTCGATCCGGAACGGAGCATTTGGCGCCTCTTCACGGGAAAATCCCAGAAGAACACCACGAATTCCCCGGGCGCGCAATGTAGCCACCAACCGGTTAGCATCGCCGCCGTAGTCGCCGAGTTGAAAAATCTCCACGCGAAAACCAAGGTCCGAGGCACGCGCAACGATGCCCTCATATTCCCATTGGCATACGTCTTTAGAACGCCAACTCTCCCGCCCGCAATAGTTGGTAACCAGCGCGATCACATCCACTTCGCCGGCACCCCCACGCCGCCGTCGACTTGCCATTAGAGCGCTGACCAAAGGGTTAGGGCGATAACCCGCTCTTTTAGCTAGGGCATCAACCCGTTGCCGAGTCTCCTCGCTGATGCCCGGATCGCCCCGCAAAGCGCGCGAGACGGTGGAGGATGCCACGCCAAGTTCATGGGCGATTTCCACCATCCGCATTGTCCGAATTTGTTGCACGAGTCCTCTTTTGGCCAGGGGTTTGGAATGGCCTCCGCCGAATTTACCTGCGAACTACTAAACCTCGTTTGGTAGGCATTAAGTATGCCGCAATTGCGCAACGATATGCGCAACAAAGATCCCGTTACGAGCTGAAGACGGTTCGGCGGATGCTGCTCGACCTCCGCAAGGGGTGAAGCCATTGCTTTGCCCCCAGATTCAAATCCCGCTAAGCAGACCATTCCATGCCAACCGTCGAAAAAGATCTAAACAAAAAAGGCGACTTTCTCGTGGATTACGAAGAGAAAGTCTTTCCCGATATCAAAGCCGAGCCAGGCGAAAAAGCCCTCGTGACCTTCCATACCGTTGCGTTCGAAGGGTCAATTTCTATCGTAAACACGCTGACGGCCACACGCCTGCAGCGCAAGGGGTACGAGACTTCGATCCTGCTCTATGGGCCGGGCGTGACGATGGGTTTTCAGCGCGGGTTTCCCACACTCGGAGACGAAGCTTTTCCCGGTCATCTTTTCGTAAATCAGCGCCTGGAAACTTTCATGAAAGAGGGTGGCAAAGTTTACGGATGCCGGTTTTCGACGCAGGCACTCTATGGCCAAACCGAGAAAGCTTTCATCGCGGGGATTCGGCCGGTCTCCCCGCTCGATGTACTCGATATCATTCTGATGCACAAAAAGGCGGGTGCCGTGATTATCGACTCCTGGACGGTTTAACCGCATGAAACGGCTCAAGGCGGCAGCAGTCCAGATCTCACCGGACCTTTCCGGTTGCGACACCGTCGATCGCGTGTGCAGCGCGATCGGCCGGGCCGCCGCTCAAGGGGTCGAGCTGGTCGTCTTCCCCGAAACCTTTATTCCCTATTATCCTTATTTTTCGTTCGTTATACCGCCGGTGCTGAGCGGCAAAGAACATCTGCGACTCTATGAGAATGCGGTGGAAATCCCCGGCCCAGTAACCGCGAGGCTGGGGCAGGCAGCCAGGGAGGCGCGAATGGTTCTCACCGTAGGTGTTAACGAGCGAGACGGCGGGACTCTGTATAACACTCAATTGGTTTTTGATTCGGATGGTTCGCTGATTTTGAGGCGCCGAAAGATTACGCCCAGTTATCACGAACGTATGATCTGGGGACAGGGCGACGGCAGCGGATTTCGAACCGTAAACACCGCGGTCGGACGAGTCGGCGTGCTTGCTTGCTGGGAACACTACAACCCGCTCGCTCGCTTTGCGCTGATGGAAGGGCGGGAAGAGATACACTGCGCACAATTTCCCGGATCGATGGTTGGACAGATTTTTACGGATCAGATTGCGGCCACTATTCGCCACCACGCCTTGGAATCCGGTTGTTTTGTCATCAACTCAACTGGCTGGCTAACCGACGACCAAATCGCTTTCATCACTCCAGATGTAAAGCTGCAGCGCGCCCTGCGGGGTGGCTGCTACTCGGTGATCATTTCGCCGGAAGGCGTTCAGCTTTGTGAGCCAATTACGGAAGGCGAGGGGCTGGCGATTGCAGAACTCGATCCTTCACTAGTCACTAAACGTAAACGCATGCTCGACTCGGTTGGCCATTACGCACGTCCTGATATTTTCTCTCTTCTGATCGACCGTGAACCACGAGCGAACGTCAGATCTAAACATCCGTCTCCCGAGAAAACCCGTCAGAATAAAAAGATGGTTGATACGGAAAGCACCTGTAACGACGATGCTGGAATTCCAAACAGCGCTGCTCACGAAGAAACAGTTTCTGCTCTCTGAACTTCAAACAAAAGGGCTGAGATTGCAGGACCCAACGGCTGGCGGACCCGGCCGCATCGGCGGCGCCGGTCCGACCGACCACAAGGCGGTTACCGTGCTAGGTACCACAATCATGGTGCCCGTGTACACACGCGGCGCGGCGCAGTCGCGTTATACCGCGGCATCTCCCGACCGTCGTGGAGTTTCAGTTTTGCACGAAGAAGATCAGGTAGTTTGCGAAATTTCGTTTCCGCCCCAACCCAAATTTTATGCGCTATCAACTGCGAACGGAATTCCGTACTGGAAAATCGCACTGCTGCACTCTCGGGATACACTCGCGACCACTGTGCTCCAGACCTGCGTTCGTTATGGAAACAGCGCAACCAAATGCCAGTTCTGCGCGATCGGCGAATCATTGCGGGCTGGGCGAACTATTGCCCGGAAAACTCCGGAACAGCTGGCCGAGGTAGCCGGCGCCGCGCAGCAGCTCGATGGAATTCGGAACGTGGTGATGACTACGGGAACGCCCCCAACAGATGATCGCGGGGCTGCGGTCCTGGCAGAAAGCGCGGCTGCTATCAAAGAGCGCACCGGTTTGCCCATTCAGGGCCAATGCGAGCCGCCCGCGGATTTTGCCTGGTTTCAAAGATTGCACTCCGCCGGCGTCGATTCGCTTGGCATGCATCTCGAAGCGTGGGACGAAGACGTGCGTCGCCGAATCATGCCGGGCAAAGCCGAAGTCCCGGTGGGGTTCTACCTGGAAGCCTTCGCTGCGGCCGTCGCCGTTTTCGGCCGTGGCCAGGTGAGCACCTATCTACTCGCTGGACTAGGCGACAACGTTCAGGATTTATTGGAAGCTTCACGCCGTCTTATCCAAATCGGCGTTTATCCTTTTGTCGTACCGTTTGTTCCGCTAAGCGGAACACCGTTGGCGGATCACCGTCCGCCATCGGCCGAGTTTATGCGCAGTGTGCTTCGACCGCTGGGTGGGTGGCTGACAGAAGCTGGTATGACATCCGAAACCGTCAAAGCCGGGTGCGCCAGGTGTGCTGCATGTTCGACGCTTTCCACCTTCGAAACAAAAGAAAAGCTTGTAGGGCGGCTGGCTCAGCCGCCATTTGGGCCACGCTCGTTGCATTCTCCCAGCGCCTGAGCCTGCATCGCTCACAAATCTCTAAGGATTTGTGAGCGATGCAGGCTAGAGGTATCGATTTACCGAAAATGCCAAAAGAACGTCAAGCTGTTGCGACTGACCTGCTACGACTCCACTTGTCATGACTGACCCGTCGCCGATCGACCCCACACTTCATTCGCACTTTCCGGTCATCGTGGTTGGTGGTGGTCAGGCTGGTCTCTCGATGAGCTATTGTCTGAAAGAGCGCGGCATCGATCACGTCGTTTTTGAAAGGCACCGATTGGCCGAGGCATGGCGCTCAAAGCGATGGGACAGTTTCTGTCTGGTAACTCCGAATTGGCAATGCCAGTTGCCTGGATTTAACTACTCTGGAAACGATCCGCATGGCTTCATGGCGAAAGAAGAAATCGTCCAGTACCTGGAGGCTTACGCGGCCTCTTTCGATCCGCCGTTAAGGGAGGGCGTTCGCGTATCACGTCTCCGGGCCCATGAGTCTGGAGCCTTTGAGTTAAGCACCAGTCAAGGCGAGTACTTTGCTGATCAAGTCGTCGTTGCTACTGGCGGCTATCAGGTAGAAACAATTCCGCGAATTGCCGAACGCTTTCCGACGAACATTAGGCAAATGCATTCTGCCGCCTATAGAAACCCGGAATCATTGCCAGAGGGAGACGTGCTAGTGGTAGGCTCAGGTCAATCAGGCTGCCAAATAGCGGAGGATCTCCATCTGGCCGGTGGTCGCGTACACCTTTGTGTCGGCGGCGCTCCGCGAACCTCGCGGCGTTATCGAGGTAAGGATGTCGTCGAGTGGCTACATCAGATGGGCTATTACAACATGCCTGTCCATGAGCATCCACTAAAGGAGCGGGTTCGCGCGAAGGCCAATCATTATGTAACCGGCCGCGACGGAGGACGCGATATCGACCTGCGCAAGCTTGCGCTCGAAGGCATGAAACTCTACGGACGATTGCGACAAGTTGATGGGAACATCTTACGATTTGCCGACGATCTGAGACAAAACCTCGATCAAGCAGATTCAGTTTCGGAGAGCATTAAAACGACGATCGACAAATACATTGAAGCGAACCAAATAGGTGCACCCGGCGAGCAGCGTTACCGGCCGGTCTGGGAACCGATAGCTCCGCGTCTGGAATTGGATTACGTCGAAGCAAACATCAGAACGATTATTTGGTCTGTGGGCTTTCGCACCGACTATAGCTGGATCGAAATTCCGATCTTCGACGGGAAGGGATATCCTTGTCATCAACGGGGAGTCACGTCCGTATCGGGCGTTTATTTTCTCGGTCTACCTTGGCAATACACCTGGGGTTCCGGACGTCTCTCTGGGGTCGCCCAAGACGCGCGGTTCCTTGCCGACTGCATTGAAGCGAGGCACGGCGGATCGTTTCAGAAGGGAGGCAAGTTGCTTAACGAGTTGGCCCTGGGTTCCTAGCCCCGCGAGGAAGCCTGCCGCTTACGGAACTCCGCCACCTTGTGTCGATTGCCGCAACCCATGATGGACTACCCGCACCGCACCCGGCTCAAACTGCTCGGCCACGCCCGCGTGCTCGACGCCCGCGAGCATCCCGACCTGGTCGGTCAACTGGCCTCCGAGCTGCTACGCAGCAAGGTAGAGCGCTTGTTCCTCATCCAGGTCATTTCTTACGATTGGAACTGCCCGCAATACATCACCCCGCGCTTCACTGCCGCCGAGCTGGCAAGCTATATCACGCCGCTGAAAGCCCGCATCGCCGAGTTGGAAGCCCAACTCGCCGCGCGCCAAGCTTCGGGTTTGGGCGCAGAAGATCCGCGCCGATTTTTTCGCAATATTTCGCAAAATGGTGCTTGACGTTTTGCGTGCTCCGTTTGCATGGGAAGTGCATAAAGCAGGGATGTCAGGATTGGAGGCGTTCGGCGACCCGCGTCCCGGGAAACATCTTCACCGCTTTAAACCGATCTGACTGCAAGAGCCTGGCACGCTCAAATTAAGAGTTGTTGGCCGGTCTGACCTCGGACATAGTGTTTGATGCCAAGCAATCCATTCAGCGTATTGAAGACGAATACGGCTTGAACACGAACCTGTTTTGGCCTCAACCCTCAAAAACCCTATGAGCCAACAAAGCGCAGAACATCATACAAAAGCAGCGGAGCACCACGAACATGCTGCCCGCCATCACAAAGAAGCGGCCAAGCACCACGCCAGCGGCAGCCATGAAAAGGCCGGACATCATGCCCACGTCGCGCATGGTCACCACTTGCATGCCACGCACCATGCGGAAGAAGCCGCAAAGCATCACGCCGAAGAGCACGGTTCCAAGTAAAATTCCTAGTTGGAGAATGTTTAAGGCGGCGCTCGACGCCGCCTTTGTTTTCTTGAGCTCCAGGCACCTAACCCGTCCTGCTCGTGGCAGGTGAGAGAATTGATAAAAATCCGCGGTGGCAACCTATTGAGACGGTGTGGCCACAATCGTCGTTGTACTTGAGGCTTGAGGCTTTATGGGTTGGTTAGTCATAGTTGTTGTCGTGCTGCGGCGAACGAGTGGTCTTTACACATGTGTCGGAAGGTGAGAAGTTGACTGGGCAAACAGGCGATCAGCCACAAGCAAGTGAAGCAGATGCGCAAGGTAATTTACAACCTGGGAAGTAGGTGAATAGAATATGAGCATTGTTGTTATCATTATTCTCCTTCTGCTGTGTGGAGGATTGGGTGGCGGCTATTATGGCTATTCTCGATGGGGAACCCGAGGGGGGATTGGAATAGTAGGACTTGTTATTTTGATTGTCCTTTTGTTGTGGTTATTTGGTGGAGGAGGTTTCCATTGATTTTAGGTAAAGGCGAGTCCATAACAAGGAGCCGTCGCCGCCTGCCAGCTTCTTTAGCCGCTGATCCGCTCCTGGCAGCGGAGCTGGCCAAGCTGTCGAAATCCTCGCGTGGGAAAGTCGCTACGATGAGGTAATTGCGTGCATCGGTGATGCAGAAACGATTTTGATATTTGGTCCCGGTGAGGCAAAGGGCGAACTGAAAAAGCGGATTTCGGGCCGGGTGAGGGCCCAGGCAACTGAAGCGCTGTCGATGCGGGGAAACAATTGCGGGCCAACTTCACCCGTAGAGCGCGATCTTTTGACGTGTCGGCGGGAGGCTGTACGCCCCTTCAAGAAAGTACAATTCACGCGCTAACTTAGCCAAGAAATGTGAAGCGTGACTTTGTACTTCATGACCTCTTTTCGCTTATCATGAGAAGTCTTTCACTGATGCGGTCTTGTAACATACGTTCAAAATTGTGGGTTGGGGTTTGCATTTCCACGCTATACGCGGCCTCGCTCCTGAATCCTAGCCAATCTCTGGCTGCAGACACCCGTATAGAGCACGACTCGATAGGAGATCTGGAGATTCCAAACAATGTCTACTATGGGGTACAAACATCACGTGCTCTTGCAGATTTCCCCTTCGACACGCAGAGGCTGGAGCATTTCCCCAACTTTATTAATGCTTACGCCTATGTCAAAAAGGCCGCTGCCCTGGCAAACAACGAGTTGGGCGTTCTCCCTAAAGAAAAGATGGATGCGGTAATTGCAGCTTGTGATGAACTCATCAGCGGCAAATTGCATGACCAGTTTGTGGAAGACATGATTCAGGGTGGCGCTGGAACATCGACCAACATGAACGTTAACGAAGTGATCGCCAACCGTGGTCTGGTGATCATGGGGCACGCAAGGGGCGAGTATAACTTTCTGCACCCCAATGACGACGTCAATATGTCCCAATCCACAAACGACACCTATCCAACTGCTGCGAAGCTGGCAATCGTGATGGGCCTACAAGAAGCCTTGAAGAGCGTGGAAAAACTCAGAGGCGCTCTTGAAGCGAAGGCCAAAGAGTTTAAGGACGTGATCAAAATGGGGCGTACGGAGATGCAGGATGCCGTCCCAGTGACCCTGGGTCAGGAGTTTTCCGGTTTCGCTGATACGATAAACGAGGCAATGATCCAGCTCGTCCAGGCCCGGGATGCGTTTATGAAGGTCAACCTCGGTGGAACAGCCATTGGCACCGGGATCAATAGCCCTCCAGGGTATAGCGCTCTTGCGATCAAAAAGCTGGCTGAACTTACCGGTTTCCCGTTTGTCCCGGCTCAAGATCTGGTGGGCGCTTCATCGGATTGCGCCAGCTACATTCAGATGTCGGGAGCCATGGTTTCTGACCTGATCCTGGAGAAGGGCTGGCTGTCCAAGGAACAGCTGGATGATTTGCTCAAGCCAGAGAACATGACCCAACCCAGGGAGTGGCCTAAGAAACAGTAGTCAATCTCTCGCGGACAGATCCAGCCATCCCTTCGGCCTCGATAACACCTCTAATGGATGGGAGTGAGGCTTGGGAAAACTGCGCCCGGTTGGAGGTCCTTAATGCGCCTACTTCCCATACACAACTTTTGACGATATCTTTTTAGAAGACTTTTTCTACGCCGCTAACTAAAAGAGGAGTTCAACATGAGCGACAACAATGAAAACCCTAAGGCCGGCGTAGCCCTTTCGGATGGCCCGGTGCAGAACCCAGACGTCGTATTGATCCGAAAGGCGCAAGAAGACCGCAAGTATAGGCAACGATGGTTGTCGCACACCTTATCGAGGAAGAATTTGATGGCGCTTACGGGCTTCTTCCTGTGCTTGTTTCTGGTCATACACCTATTCGGGAACCTGCAGCTGCTCCTACCCGTAGAAGAGGCGCGGTGGCAATTCAATTTCTATTCCAAGCTCCTCTCCGAAAACATCTTTATCGAGCTCATTTCATACGTCTTGTTTGCTAGCATCCTGGCCCACGCCATCTATGCACTCCTCATCACAATACAAAACCGACGGTCTAATGGGAAACGTTATGGGTACGACCGCCGGGGTGTAAGCAGCAAATGGTATTCTCGCAAGATGGGTTTATTGGGCACTATCATTCTTTTTTTCCTCATCATCCACTTACGGGACTTCTGGTATCAACTACAGTTTGGCCACGTCCCGTTGGACAAAGACGGACAAAAAGACCTCTATACCCTCGTTGTCAGGGTATACCGCGACGGATGGTATGTGCTGATCTATGTGGTGTGCGTGGTAGCGCTTGGGTACCATTTACTGCATGGCTTTTTTAGCGCTGCCCGAACGCTGGGACTCTACAACCCTCGCTACGTTCACTGGATCAGGGTAGCCGGGTGGGTATACAGCATAGGCATTAGCGCGGGCTTTGCCCTGATTCCGGTATATCTCCATTTCGCAAGGGTATAGCTATGTTGGATGCAAAGATACCGGATGGACCGCTCGAGCAAAAGTGGATTCACTATCGTTCCACCGCGAAACTGGTCAGTCCCGCCAACCGCGACAAACTTAATGTAATTGTAGTCGGAACAGGCCTTTCCGGTAGTTCTTTGGCGGCGTCTTTAGGAGAGATGGGCTATCAGGTAACTTCCTTTTGCTTTCAGGATACGGCCAGGCGAGCCCACTCGGTGGCGGCACAGGGCGGCGTAAACGCCTGCAAGAATTATAAGAATGATGGGGACACCGTCTACCGCATGTTTTATGACACACTCAAGGGCGGCGACTTTCGTTCGCGGGAAGCCAACGTCTACCGGTTGGCAGAATGTAGTACCCAATTGATAGATCAGGCTGTCGCCCAAGGTGTGCCTTTTGCGCGCGAGTATAGCGGCTATTTGAGTAATCGCTCTTTTGGCGGGGTCCAAGTATCGCGGACTTTTTATGCCAGAGGCCAAACCGGTCAGCAACTACTCTTGGGAGCTTATCAGGCTCTGATGCGGCAGGTAGCAGCCGGTCGGGTACAACTTTTTTCGCGTCATGAAATGCTGGACCTGGTGATTATCGAGGGGAGGGCCCGCGGCGTTATTGTGCGTAATATGGATAACGGGAGAATAGAGCGCCACGGTGCCCACGCGGTCGTGTTGGCCACCGGGGGATTCGGCAAAATCTATTACTTGTCTACCCTGGCGATGGGTTGCAACGCGTCGGCGATCTGGCGCGCACATAAGCGCGGCGCTTTTTTTGCCAATCCGAGCTGGACCCAAATTCATCCTACCTGCCTACCGCAGTCCGGCGAATACCAATCCAAGTTAACTCTGATGTCCGAATCGTTGCGAAACGATGGTCGAATTTGGGTGCCGAAGAACAGGGAAGAACACCGTGCGCCCAACGAAATACCGGAATCGGAACGAGACTATTACCTGGAACGCCGATATCCCGCCTTTGGCAACCTCGCCCCGCGCGATATTTCCTCACGCGCGGCCAAGGAAAGAATCGACGCCGGCTACGGAGTAGGACCGCTGAAGAATGCGGTGTATCTGGATTTTTCCAAGGCTATCAGCGAACAAGGGAAAGAGAAAATAGAGGAAAAGTACGGCAATCTTTTTCGCTTGTACGAAAAGCTGACCGGCACTAACGCTTACACGGAACCGATGCGCATTTCGCCAGCTGCGCATTTTTCGATGGGTGGTCTGTGGGTGGATTATGAACTCATGACGAATGTTTCCGGATTGTACGCCGTGGGCGAAGCTAATTTTGCTGATCACGGCGCTAACCGGCTAGGAGCAAACTCGTTGCTGCAGGCGTGTGTCGACGGTTACTTTGTCGCCCCGTACACGATTCCTAACTATCTGGCCGATGAAATCAAAACTGGACCAGTCGATGTCAATCATTCTGCGTTTGCGGCTACGGAAGAGGCAGCCCGGCGGCAATTGCAACGGTTGTTGGACATTCAGGGAACGGTGCCTGCCGACGAGTTCCACAAGGCCTTGGGCAGGATATTATACGATAAGTGCGGTTTATCGCGTTCCCGCGCCGGACTGGAACAGGCCATTGCCAGTATTCGTACGCTTCGCGATCGGTTTTACAGCGAGCTGTGTGTGCCTGGCGGTCCAGACATGAACAGCGAGCTCGAAAAGGCCGGCCGGGTGGCCGACTACCTCGAGGTGGGCGAGTTGATGTGCTATGACGCGTTAACCAGAGAAGAATCTTGCGGAGCCCATTTCCGCGAAGAACATCAGACCGCCGATGGCGAAGCGGTCCGTAATGATCAAGATTTCTCTTTTACCTCCGCCTGGGAGTGGGCAGGCGCCGGCAAGGAACCAATCTGGCACAAGGAACCGCTGCGGTTCGATTTTGTAACTCCGAGTGTAAGAAGCTACAAATAAGCGAATGACGTCTATGCGGATCCAACTCAAAATTTGGCGCCAGGAGAGTCAGGCCAAGCAAGGCGGATTCGTAGATTATAGCTTGCAGAGTGTGACGCCGGACATGTCGTTTTTGGAAATGCTGGACATGCTGAATGAGCAGCTTATCCGACAGAAAGAAAGGCCTGTGGAGTTCGATCACGACTGTCGCGAGGGCATTTGCGGCCAATGCGGAGTCATGATAAACGGGCGAGCGCACGGTCCCCTTTCGAATACGACTACCTGCCAGCTGCATATGCGGACCTTTAAAGATGGCGATACGATTTATATAGAGCCGTTCCGGGCAAGCGCATTCCCGATAAAGTGCGATCTGAAAGTAGATCGTAGCGCGTTTGACCGCATTATTCAGGCCGGGGGGTACATTTCAGCCAGCACAGGAGAAGCGCCGGAGGCGAACAGCATTCCTATTCGTCATGAGGTAGCCGAAGCGGCTTTTGATGCTGCTGCATGTATCGGCTGCGGCGCCTGCGTCGCTACCTGCAAGAACTCCAGTGCAGCGCTATTTACTTCCGCCAAGGTTACTCAGCTCGCTTTGTTGCCGCAGGGCCAAATAGAGGCCCGGAGGCGTGTCCTGCAGATGGTAATTCAGACCGACAAGGAAGGCTTTGGCCATTGCAGCAATACCGAAGCGTGTCAGGTAGAGTGCCCACAACAGATATCGGTTTTGCACATCGCTCGGATGAACTGGGAGTATAACCGGGCCCTCCTATCTCCGAGCTAGCGTGCGTCTGAATCGGCGGATCAACTATACGTATTACAATATTCGGGAATGCTTCGAGAACACGAGGCGTTGTCTTCACAAAACAAAATCTATGCGTACCGAATCTGATAGCATGGGAACGGCGGTCGGCACTGGCCTCAATACCCATCCGGAGTTCGCTCAACGCACTGCCAAAAAGATAGCGGAACTCACCAAGCTGCCGTTCCGATCGCATCCCAACAAATTCGCTGCCCTTTCCGCTCAGGTGGTCCGTCCCGAGGCAATGACAAAACCAGGATAGCATGGAGGATGAACAACAGCGCTAAAGGAAAGTCTTCTCCATCCACTGAAGCTCATGCGGTGAAGCCCGAGATCCCGCATCAGGAAGGACAATTGAGGCGATTCGTTGTCTTGTTGGCGGTGTTCCTGCTCGCCGTTGTCATCTGGTTGATTCCGCCTCCGTCTGGCGTCCAACCACGGGCGTGGCATCTGTTGGCGATTTTTGTTGCAACAATCGTGGGCATCATCACGAAACCGCTACCCATGGGCGCGATCGCGTTATTCGGAATTGCTGCGACAGCGCTTACTGGGACGCTAACCATCAACCAGGCTCTAAGCGGCTTCGGGAACAGCACAATCTGGCTGATCGTGGTCGCCTTTTTCATTTCCCGCGGCTTCATCAAGACGGGTCTGGGCAGTCGTATCGCCTACCTTTTCATGGCGGTGCTCGGCAAAAAGACTTTGGGTTTAGGTTACGGTTTGATCGCGACGGATCTCGTTCTCTCTCCTGCCATCCCCAGCAACACCGCCCGTGCGGGCGGGATAGTATTTCCGCTGGTTAGGGCGTCAGCTAGAGCGTTCGGGAGCGAGCCCGACGATGGCACCGCCCATAAGATCGGCGCGTTTCTCATTCAGGCTGCGTTCCAGGGTAATGTTGTCACCAGCGCGATGTTCCTCACGGCGATGGCTGCTAACCCACTTGCTGCCAAGCTGGCTGCACAAATGCACATCGACGTTAGCTGGGGACAATGGGCTCTGGCGGCCGTTGTTCCCGGTGTTGCCAGTCTCGTGTTGATCCCTTTGGTGCTTTACAAAATCTATCCCCCGGAGATCAAAGAGACGCCCGGGGCAAGTCAACTCGCCAAACAAAAACTGGCAGAGATGGGCAAAATGCAGAGGGAAGAGTGGGTCATGCTAGGCGTCTTTTTCCTCCTACTCCTGCTGTGGATTTTTGGTGATCAACTTGCCAGGATCGATAGTGCGACTACGGCCCTTTTCGGGCTCAGCGTTTTGCTCATAACCGGTGTTTTGACCTGGAAGGATATTCTGATTGAAGAGGGTGCCTGGGATACTCTCGTCTGGTTCGCCGCGCTGGTAATGATGGCGAGCTTCCTTAACGAATTGGGCCTGATTCCGTGGTTTACCAAGAGCGCGCAAGGGATGGTAGGCGGCGTTAACTGGGGCGTCGCGTTTCCTGTGTTGTGCCTCGTCTATTTCTACAGCCATTATCTGTTTGCCAGTCAAACTGCGCATGTCAGTTCAATGTATGCCGCGTTTCTATCCGTATCCGTTGCGGTCGGCACGCCGCCCCTGCTGGCTGCCCTGGTGCTTGGGTTCCTGAGCAATCTTTTCAGTAGCCTCACCCATTACGGAAGCGGGCCGGCACCAGTGTTGTTCGGCTCGGGCTACGTGGAGCTCGGTACCTGGTGGAAGTTGGGAGCACTGACCAGCATCATAAACATTTTGATTTGGCTCATTGTCGGCGGCTTGTGGTGGAAGCTGCTCGGCCTTTGGTAAGCAACGGACTGCTCGCGCTTTTACGTTTTCAATCGCAACCGCTACATCATCCTTGTCGATGTATCACCGTTGTTTTTGGGTATGACAAGAGTTCGTCGCTCACCATTTGTCTGAACGTGTACGGCGGGAGCCGCTGTTTCGACGACCAAGATTTTCGGTCGAACCAAGTGGTTCAGTTTTGGCCTCCCCCTTGCTCCCCTGTATTCTCGGGTATCGGCTCACCCTTTTTAACTAGCATAGGCTTCTCTATGGTGCCCGAGAAAGTTCCTTCAGGAACGATTTTTACTTCGACATCTTCGGTGTTTTTCTTATCCGACTGTTCTTTTTTTGGTTCTGTATTCATCTTAGCTGGGGTTGTTGGTATTCACTGCAGAGCAAAAATCTGACCGGTTAAGTTTCGCACCGCGCGATGAGATTCTCCCATACTCTTCTCGACCCGTTACGCTTTGCTTTGGGTATGGGAAAGAACTGTTCGTCCATTAATTACTCAGTTACTTACATCAGACGGACTCGAATCTGGACCTTCGATCACCAAATACTCCGTTTTTCAACTTCAAAGGCGCATGAAGCGATGGGCCAATCATCCTAAGGCAATCCGGACCGCTGTCCGGAGGCTGCCAAAGACCACAACCGTGGAGCTGAGTTCCTGGCGGCTTGTAGTTGTCATGGGATGACTCGTTTTTGCCAAACGCTATCGCTCTTGATCGTAGGAAACTTCTCCCGAGTTGGCGTAAACTCGCCTTGGATTGCCATGAGACTGGCTCATTGGGTGCATATTTGAGATTGAGAACAGGTCAATATTTCAGGAGGGTTCACAGTGATGGCGGAGCACTATGAATTAGCGGTGATCGGTTCGGGTTCGGGTGGACGAGAGGCAGCGCTTTTGGGAGCCCGAAAGGGTTTGCGAACGGCCCTGGTTGAGAGAGAAGCGCTCGGAGGTACCTGCTTTCATCGCGGATGCTATGCCGTGCGAGCTTTGCAGGCCTGTGCGCGTCAGTTCCGGGACAGTTGGAAGAGTGGCCGCTTCGGCAACCAGGTTGATTTGCAAAGGGTAACTCTAAACGATTGGATGACGGCGCAACGGATGGTCACGTTGCGGCTCGTTGATAATTTTCGGGCGGAGCTACAGCGGCTGAATATTGATCTGATCCGCGGCCACGGACAATTTCTCGATCATCGGACCCTCCAGGTGATTGACGAACATGGCCTTAAATCAACCATCACGGCCAACAATGTCATTGTGGCCACGGGTTCGAGACCGGCTTTCCACGATAGTTCCCACCCGCGGATGATGAATAGCGATGAACTATTGAAAATAAATACCTTGCCGCAGCGGCTGGCTATCATCGGTGCCGGGTATGTCGGATGCGAGTTCGCTTCGATCTATCGGACGCTGGGTTCGGAAGACCCAACTCGGAGGGATTAGATTTGAAAGCATTGGGAATCGACGATACCTCAACGCTTCAAGTCGATCATTCCATGCGTTTAACATACCCTGATCTTTATGCAGTGGGCGATGTCACCGGAATAAGCCTTCTGGACAGCACGGCCTTCTCCCAGGCAAACGTGGCGATCAACTCCATCCTGGGACGGGAAAACCGTTTTGATCACCGATGGACCCCACGCTGCATCCACACCCAGCCGCCGGTCGCGGCTGTAGGCTGGACCGAAGAGGAAGCTGCTTCTAACGGACTCGAGTTTACCGTAGTGTCCGATAGCATGCGATTGGCTTCCGACGATGAACGAAGCGTCGTTGATCCGGAACCGACGTTTTTAAAAGCAATCGTAGATGCTCGTTCCAGGAATCTTTTGGGATGTCTGGTTGTCGGGGATCATGCGGCAGTGATCGCAAATATCGCGTCGATAGCCATCCGCTTGAAGACGCCGATTGACCAGCTTCGGGAGATTCCCTTGGCTCAACCGAGTGCTGCGGATGCGCTAATGTCGGCACTACGGAAGATCACCTGACACCGCTGACACTGGTTTCGGCGGGCGACGGCCCCGCTTACCGGGACGACCGCGCGGGCCGTCTGCGGCGGCAACGGTCTGCATTTGACTAGCAGAAGGTCCGATGGCGGTCGCCTCGATGCTGCGTCCCTAGACGTTTGCTGTCCCATACCCGCTGGCTGAGAGTGAAGCTCCTACCCGGAAGAGGTTAGTGTATTGCATGCCCACTGGTGGTGGAACATGCACGATTGTGCCATTGTCCAGCACGGCGCCATCTACCTCACCTCTTGGCGCGTACGTCAGAGCTTTGATGATGCCACTAACACTCATCGGCTGCCTCGCGTAGGGATTCGGCGCCGGTGGCGGATTCTGCATCAGCCATTAAAAAAGTGAGTGCATCGAGTCCCAGGATGCTGGAACGAAAAGGTCTGCGGTCCGCGGGGGCTACTTGATGCGTATTCATTGGGAGTCGTCTGAAGGTTTTTGAAGCAAAGTGTTTCTTCAAAGGAAGAACAGAAAGCCAGCCACTCTCGATTAACCCAGTGCGGGCAGCGGTGAGTCGTTTCATTTCAGAGAAATCCAGCGGCAGGAATTGTGCCGACGATTCGCCCGATCGGGCCGGCTCCTCACAAACCGAAGAAACCGAAAGCACATGAAAAACCTGAAGACGACAGGAAGTCTTATGAATCTGGTCGCTCGAATTTCTAGCGTCTTTCTTTCCTTTGTCGCCCTAGCCGATCTGACGTCTCCCGACGCTCACGCGCAAGAGCCTCGAGGTCCAGGTGCTCTCTCTGTTTCCTTTGAGGCGACGGCCGTGCAGGACAGCGTTGCACAGTATCTCATGAATCCGGATGGATCCGTTGATGGCTTGCTCTTGTCCAATAACACCATTATTCGTTTCCCACCGCATCTTGGCCAGGTCCTGCCCGGACAGTTAGTCCGCAGGATGTTGTTCGAGTGGAAGGTTTCTTGGAAAATCCCGGAATCCTCCACGCCTCGTCTATCATCGATCTGCAAAGCCGGCGCTAGACCCTGGCCTTAAGCCAAGACCCAGAACCAGGCCATGATACCGTTGACCTCGACCGGGAACATCGGTTGCCCTGAAAGCTTGTCAGCTCCAGACTTCGATCAGGTACAACCCATGTTCAGATCCTTGCGGACCACATTGATTCTTCCTTGGCTCTTAATAGCAGTCGTGTGTTGCGCGCTGACATTCCAATTGCGCGGTCTTTTTGAGTTGGGTATTGGCGGTGAAATCGGAAAGGTAGATCAGTCGGTGAAGCTTTCCGCCGAGCAGATCAAGCAGGAACTTGACCTCTACCTAACCGGATTTTCCGAGGCGCCGGTAAACTTTGCTGATTCAGAGCGGCAACATGAATTGCTCCTTCTTTTAGACTTGGTCCTAGGCAGATTCTACGGGATCGAAGGAGGATTCTGGTCACCAAGCAGCCGGTTTATTGCGTACAGTTTTCCGACTCACGACAGCGTTAAGCGGGACGTTCCCCAGGACGAAATGGACCGTATCACTACCGTGAACGAACGTGCTCTTTCCAGCCGGAAGGAGGAAACCACTCGATTTGATTCGGCTGGTGAAGTCCTTCTCATTCACGCTATACCTGTGCGCTCAGATTTGGTCATCTGGACGATGGGGCGCGCGCACGTGGCTGCGGCCGCCGCATTTCAGAGGCTGACTGCGGGATTTGTTTTACTCTTGTTGCTCATGCTGGCGACTGGAGCACTGATTCTCTGGTACCTGCACCGGTGGGGACGACAGCTGCGACAGATTGAAGAAAAGCTTGGGCAGTTCGATTCGAAGTTACCCGAAACCGGACTCAAAGAATTGGATCGCTTGATCGACGCATTCAATCAGCAAACCGAGAAGCTTCGTGAAGCTCAGCGTGTTTCCAATGAATTGTCGACAGAACTCGCCAGAGCGGAGCGCCTTACGGCGCTCGGACGCATGTCGGTGGGCTTGGCCCACGAAATTCGGAATCCCATTGGAGCGATGCGGCTTCAGGCAGAGAACGCTCTAAGCAAGGACGCGGTTGACGCCTATCAGAAGGCCTGCCGGGGAATGCTGCAAAATATAGCCCGTCTCGATGACTTGTTCGAACGGCTGCTTGCCATCGTGCGCTTGGACCGATTGACGCCTAAGTCCATCAGGATTCAATCTTGGCTTGAAGATTGCGTAACACCGTTCCGCAATGCCGCAGCTGAACCTGCCATTGAGGTGGAGGCAGCGGACACGGAATGGTCGTTCGACGAGCAACAGCTTGCTCGAGCGCTTCATAATTTAGTAGCCAATGCCGTACGACATGCGCCGCCCAATGGAAGGGTGAAGGTGACCGCCGCAATAGAGAACGGCTGGTTGGGAATCTCAGTTGAAGATTCAGGACCAGGAGTACCCGACGAACTGAAAGAGAAAATCTTTGAGCCTTTTGTTTCCTCCCGTTCCGAAGGGAGCGGACTCGGCCTCGCGATCGCTCGCGAGATCGTAGAGGCCCATGCGGGAACACTGCGTTGCGTCAACGGCCGCAAAGGCGCCCGCTTCGAAATACGACTACCGCGCCGCGAGCCTTGATCCTCCTGCGATCCTCGTACTTCGGCCTCGAAGAACCGACAACCTTTAAACAAAGAATCACTGTGTTTCAATTTTTCCCGATACCAGAACTAACCAAGACCTTACTCACGTCACTGATTGGAATCCTGACGCTTATCGGCATCATGACGCGTCCTTTTCGGTGGAACGAGGCCGCGATTGCTATGGTCGGAGCCGGGGTGCTTCTTCTCCTCGGTCTCATCAGCCCGGTCGATGCCTTCTCTACCTTGGTCCGGGATTGGAACATCTTTCTGTTCTTTCTGGGCATGATGACTCTTTCTGCTCTGGCCGAGGCAGCGGGCTTGTTTGACTGGTTGGCAGCGCAGGCTGCCCGGTTTGCCGGCAAAAGTGCGGCGCGGCTTTTTCTGAACGTTTTTCTGCTCGGTACTCTCATCTCGGCCATACTCTCCAACGACGCGACGGCTCTTATATTAACGCCAATCGTTTACGTCCTTGTGACGAAGCTTCGATTACCCGTTCTCCCTTACCTGTTTGCCTGTACCTTCATCGCCGATACCGCTTCTTTCCTCCTGCCGGTCAGCAACCCAATTAACATCATTATTCTTTCGCGATTCTCGCTCGACCTGGTGACTTTTATGCGACTCTTGTTCCTGCCCAGCCTGGTGGTGATCGCTATCAACATTGGCGTCTTTTTCCTACTCTATCGAAAGCAGCTCAAGGGCACCTTTGATATCGAGCGGCTGCCGTCGGCCAGGCAGGCAGTAAGGCACAAGGCCTATTTCCGGTACACCTGTGGCGTGCTGGTTTTGATCGCCCTTGCTTATGTTATCGCCTCTGCCGTCCAGCTACCCCTCTCGCTCATCGCGCTGGGCGGAGCGCTACTGCTGTTCATTGGTGCAATTTGCTGGAAGCAGATCTCGCTGCATCAGACAGCAAAGCGCATTTCCTGGTCCATCTTTGGCTTTATAGCAGGGATGTTCATCGTCGTTCGAGCTATCGAGGATACGGGGCTCACTACTATGTTTGGAAACTGGCTAATCCATCTCTCCGGAGGCACGAGTTTCGGTGCCGTCATGGTGGGAACTGCGGGAGCGGCGCTGGGAACAAACCTGATTAACAACCTGCCGATGGCTGTGGTAATGATCTCTGCCTTAAGTGGTATTCAGCACGCAGCACCCGCTCTACAGCATGGATTCGTAGCGGCTACCATCTTTGGCTGCGATCTGGGACCGAATCTGACTACGGTTGGCTCATTAGCAACCGTGCTGTGGCTGCTGATTTTGCGCCAGCGGGACGTCGATGTTTCCGGGCTCGACTACTTTAAGATTGGTGTGGTGGTCACGCCGCTGATGTTGCTGGCCGGAGCGTTGACTATATGGTTAGTTTTGTAGCAGAAATCTTCAGGAGCAAACTATGCGCGTACTGTGTTGTCTGGACGGCACTAACGTCGGGCAAGTAAGCAAGGCGACAGCGATGCTCTCGGTGGCTGAGCCCCCTACATTTGGGATACTCTTTGTGACCGATACTGGCCCGCGACACGATATCGGGCACGTGCGTGAGCGTTTCCTGCGACATCCAGGACCTCCTCCGCCCAGGGCAGAGGAGATGCGGCAGGCCGAGAAATCGTCCGCTCAAGATATCCTGAACGAGGGATTGAGCCAATTCCCCGGCGCAGAAACCCTGGAAAGGGAGGGTCGACCAGAGCGCGAAATCGTAAACGTTGCGGCCGAGTGGCTGGCAGACTTAGTGATTGTTTGTCCCCGCGCCGAATACGGGGGCACACCACACATCGGCCCCAAGTCGGTGGGACACGTCGCACGGTTCGTTATCGATCACGCTCCTTGTCCGGTCTTGCTGGTGCGTCCCCTGGCGCGAGAGCAATTTCCTATCCCGAAATGAGGAAGGGCCTTGCCTTGGTGCCTTGCGATGACAGGCGATAACTTACAAATCGGAACTGAGCTATGCCAATGAAGAATGTCGCGCGCATAGGTATTGTCATCGCCGCCTCGGTTCCGCCCATTGAGGGTTTCAAGGAGGGGCTCAGTCAGTTCGGACTGGTTGAAGGACTGAACGTCAATTTCGAGGTCCGTGTGGCACACGGCCAGCTTGATCAGCTTCCTGGATTTGCTACAGAAATGGTCAGTCTCGACGTTGACATCATAGCCGTAATTGGGGCAGTCACGGTAAGGGCTGCTCAGAAGGCAACCTCGACTATTCCTATTGTCTTTTCGGTTGTAGTGGAGCCGATCGGCGACGGCTTAGCCACGAGCTTGCAGCAGCCGGGCGGAAATGTTACCGGCGTGACCACGTTCGACCCCCAGCAAGCCAGGACCCAACTCGAATTCCTCAAGATGGTGAGGCCTGCGCTGGCGCGCGTGGCGATTTTGAGCGATCTGGGCGTTTCCGAATGTCTCTCGAACTCCAACCGGGACGCGGCGCAAGAGTTGGGGATGGAGCCGCAAGTCATACGCGTCAATGGACCGTTTCCAGACTATGAAGGGGCATTCTCAGCTATGGACCGTGAGCGAGCCGAGGCGCTGGTTGTATTGGAGGAACCCATCAATGCTGCCTGCAGGAAACAAATCGCCGATCTGGCCTCTATTCGCCGACTACCTACAGTCTTTGCAAGGGAGCAGGTTGATGCGGGCGGCTTGATCGCCTATGGCACGAGCATTCGCGAAGCCGCGAAGCACATGGCGCGCTATGTCGACAAGATCTTCAAAGGAGCAAAGCCCGGCGACTTGCCGATCGAAGCCGTCCTGCGGCACGAGCTTGTCGTTAATCTCAGCACCGCTCGGAAGCTTGGCCTGGCTGTCCCGCCTGAACTGCTCAATAGGGCTAACCAGGTGATCTAGTAGGCGTTTAGGGCGCCGGCTCCACTTTTACCGTCAATCCTTCCACGGCAGTGATTCGTACCGAGTGTCCCTTTTCCACGGACGTATCGCTGGTCGCATTCCAATATTCGCCCTCAATAAAAACCTTTCCACCCTTTGCATCGATCGGGGTAAGCGCGTTTACGGTTTTTCCCAGCATCGTTTCGAGGCCGACTTTGACCGGCAGACGCAGGGCACGAAGTCCCCGTGCAACACCGATCACGAGGTTGACGAAATAGAGCGCGAGAAACAGAGCGCCTGGGCCGGCCACGCCCGAAGGGAGCGAACCCCGTGCATGCGACTCTCCGCTGAGCCCGTAAATGGCAATCAGCAGCAAAATGACGATGACTTCGAGCCACCACATAACTACAAAAATTCTCTCACGTTTACCACCTCGCGATGAGGTCGCGTCGCTTGCGGTGATATTCCTCCTCGCTGATAAGGTTTTGATCTTTCAAGGAAGCCAGCTTTCGCAGCTTCACTGCGATGTCTTCCAGCGGAGGTTCGTATCGGGATGAACGTCTTTGTGCGCGGTCTTCCTCAGAGCCTTGTCTGGCGGACTGGATTAGTTTGGAGATACCGAACACCAAGCCACCAACCGTCACCGTTAACCACAAAAATCCAGGCGGCAACGGAGGAATAGGCAGTCCGGGAATCTGGGCGAGTACTGAGAGGACGTTCATGGGTTAATCTCCGTTTTCTTGATTCTATTCTTTCCTTTCCAGCCTCAAGGTCCTTTAACAATCAGGATCCGTGCCAGCAGGCTCCGCGGTTTCGGTTCAGGAAAGTCAGAGGGCGCGCTGCCGTGGCAAGGCAGCCGACATTGCCTGCACCTGTCCGCTTCCCTGACATTTGGTGTCAGAAAAGGGGACAGAGGCAGCCCTTCTTAGCCCAAAAAATATGGCGTCGGAGTTTTGCGGGCGAGGATCGGCTCAGTCCGGCCCTGACATGCCGTGCTCTTTCAGTTTCGCGTAGAGAAGCTGCCGACGGATGTTGAGCAATCGAGCCGCCTCTGCTCGGTTGCCACCCGCGTTCACGAAGCGCCGGCAACCGAATGTTAAGCACGTTCAGACGGAAGTAGAGGTCCTGGCGAAAGGCGCCGTCTTGGACCTTTTTCGCCAGATCCTGGTGAGTAGCCGCGACGATCCGGACATCGACCCGGTAAGAGGATTGGCCGCCTACCGGCGCAACGACTTTGTCCTGCAGCACGCGGAGAATTTTTGCCTGCATCTCCCAAAGCATGTCGCCGATCTCATCGAGAAATAGTGTACCCCCGTCTGCTTCTCGAAATTTCCCCAGGCGCGGTTGAATTGCTCCGGTGCCAGGCTATTTCAGCTTCAAAGAAGCTGGCGTTTTGTGAAATTACTCTCCCCAGCCCCCTCCGCGCATCTCATTTCAAATTTACGAGGAATTTCGGAACCTCGATCACTCTTCGCCCCTGCCCTCCCGAAGCGCCAGAGTAACCCGCATGATGTCTTTTACCGGCGGCCTTAAGCAGGGTGGCCCTGTGGTTCGCGAAATCGTCATAAAACTCCTTCGGGCCAGTGATACTAAGCGTTCCGAACGACCAATCGAGTATCTGTCGCTCCCGGCTAGGGACATACCGGGCAGCCACGAGACTGAAAAACGGAAAGCCCCAACATTGCCCGTTCTCAGCCCAAAATCGCACAATCGGCGCTGTGCTTTGCTCCCAAGCGCGAGGCTTTCCGTACTTTCTTAGGTGCGGTAATCGCCCGATCGGCTTGCTAAACGCCCATGACTCGGCCGCTCTTGGTCGCGCCTCATGGCGCACTTCGGCACCTACTTAACCTGGCTGGAATTGCAATTCACGCAGGTTCAGCTTAGGCGACCGTTTCGAAAGATTCAGAATCTCCACCCCAACCACTTGATTGTCCGCATTGAAATCCAAGACCACGCCGGGCGATACCTCTTCAGACTCGATAATTTTCGAGTCATCCAGACGGAGGTACAGAGCATCGGCTTTCTCGTCCACCTTCAGTGTCATAATCTGCCTTTCATCCCGCGGTCAAAGTATACCGTTACAATCCGCACGGGGTTCACCGACTTGTTGAATACCACACGCAAAGCCCGGTTTCCATGCTCTTTGATGCGTGCTACGTAGTGCGTTAGCTCCGGATCATCGCGATCTGGCTCGACCAGCTCCGGCGACTCAAGGACTTGCTCGAGCCAGGGAAGACGAATGTTACGCTCAGCGATTACGTCCTTGGGGTGCCGTCGCCGGTCCAGAATCGAACCAGGGGAGCGGTTGACTTCTCCCAGCAGTTCGGCTTGCCATACATTTCCTTGAGGGACTGGACCGCAGCTTTCATCGCGTGAGCTCCTGGTGCTCGCATCCAATCACCCGTTGGGGAGCCGGGACTCCCCTTTCTCACGATTCGACCAGCTTGCTGCCGCCATTGTTTCCACCTGCCGCGGCGATGAGTTCGGAGGGCGAGAGTCGGGCGCTCGGACGCACGACCGCCTCTTTCAATGCCGCCTTGGAATCCGTGTACAGATACATCGCCCGGCGCGCTCGTGACATCGAAACGTAAAACTGTGCTTCGTTCGCCTGGCTGAAGGCGGCCACGGGCACGCTCACGATAACCTGGTCAACAGTCTTACCCTGTGAGGCGTGACTCGTAACCGCGACCCCTTGGTCAAGGTGCAGCGGGCCACCGCATTCGATCACACGACCGTCTGCGGTGGCCCGCTGCACCTTGCCGCTCTTGGAGTTCGCGCTTACGCAAATGGTCGATTTGCTCAACTGCTGTGATGGAACCCAGGACCCTCAATCACATGGCGACATTTTGTTCATGTTAGGTGGCAACCTGGGGACGTGTCCGCGGTGTCAACAGACATACAGCCTCCCTGGGATAAGCATTTATCTTGGTCGCATTGAAGCTTGGAGTGACCAGGCAGATTTCAGCTGGGAGGCGCGCACAAGTTTGGTGGAATTCAGCCCGGGTAAGCTAAGTGGGTGTCAGCAACAAGGTTGAAATTGGCACCGCATGAGCGGCGGGAACTGAAAAGAATGGCGGCTTCGCGAACGATGAAGGCCGGAGAAGTGCGGCGTGCTAAGGTGATCCTGCGGCTGGCGGGCGGGCAGTCTTATCGAACCATCATGAGGCAGGAGGGCTGCGGCCAGGATTTCGTCGCTCGCTGGAAAGAACGTTTTCAAGCGGAGCGCTTGGCGGGGTTTTATGCCCGGCATCGTGGCAAAATTGTCTCCGAGAACGTCATCCGCCAAGAAGCCAAGATTCTCAACGACTCGGATTTTACTGCGGCCGTTTAGAAGGCCGCACAGGCGCTCGCGGTCCAGTGACCGGCACGGCGGCTTACCCCTCCACTTGCCGTCTTGCTTGAATGGTAAGCAAATTATGATACACCCAGTTAAATTATCGATCGATGAGGAGGTGCCTCGTAACTCAGCGCCGATGAAAATGGCTACACTTCATTTAATAGTTGGTTTGCCTTGCAGTGGAAAGACAACAAAAGCGAAAATATTAGAAAAAGAATATAACGCATTATTGTTAACTACTGATAAATGGCACATAAAGCTATTTGGAAATGATACTATGGAAAAAGATCATGATAAAAACCATGAGAATGTTGAAGAAATATTGTGGGAAATTGGTAAACGAGTATTAGCTCTTGGGATAGATGTTATATTGGATTTTGGTTTTTGGGGAAAAGCAGAAAGAATGTATTTTAAAAAACAATCAAAAGAATTAGGTGTAAATTTTAAAATACATTTTATGGATGTACCAAAAGAGGAATTATATAAAAGACTTGATGAACGGAATAAGGAATTACCTGAAGGAGTTTTTGAAATACCAAAAGAAAAAATGGATGAATACATAAAAATATTTCAACCTGTTGAACAAGAAGAATTGACAGAGAATATAGAAAATAAAATTATAGGAGTATGGCACAACTGCACATAACAGGACTGTATATGCTTCGCCGCCAGTAGGCGGCTCGGGCTGGTGTGCAGGAGCGGCTCTAACGACTCGGCTCCTAGGTTCTCACTTTGTTCCTAGTGCAGCGTTTCACACACGAGCGCAGAGTTTGTCGCGTTTTTGGAAGATCTCGTCGCTCGCCAAACCCAACAGCAATCCGTCCATATCATCTGTGATAACTTGAGCGCCCATAAGACCAAGGCGGTCTGTGATTTTCTGGCTCGTCACCCCAAAGTGCGTCTTCATTACACGCCCACTTACTCCTCCTGGCTCAATCAAGTCGAAATCTGGTTCTCCAAAATCCAGCGAGACCTCATCGCTCGCGGCATCTTCTGTTCGGTCAAAGATCTCGATCGCAAAATTATGCGCTACATCCGCTCCTACAATCGCAATGCAACACCCATTAAATGGTCTTACAAAGAGCCGGTAATCCGCTCCCTGGCGATCGCGACGGTCAATATTGAGGTGAGCGGGCTTGCCGCCGGCGGCAGTGATAATTGCGTCAAAGTCCGGTTCGGTGAGCGGGAGGATACGACTAGTTTCCATACGGAACCGGGCACGGGCGACTTAAGAAGATTCCATCTTTGTCGCTATGCTAAGAACTCTTGGTCTCAAATACAATTCTCTATCGGCTCAGGCAAACGCCTGCAGGCTGCTGAAGTGCTTGCGTCGCCGCTGGCTGAGGTGCGCAGGGTAGCTAGCCAACGAAGGCATAAGGGAGGCAGCGGATTTCACCCTGCTGCTTTTTGCGGGCGACTGGCGATTCTCTCGGCGCGCTCCGCAATCCGCTGGATCATGCGCCTGAAGATGTTCCCTCTTCACTTTAATGAGCCCTTCGACTCATCTTTCAGCATATTGCATCAGGAACTCATATTAACTGAATCTGCTCGACGCGAAAACATCACCTGGCTCTCTCAGATTGTCGGGCATATCTGAGTGATTCGGAAATCGAGGAGTTAGCTAAGTATTTAGAAAATTCGGATGATTAGGTCGTTGTTTAGAGAGGCATTTCAGACATTTGCGAAGGAACAACGCCGGTTTTAGGCGCGATCCAGATTGCCCAAGCCGTTGAGCGTCATCGCTAGGTGAGGGAGATTGGTCTCTGGGTTTTTCTGCACCAGATTATGGCGTATCCTTAGCGCTTCCTCATATGCCCTCCGGGCCTCCTCGTAAAAACAATGCGCGGCCGGACGATGATTTTCCGCACTGCGCCGGATTTCTTTTCCAGACTCAAAACCGGGGCAGAAATTGGGGACGAACATGCTCCTCAGATCTCGCCACACCACAACGAGTGAATCGCACGAAAAAGACGCGAACAGGCCGTGACGCCCACGCCGTAGGCTGCCGTGGAGGCTTTGCGAACAGACAGAGAAGATCTCATCGACCTCCAACCTGGCTGGGACGAGTGATCTGGGATTGGCGCAGTTGGACTTGAAGCATCGCGGTGAACGTTCTTAACATGTTTATTCACGAACGACGTCCTTAGCCTGGCTTGTCAGTTCGCAGCCCCAGAAAGACGGGTTGACGAAGTTGGTCGTCGCTGGTTCAGCCCTTTTTGAGCCGCTGACATGGATCGATAATGCCTGCCGACGAGTGTAATGCTGAATGCTCCGAGTCTAACGCCAAGAGATAGCGACTTAGTCCGTCGCGAGGTCCAGGAAATCCGCGATGCTCTTGAGGCATTCAAGGTCGCGGTTGAAGCCGGAGAAATAACCGGGTTCAAACACGGTGGGATGCGGTCGCATGACGGACTGTGAAACTAGGCCAGGCGGCGCGTACAATCCGCTCCCTTAAGCCAATTGCCACCCGCTGACGTATCCCTCAGTGCTGTCGCTCGCATGCTTGAAGCGCGGCCAATGCCAACCTTAACTTTTTAACGAGCAGAACAAGAGCGCTTTTCGGACACCCGGGGTCGCTGGCGCATGTGTCAATTTCCACTTCTAGCTCCGCGACGGCGTCTCTGAACGCTTGACAGGGATCCGGGTCGAAGATCGCGCAGAGGATATAAGCCTCGCCCTTGCTATTTGCCCTGAGGGGCGCTCCCACGATGGCCTGACCGCCAACGACTGAGCCGTCGATCGCGACCGGATCGCCGAAATTGTCGTCCTCCACTGGAGTTTTGGCGAAGAACTTTTCAACCAACAGCCAAGCCGCGCCCGTGCGGTGGAAAATGTATGCTGCGGCGCCGGCAACCGGAAATCCACCGCCCACCGGAGCGCCCACCACGGCGTAGTCGCCGCTGATAGCTACCGACGACCCAAATTCGCTTAGCGGAAAGCCAGCGTCGCCTTTGAGCTTGGCTTGTTGGATCCAGGTTGGCCCACTACGCGCGAAGACGTAGGCCGAGCCCCGCTGGGTAACGGGGTCGGCGTTGGGCACCCCGACGATGATGTAGTCTCCACTGATGGAGACGGACCCAGCATAAAAGTCGTCCTTCGCGGTGAGGACCGCCTGCTGCTGCCAAGTTGTTCCATTACGTTGAAAGACGTAGGCGCGACTGTTCAGATTGACCAAATAGTTTCCGCTCAGAGATACCGGGTAGAAATACCCGGTGAGCCTCGGTTGTTCGGTCCACGTCGATCCGGTTCGCTGAAAAAAATGCAAAGCGGCGTCCGTCCCCAGTAGGGCCCAATGTCCACTGAGAGCTATTGAGCGAAGGTAATTCCAAGGGGCCATAGGATCACTGGGAACAAGTACGCTCTGCTCCGCCCAGTTTGACCCATTCCGATTGAAAACATAGGCTCGGCCGTAGGGAGGGCCGACGGTATACCGTGCTCCGACAATCGCGTAGTCGCCTTCGATCGCCACGGCAAAACCAAAGTCATCGGTCTCCTGTTTGATGCTCCCGCTCAGCTTGGCCTGCTCAGCCCAACCCGTTCGGTCTTTGACAAATACGTAAGCCGATCCGGGAAATCCGCTCTTTTCGCGCGCCCCGACGATGGCGTAGTCCCCACTTAGCGCAACTGCCCTGCCGAATTGATAGGTATCGCTCGCTACGAGTTTGAACTCAGTGGCCATATATCCCCTCTTTCGGCCAGCAAGACTGGCCTTCACCCAAATAGAAAGGATTTGCGGCTGAGAAGTTTCAACTAAATAGTCGCGCCTGGAATAACAGGCACACTTTTGTAATAGACAGCGCTGATCGCCGCCTCCGGCGTGTATGTCGTTACCAAAACAGCGTCCTGTTCGCCGGTGACGCTAAAATCCAGCCTCTGGATCGGCAGCGCTCGAAGCCAATCCGGGTGCTCCTTTTCCAGGTAAGCCCGGACCTCGGCGTAGTTGTGCAACCGGGTGCTCATCGCAGCTGACTCACCCAACGGGCGTTCGGGGCCACGCGTGCCAAATTTCGGTTGTAGTTCTTCTATACCTCCAGCTCATAACCTAAATTTCTCGTGTTTTGAACGACAGAGTGCCTAGATGCTGTGCTTCAACCCCCTCGGCCCATGGGGGACGCGCAAAAGCGAGGTCACCAGCAAAGAGGCGTCGAAGCACGGTGAAATTACCACCGGCGCCTTCGGCCAATTGAGCTGCCTCACGTTCTTCAATGCCGGTCTTCTGCAGCGCTTCCTTTAGATCGTGAAGGCGCATTCGTTCCATCTCAACTATGCTCGGATCTCTCGGCTCAGCGAACGCTGCGAACCGGAGCAGATGGTGGCCGTGGCGTTTTGCCTCTGCTAGCAGCTCAGGTGTAGTCTCCAGACGAGGACCTGCAACTAGAATGAGGCTCTCTTTTGACGTCGCCAAAGCTTTCCACGCTTCCGGGTCTTCTACGATGATGGCGCGGCTGGCGACAGCGTCGGCCTCCGCAGTTGGCAGCGTGTGAACCCATGCGGCAAACACGTCGACGACTTCCCTTGGAGAGGTGGCCCGAACGGCTAGTGGCCCAGGGTTACCCGACGCCCACTCAGCCAGCCTTTTCGCCGTTCCTTGCCGATTTGTTAGCAGAATCTCGGGGGGTAACTCTTTCCTGAGCGTGCCCTGCATATTTCTCCAGTAGGCTGCAACGTCCGTGACTCCTTGGATGCGCTTCCCGATTTGCTCGGCCAACCAGAGACCAACGGCTGGGGCGTCAAGCAACCACTGCGCGAGATTGCTGGAGTCATATGCCCTAACATCTTTGAATTTGGCTTCAGCGGTCCTGGCTTGGGCCCACTGGGCTGCTCCGTTCCAATCTCGTGCAGTCACCGCGAAATAGGCGACTTGACTGAGATCTTCTTCCTTCGCTGCCTGCACCCGAGTTTCATAGTCCCTTTGCGCCTTCCTCGCCGGATCCGCTTCGCAGCTCAGCTCCCAATAGCATAGCCCCTTGGGAACATGAGTTCTTTCTATGTCGGTCAAAGTCGTCCCGTCGTAACCAGGCCGCTGCGCCTCTTCATGCGCCGGAAAGTTGATAACCCGGAGATTCGTACGGTCCACCGTGGCATACACCAAACGACAGATTAGTTCCGGCAGAAGAGCCCTGGCGGGTGTCGTCCCTGCCCAATCGTCAATTTCTGAAGCTGTGACCCAGGTCGGGCACCGCATTAGCTAAAGTGGTCGAAGACCACGGCAGAGCCTCAAGCGATCGCGATGTCCGGTGATCGCTCCGGCTAGTTCCAAATCAGGCTCGGTGGTTGGCATCGCCTTGTCAGTGAAAGACTAGCCCCCCTGGGCAACAGGGTCAACCGGATGTGCGCCAAAATCCGTACTCACCTGAATACCAAAAGTGGCAATACGAGACATTTTCCTGGTGATTTATGCAGTACATTAGTCGCTCGCCAACCAGCTCCAGTACTTGGTTTGCACCGTGTAGGAATCGAACCTACAACCCAGTGATTAAGAGTCACGTTGTTCCGCGATGCGTCTGTCGCGCTGGCCAAGCTTAAAAGCAATCGTGCAATAGGAGCGAAATCCAGAAAGTGTCCAAGAAGTGTCCAAGCTACTTGTTTGATGACAGGTGACACAGCTACGTAAGTCATTGATATTCAAGTAAGCCGGCAGACGGATTCGAACCGACGACCTGCTGATTACAAATCAGCTGAGTGCCCCGAGGGAAGCGTCTCTCCCCTAGGGATATAGACGCAATAGAAGCAACCAAAACAACCAATATCAGCTTTTTAAGGGCAGTATTGGGCAGTGTTCCTAACAGCAAATCTTCTATGTTGGGAACGCAACAATTCTACGTCCTTCTCTTTCGGGTGGATAGATCGCCCAGAATGCAGCCGCAGCCTCCGGACTCACCGCTTGATAATAGTGATTCCATAACACTGTTGCTGATTCATGCCCGGCCTGAAGCACTAATTTGTTAATGTCACCATGTTGACGTAACCAGCAGGAACAATAGGTATGTCGTGCACCTTGCTGCGGCCAAGCCGCCAACCCCGCAGCCAGAGCGTTCCGACGCCGTTTCCGTCGTAGCGTCGAGGCGCTGAAAGGCACGACCTTGCCTTCCAGTTTGCCCCCTCGTTCGCGATATTTCTCCAGCCAGGCCAACGCATTAGGCGAAAGGTCAATCCACCGTTTTCGCCGTTTTTTGGCCACAGTCGACCGGATCGTAATGTGATGTTCAGTCGCGCTCAAATCGATGTCGCTCCATTGAATTTTCATGAGTTCGCCTTCCGGACGGATCCCTGCGTAAAAAGCACATGCAAGGAAGGGGATTAATTCAAGGTCATTGGCCATGGCATCGAGAAAGAGTTTCTCCACTATATCGGGCGAGATCACTTCTACCTCGTCACGAACGATTTTGGTAAATTCTATTCGTTGAATCGGGTTCTCTTTGAGCCAGCCAGAGCGAATTCCAAAATTA
>JBAUZZ010000449.1:0-5803 GCA_049585495.1 Chthoniobacterales bacterium | reverse complement strand
CTCCTTATCATACCGCGCCTCACTTGGGCTGGAGATTCCCTGACTCCAGAAGACCCAGTGGAACTAACTGGCACTCGAGGGAAGTTCGATTTTATCAAAATCGATTCCGTGAACAATCGCCTCCTGGCCTGCCACACGGGAAACGGCTCGCTGGATCTGATCGACGTTATAACACCTAAATTGATCAAGAGCATCCCTACCGGGAATGCTCAAGGTGTCGCCATCGATTCCGAGAATAACCGCTATTTTGTCAGTGTGAGCAAACCGCGGAAAATGGTCATAGTCGATTCAACTAAGCTCGACGTCATCGGCGAAGTGGACCTTCCTGGCCCAGCGGACTTGGTCGCCTATCATCCCGAAACGAATCGCGTGTTTGTTTGCAACGATGATAAGCCCGAAATGTGGGTCATCGATCCAATAGAGAAAAAGATTGTATCGACTATCAACTTTCCAGGGGGAGGCATGGAAGATCTTGGCTTCGATTCTCAAGACGCATTCCTGTTTCAATGCCTAAAAGACTCTAGCGAGCTCGCCAAGTTGGATTTGAAGACAGAAAGGATTGTTGCCAAATGGTCGACCTCTCCCGCCGACAAGCCTCATGGTATGGCGATGGTTCCGGGAACAGATCACGTGCTAATCGTGGGCGGAACGGGTAAACTGGGACTCTTCAATCTCAGCACGGGCCAGATCGTGGGAACTGCCGACGTCTCGCCCAAAGTCGATGAGATCGCATACGACCCGACGTTGCAGCGCGTTTACTGTGCAAGTGGATTGGGCACCATCTCCGTTGTGGGCCTCGATCACAAAAGACTGACGACGTTGGCTCCGCTGACCAGTTCCCTTGGTGCACACAGCATTGCCGTCGATCCTCAAACGCACACGGTTTGGATTGCCTTTGCCAAGAATGACATACCTTACGTCCAAGCATTCACGGCAAAATAGCGGAATTCGAATAGAGCGTCAGCTTTCTCAGTCGCCAAATTGCGTTGAAAAAGCTCAACCCTCAAGGTGGGCACCCTAGCTGAAGTACCTAAACGTGCCTTAGCGGCGTTTCTTGCCCGACCCCTGCCCCTGCGCGGGCTTGCGGCATTGGTGGCACAACCATTTCATCCGCAGGCAAATAGATATATGTGCCGCAGTTATCACACAGGGCCAGATCATCCTGCTTGTGACGCAGTTCTGCGACATGCCCAAGTGGCATCTTTAGATGGCACGCTCCACAGACACCTCCACGCACTGGAGTAATCCCCAGCTTACCTCTGATTTTCTGCCGATCAAAATGGCCGAGGATTGGCTCGGGCAACTTCGCTCTCACGGAATTAATCGCATCCTCGACTTGCCGGCGCTCTGCTGTCTCCTTGCCGGTTTTTTGTAACTCCTCCCCACACTAACTGGACCACCTTGATTCCAAATGTCTTTGTTAGTGCGATTCTCGCTTCACTAAGAAGGGGCGAATGGATTTCTTCACCGACTTCACCTTACCCCCTATCAAGGCGAGCAATTCGGGCGCGAGACATTGTCCGACTTCTTTGGCACGATAGTCGACGGTCGTCAGGGATGGCGCGCGACCGGTGTGACGGTTTACCTGGAGAACGGTGGCCGGCTCGAGCATGCCCAGCAGATGGCTGCGCATGAGTCGCCCAGGACCACGAAGCTCTACGACCGGACCAAGGATGAGATCACAATCCGCGAGGTTGAGCGGATCCAACTTTGAGCATGGAGCTATTGCTCGGACCGCAGGGTGCGCAATTCGACGCTCTAAAATCGTTTATAGGCGCGTTTGACGAGGGTGCCCGCTATCATGACGCTCTCCAAAACAGGCGGAAACAGCCCTGCCAACGAGCGCGGTCAAAGCTATGTCGGTTGGCGGCGTGACCGAAACAGCGTTCCGTGAGATGCCTTCGGAGTTGTGGAGCAATACCATTGCAACTCTCTGTCTTCGCACCTATGGGAGATGAAGCAGGCAGATTCGCCAAAGATTCCGCGAGCTGTGCTTGGGCACGTCCGAGCTCAAATTGCAAAAAAACAAAGGAGTTCATAGATTGGTCTGGCCGCTACATTTGATTGTTGCACTATACAAGTTACTATCATTATGCAAGTGATACGCGACTGACTTCGCGTTTGCAAGTGAATTGTTTATTGATATCTTATGCGGACGATGAATGAGGAAAAACCGGTCGAACAATGGCGATCGCAGTGCCCGGTCGCTCGTACCTTGGATCTGCTTGGTGATCGTTGGAGCCTCTTGGTTTTGCGAGATATGCTGTTAGGCAGCTCCAAATTTCGGCAGTTTCTTGCGTCCCCAGAGAAGATCCCGACCAACATCCTCTCGAGCCGACTTAAATTGCTGGAGAGTAGCGGCCTGATTAAGGCGACTCTTTACCAACGCCACCCTCCGCGCTTCGCGTACACGTTGACCGACAAGGGCAAAACACTCGCTTCCGTAGTTGGGGCAATCGCCGACTGGGGCGAATCCAATATACTAAACTCCAGGGGGCGGAGACGCACCTCTTCGACTCAGGTGTGAACAGCAATGCCTTTTGGTCGAACCCGGGGGCACGCAACGAACCAGGATGAAACACGGGAAGAAAACTGATCCGACTACCGGCGTGATCGAGGCGATGCTCGATATCGCGTTGCTCGCCGGCTTTATATCCGCAATGTGGTTCTTAGTTCGCCTTGCCTTCTGAGCCGGGGCTCGAGGTGCCATCCCGACGCCGAAAGAAACGAGCATGAATCCTGTAGCTTGCTGCCGTCAGCTTATGCGATTGGCGGCCTTAAGCGTTGTGCGGGCTTCCAAGAGATTGACTTCACTCTCATTAAGGACGCGATCTCTAAGTGCCTCGTTGAGATTTAGGATCGCTTGCGAATAGTTACCCTCCCTGCCCTGTTCTGAAGAAAAGCGCGAATTCCTCGAAGGCCTGATTCCACCGCCGAAATATGAGCAGCCCATACTTCGGAAATACACTTCCTGTGCTTTTCTTTCGGGAAAAATGCAATCCTGTTCCGGCCTGATTAGAAAGCGTTTTGGAGGTTTCCTCGCCGCCCAGCCTTCTAACTAGTCTAGCCTGTGACTCCGGCGGTTGGGCTTGGAATACATTTTCCCTCCTCCCAGGAGGCAAAGCTGCAAACGCTTTTTCTGCAAAGGCTAATAGGCTCCCGCACAAGCTCAAGAAGACGCCATCTTCGTACTCTCAACGCCACATCTCACGCATTCGCGCAGCAACATCGGCACGGACGGAGGATCCGACTCCCTTCTGGTTGTCTACGGGGACTTGGGGCCAGGTCCGGCATTCGAAAAGATCGAGAATGGTGTCCGGGATGAATCGGCTGCGCGGCGCGAAGACGTAAGAGTCGCCGTAGCGATGCTGTTGGCTTCGAAAAAAGCGAAGAGGCTGGATCAAATGAAGGTGAAGCTTGGCCCGTGTCATGGCGACGCCGAGAATGCGGCGTTCTTCTTCGATCTGTTCGGGGCTGCCCGTTGCCATGTCCGACGGTATGCAACCGTCTGTGACATTTAGGATGAAGACCGCGTCCCATTCCTGTCCCTTGGCGGAATGGATGGTCGACAGAATGAGGTAGTCTTCGTCGAGCAGCGGTGCCCCGGCTTCGGAGCCGGTGCCCTCCGGCGGGTCGAGCGTCAGCTCTGTGAGAAAACGCTCCCGCGTTGCATAACCAGCGGCGATCTGCTCCAGCTTTTCCAGATCGCCGATTCGGGCTACCGAGTGGTCGTACAGCCTCTCGAGATACGGTTGGTACCACCGACGAAGAAGACCTACCTGGCCGATCCAAGGAGTCGTCGGGTCCCCAAGCTCAATCATGCGGTCGCAGAATTCACTCCAATGGGGCGCCGCTGCAGACGGGATGCTGAGGCCTTTGAGTGCTTTGAATCTCAAGTTGCTTTCGGATAGCCTTCTGATCACGTTCCGAGCCGCGCTTGGTCCGATCCCCGGCAGAAGTTGCAGCACGCGAAACCCAGCCACAGCATCTCTTGAGTTCTCTGCCCAACGAAGCGCGCACAGGATGTCTTTTACATGTGCGGCTTCGAGAAACTTCAGACCGCCGTATTTGACGAACGGGATATTTCTTCGTGCGAGCTCAACCTCGAGCTCGGCGCTATGGTGGGTGGCACGGAACAGGACTGCCTGGCGCTTGAGATCGATGCCGGCTTCACGGTGCTCCAGGACACGCTCTACCACGTACTCGACCTGTGCCGACTCGTCGGAAGCGCTGATCAATTGTGGCTTCTCCCCCGAGAGCTTCGTCGAGAATAGGCGCTTTGGATGGCCTTCCGCTGCCAGACCGATCACTGCATTACTCGCATCGAGTATCGGTTGCGTGGAGCGGTAGTTTTGCTCCAATGTCACGATCCTCGCCGGCGGCGAAAAGTGTTTGGGAAAGTCCAGGATGTTGCGCACCGTCGCGGCGCGAAATGAATAGATCGATTGGGCGTCATCTCCGACGACGGCCAGACCGTGACCGTCCGGTTTCATACGCAGGAGAATCGCTGCTTGCAGCGCGTTCGTGTCCTGGTATTCGTCGACGAGGACGTGATCGAATCTCGCCGCGACTTGTGCTGCCAGAGCGGGCTCCTCCATCATGTGGTGCCAGTAGAGCAGCAGATCGTCGTAGTCGAGGACATTATTGCGTTGCTTCACAATGACGTAGGCGCGGAACAACTCTTTGAGTTCCTCGGGCCAATCGGCGCACCAGGGAAATGCGGCGCGCAGCGTTACCGCTAGTTCGCAGCAGGTATTGACCGTGTTGGAATAGATCGCCAAGCACGTGTCCTTCTTCGGGAAGCGCGTCGCCTTCTTTGATAGACCCAGGTCGTTCCGCACCAAATTCATGAGGTCGGCCGCGTCGGACCGGTCAAGAACGGTAAAGGAAGGATCTAGGCCGATCGGATGCGCGTGGAGCCGGAGCAACCTGTTCGCAATGGCGTGAAAGGTCCCAGACCAAATAATGTTATCAACAGCAACGGCTGCACCAATTTTTTGAGGTGCCCTGCACGCTTCGCCGAGAATCCTCGCCGCGCGTCGTGTCATCTCTGCCGCTGCGCGCCGGGTGAAAGTCAGTAGCAGGATGCGCTGGGGATCCACACCGTTTAAAACCAGGTACGCGACCCGACAGGCAAGTGTCTTCGTCTTGCCCGTGCCCGCGCCCGCGATGATCAGCAGCGGAGCGTGTGGTCGGCTATCGCCAATGCCGTACTCGGCCGCTGTCCTCTGGCTTTCATTCAGGTCCATAGGATGATGACGCTCTCCAGCCGCGTGTAGAAATGGCGGCCCATGAGTCGTGCGTCGCCGCAGCCGGCACACGCCCTCCGTTTGGAGATACAGTCGGCGATTGATCTGGAAGGCTTTCGCGGGTTTGTTCCCTGCTGGCGTCCAACTTCCCCAGATGATGGTTGATCCCTAACATTTATGTGTTCATGGGAACACATTGTGAGAACGAGATTCAAGTCAAAAACATGGATCACTTCTTGAGGCGAGGATCGAGCATGCTTGGCGCGATCGCAGGAAACATCATCGGCTCCCGGCTCGAGGGTCACCCGAGTACTCGCTCAAAACGGAACTCTCTCAATTCCGAAAACGGGCCGACCGCGCTTCGAAAACTCATTGGCCATTCTGACGCCGGTCGGGCGCCACACCTGGCGCGCGACCGGTGTGGCGGTTTCCCTGGAAAACGGAGGCCGGCTTATCGCTGCTTGCGGTTAAGACCATGCGTCCAGACTTGGAACTAAGCTGCAGCCTATCAACTCCCCTCCTCCACCCTCCCCTCGCCCACCTGTGCTTAGGCC
>JBAUZZ010000448.1:0-13381 GCA_049585495.1 Chthoniobacterales bacterium | reverse complement strand
AAAGCAAGCACACCTTGTGGCCTGCCGATCTTCTTGAAAGTTAACCACCAACTGGAGAGCCGGATGCGGGAGAGCCGCCTGTCCGGTTCGGAGGGAGGGGCGACTCACCGGTCGTCCCTACCCCTATTCCACCTTGTGGCTTTCGTATTGGCAGGGTTGTTTCTCCGAAACGACCGAGGGACGTGCTTCCGCACGTCCTGGCTCCCGACGCTGGCACCCCTTCGATTCAGGCCAAGGTGGAACTTGGCCCTATCGGATCTTGGGGTATTCTGAGACTTGATGAGCCAACGCGACCATCGCGAGGAGTGGGCGGAACGACTCATTGAAGCAGCGTGGAGCCCGGAGGCAAGCCGGAAGATTATTGATTCGCTCAAAGCGCGTTACGCGTCGCTGCGCGAAATCTTCGAGCGATCGCCAGGCAGCGGAGCCGCGCTAGTCAACTTTCTGAGTTTTTCCCAGGTCTCGTTTGAGAAGATAACCAGACGGCCTGAGCTGCTGGAATGGTTGACAAGCCCCGATGTGCTGAACCCGAGACACGGCGGCCACAGTGATCGCCAGTTCGAGGCGGGGACTAACGATTCGGGTTACGAATCGCTTCGTGATTGGAAATCACAAGAGATGCTCCGGGTTGCGTTTCGCGAACTCGCCGGACTGGCGGATTTTTCTGAAACGACTCGAGACATTACCGAAGTAGCCGAACGCTGCGTTAGCCGGGTTTACGAAACAATTCTTCATTCGCTCAGCAAGCGTTGGGGCAAGCCGGATACCGGATTTGGTGTGTTGGCGATGGGGAAGTTTGGCGGTTGTGAGCTCAATTACAGCTCTGATATCGACATCATCTTCTTCTACGACCAAGACGGCTATTTAAATCCTCGGTTCACTTACCACGAATTTTTTACACGATTAGCAGAAAAAATTATTGAAGTATTTTTGGCGAAGGGGCTTTCGCTCTTCCGTATCGATCTGCGACTTCGCCCCGAAGGCGGTTCCGGGCCGCTCGTTCGCTCGTTCGCCAGCCTCGAAAATTACTACGCCGGGTACGGCGAAACATGGGAACGCATGGCGCTGATCAAAGCGCGCGGGATCTGTGGCAATGAGGAGCTGCTTTACGAGTTCGAACACCGGCTCCAACCCTTCATTTTTCCACGAGCTGTGTCCGCGGATCTTTTGGAAGAGATCGGCGACTTGAAAGCGCGGATTGAGCGGGAGCTGGTCGGTACCGAAGAGTTGTATCGTAATGTTAAGCTTGGTTTTGGTGGTATCCGGGAGATCGAATTTATTGTGCAAACCTTGCAACTCCTGCACGGGGCCAGGAATGCATTTTTGCAGGAGCGCAACATGATGAAGACGCTGACGGCTCTCGAGCAACTGCAGATTCTTCCGCCTGAGGAGGTCGCCACGCTCCGCCAGGCATACGTCTTTCTGCGGGCCGTAGAGCACCGTCTTCAAATTGTCAACGAACAGCAAACGCATACCCTCCCGGCGAAACCGGCAGCAAGGTTCCTACTTGCTCGAAGCTTAGGATTTGAATCGGTACCAGCGTTTGATCGGGCCCTCTCGAGTCATACCCATGCGGTGCGTTGGATTTTCGAGCGGCTCTTAAGAACAGAGCGCGAGTCGCCCAGACAAAAGCAGGGGCTCGATTTCTTTCGAGAGCCGGAGCATGCCGAGAAGGGCCTCACGCACCTCCGCGATGGTCCTTCAAACGTTCACGTCGCGCCTCGCACCCGCCGGCTCTACGGCAAACTTGAACCAGAACTGCTTCAGCGCCTTCGCCACCTGGCGGATCCGGATGCAGCATTAAACCGATTCACTCGATTTGTAGACGGTTACGGAATACGCGGGCTTCTATTCGAGACTCTGCTCGCAAATCCACGACTATTCAAATTGTTGCTCCGGCTCTTCGACACCAGTTCGGTTTTTAGCGAGATAGTGATTCGCCGCCCTCAATTGGTAGAAGAAATCGCTCGAGGCAGGACGCTCGGGCGGCGATTGACCACCCCCGAGTTCCTGGATGGCCTCAACAAAAACGCCGAAAACTTGTCCGTCGCCGATTGGATGCGCGCCTACCGGCGTGCTGAAGTGCTCAGAATTCTACTCCGGGACATCCTGGGGTTCGCTTCGCCAGAAGAACTACAGAATGAGATGACCGATCTCGCCGAGGCTTGCCTTCGCTTCGGAATGGAGGCGCTGGAGCTTCCAAACGAACTCACAGTACTCGCGCTTGGCAAAATCGGCGGGCGTGAGCTGCTCTACGGCGCAGACTTGGACCTTGTGTTCATCGGGCAGGAGAGTGCGCCGGCGGAAAAACTAATTTCCATCATGAGCGCCAAGACATCGGAGGGAAGAGTCTTTTCGATTGATTGTCGTTTGCGCCCTGAGGGCGAGTCGGCACCGCTGGTGGTGTCGCGCTCTGCGTACGAAGCCTATTTCGCGAAACGGGCTCAGCTCTGGGAGGTCCAGTCCCTGACCAAATCGCGAGTGCTCACCGGACCGGAAGCGGATGACCTGGCACGAACTGTCGGCCAAATCTGGTCCAGCCGCATCGGTAGCCGGCAGTTGCGGTCCGGAATCTACTCGATGTACCAGCGTATTGTCCGCGAGCGCAGCAAGGAGCCCGACTATCTCTGCTTCAAAACAGGCCGTGGCGGCCTGATTGCCGTTGAGTTTCTGATCCAGTTCTTCCAGATGCGTGACGGCATCCGAGAAACCAGCACCCTTGCAGCTCTCGGAACATTGACGTTCCAACTGACCAATGCAGAAAAAGAGACTCTTGGTAACGCTTATCGCTTCCTGCGAAGGGTGGAGTCGATCTTACGGCGAGTCGACAATGTATCGATTTCGACCCTTCCAGCGCACGAGGACGATCAACGGAAACTCGCGAGATGGATGGGATTCGAGTCCAGCAAAGATTTCCTTGACGAGTATCGAGCCCATCGAGAGAGCGTGACGACGTTGATCGATCAGTACCTGGGGTAGGCAAAGGGGCGAGATTTGCCTTTGGAGGGCGACGCTCCATCGTCGTCGCCGGCGACGGCGGAGCGTCTCCCTCCAAGGCAATTTCGGAATTTTGGGATAATAAGACCCAAAGCGGAGCTCGCTTCGGAGTTTGAAAGAGAACTCTCGAAAGCTCTTCTATAGGTTGTTAAATTCGCTCATGTGTTCAGGCACAGCCTTCGACCACAAGAAACGCGAGCGATTCGAACCCAGACAAGATCGGGTGCGGGAAGACCAGTTGTCTGGGGACGACGAGGACGAAATGCGGATCACGCCGTGAAGGTATCGCTCCAGTTGTTTAGTCACGTCGATGATGCTTGGGAAGACAACGTATGCTCCTGGCTTGAAATCGGGACAAGAGCCGCGCTCTCTGGTCAGAAGGTTTGGTTGGTTTGCCGATCCTTCTTGCAAGCGAATTGGCTGCGTCGGCGTTCGATGGAAGAGCGAAAGCCCATCATGGGTATTCGCTTTTTAGACTTGCGAAGACTTCGGCGTGAACTTTGTCTTCGCGCCGGATTGCCAACCCCTTCATTCGGGCGTGAGACTCTGAGCCTCTTGTTGCGAGCCAGGATGGGGCAGTCACAAGCCTCTTCTGCATTCCCTGGGCAAGTTTTGGATGCATTGGACGATCTGGCTGCCTGCGGATGGTTAGACCGCTTCGGATCCCGCGCCGTCCTCGATCTCCTCGATATCCCGGAGGAGTTTCGCGATTCCGTAGAGCAAATCGTCAGTTCGTTGCTCTGGCGGCCAAGAGTGGATCGGGCCCTTGTTGAAAAGGGTGTCAAAATACCCGGCCTTCGCATCGGCTTTTTCGGCCTGGATGCCCGGGCCTTGAATCAACAAGAATTGCTTACCGCAGCGGTCAATGCTTCCGGGGATGCGAGTCTTTGGTTAGCCCAACCGTTTGTAAGCGAGGACATCTTCATGCATTGGATTGGGGGGTTGGAATCCCGCCTAGGTGGGGTGGTAACTGTAACTCCAAGCGAAGGGAAACCCAGGCTGTATGAAGATTTCGTCAGCAGGTTTCTTTATTCTTCCGGGCCGCTAGCGAATCTGCCGCGACTGGTCCGAGCGGAACGATGGTCTGATCAAACGCGCGCAGTGTTGGCGATCGTGCAAAGTGAGTTCCACAGTGGAAGCAGGAATGTCGCGGTGATAGTTCCCGAGGGGTCACCAACCGGGCCGGCTGTGGTCGAAGCGCTAACTTCGGCAGGAATCGCAGTGGCAGATGAGTTTCGATCCAAGACGACGCTTGGCCGTTCCGAGAGAGTCCTTCGTTGGTTGGCCGAGTGGATCGGAGAGCCACAGACACCTGAGAAGCTATTGGAGTTCTTTAGCCTTCTCAGTCGGGCTCCGGAAACCTTTGCCAGGTTCCGGGAGTATCTATTTCGTCGGTTCGATCGTCGCCAAACCCGCTTAGTTGCTCAACTTCTGCCATCCGATTCTTCCTATCCCTGGGCCCGGGACCTGCTTTCAATCGGCTCAGATTGGCCCGTTGCTGGTACTTGGAAACATCTGGAAACCAACTGGCAAAACACCCTTTCGGCGTTCGAAGAGTTTCTGCTCCGCAATCAAAATGTCTTCCGATCGGTAACGATTACGCTCGAACCGTTGCAGGCGAATTGGGCTGAGATTCAGGACGCTTTGGGAGATCTGACACTCTCGTCCAATATGTTTCTCAGGTTCATCGCCGACTCCCTTTCAAACTCAAGCCGAGCCAGCCATCCGGAAGCTTCGCATCGTTACGCACCGGTCGTCGTCAGCACCCCGGAGCAATTGCATGCCACAAGCTGGGATTCGATGATCCTGACCGATGGCGTGAGTGATCTTTGGACTAATTTGGCGAGCCGGGATTCTCTCCTTGGCCAAGAATTCCGAAGCTCCGCTCGACGGCAAGGTTTCGTTCTGGTGAGCCCGCAAGAGGAATCTCTGCTGCGCGAGGACTCAATTCTCCAACTGTTGCTGCACGCCCGCCGATCTGCGACTGTTTGTTTTTACGGTAGAGAGGAAAATGGCGAAGAGGTTGATGCGAATCGGTTTGTTACGTTTCTAGAACGAATACTTCACGCGGAGGCAACATCATTTGCCCCGGCTCCGATCGTGCCCACGAATGACTTTGGTCATCTAAAGGAGATTCGGAAATTCCGGTGCAATCCGGAACGCGCCTTCGATGAATATCTACTGAATTTCAGCTCCCTCGAACTCAATGCAACGGCTTGGTCTGCTTCCAGGCTTCAGACAGCAATCGCCGCTCCGGGCAGCTTTGCCTTTCAGGTTGTGTTTGGGCTCGACAGGAGTTGGGATCTCGGATTTGAGCGCGATGCGCGTAAGACTCTTGGGATCGTAGTTCACAGGTTGCTGGCCCACATCCTAAGAAACCCGTTTGGAGATCTGTTCGAGAACGGGTTGAGCGATCTACGGGAGAGCTGGCTTTTGAAAGAGGGTCGTGGTCCGGATTCGCATCGGTACATGAAGAAACTTGTTCGGGAACTCGATCTGCCGAGAGACGACCCTTGGTGGAGCTCGATTGTCGATAAATCCATTTTCTTTGTCGAAAGAATGTTAGCCGACATCGGTCCCTGGCTGGAAAAGTTCCCTTACGGAGTTTCGGAGCTTTCCACCGGAGAATGGACCGTAGGCGATTCGATGCTTGCTTTGAAGGGAAGGTTCGATCTTCTGCTGGCAACTGCCAACGCCCTGGCTGGAGCCGAGATTGCGATTGTTGATTTCAAGACAGCCGGATCGCCACGCCAGATCAAAGCCGATACAGGCGAAGGATTTCAGTTCGTCGCCTATCGCCTCCTCACGGAAGCACTGGGTGCGAACTGCCGTCATCAGATTGCCGTGTTCGCAACCGGATCCAAGGATCTAAGGGGAATAAGGGAGCCGGAAGAGATTGAAAGGAAGCTGACCGAACTTGCATGGATGCAAAGACAAAGCTGTTTTGGACATGCGCCGCTCCTGAGTGGCGAATTCGGAATTCGTGAGACCCTGCCAATCGCAACGTTGGCGATTCCGGCCTGGATCCTTCGGAAAAAGCGAGTGTTAACTCTCTGGCAAGGTGGAGTGGCTAGGAATTTCTCCTAAAGATGGACGAAGCAGCCAGGACACTCTTTCGAACCGCCTTAGACCGGAATTTTTGCGTGATTGCAGGCGCCGGATCCGGCAAAACGGCGGCGATTGTCGAGCGAATCTGCGAACTGGCGATTCAGGACCCTGGTGCTTTGCGGCGGCTGGTTGTTGTTACCTATACGAACAGTGCGGCGCTCGCATTTAAAAGGCGCTCAAGACAGCGACTTCTTGGCGCCGTATCGGAAGCCGATGCACTCATCTACCTGCGGGCGCTGGAGCAAGCCTACTTCGGGACCATACACGGGTTCTGCCTGAACTTGATCCATGAATTCAAAGGCCGGCTCAGCCTCCCGGAACAATTGCGGGTGCCAGCTGACGCAGAGCGTGACTTGCTTTGGGAGATGTTTGCAGCGGATTCTCCGGAGCTTGATCAACTCGCAGAGCACCCCGTGACGCACGCTCTTCTGCGTGTTTGTACAATGTCAGATCTCCTGGATGTCGCGAAACGATTTCGGCCGAGTGCGCCGTTGGATCCGCCGTCCGGGCGAATGCCTTTGCCCGATTTAAAGAAAATCGACGCCATTGCAGTCCCAAAACAATCGGAGAAGAAGAAACGGAGCACGGTCGAAGGCGTGGAAGCTTTCCTGAAAAAGTGGGCAAGTGGTTCCGGATTTAACCCCCTGCCCAAATGGGAGACATCAAAATTAAGACCAGAATTCGAAGCCCAGATGGCTCCTGTTGCTGCCTGGCTCGAAGAAGCGGCCGAATGGTTTGCCGACCGTTTGTCCAGAAGCTTCCGCACCTGGTGTTCGCAGCAAGGGATTCTCTCTTACGCCGACCAAATTGATGTATGCGTTGAACTCTTGAAGCAGCGGGATGTGCTCGACCAGGTAAGGCGTCGCGAGTGCATCGTAATTGTCGATGAGGCTCAAGACACCGACACAAGGATGTTCCAGGTGTTTATCGAACTAACCCGCCCGCCGGGCGAACGCTTCGGCGATTGGCCTGGATCCGGAAAGCCACCCCTTCCGGGGCGCTTTTGCCTGGTGGGTGATCCACGGCAAACAATCTACGAACGAAATAGAACTGGACGGTTCGCTGAACTGAGTGAGTACTTCGATTCGGGAAACGAATTGATTCGGTTTAATGTGACCTATCGCTGCGCCGGAGACATCGTCCGGCGGATCAACGAGTTTTTCAGATGGCAAGCAGTCGAAGGCATTCCTTTTGACGACTTGGCAGCAGGCGCGGAGGCGCAGGAAGGATTCGTGGCCAAGCTGTCGTTTGCGTTGGATGAACATATAGAGGCCGAAGATGAAATAGAACCGCTGGTTCTCGAATGTGAGGCAGTCGCAAAATGGCTCTCCCAGGTGCAGCCTTCCGATCGCCCTTCCTGGAATAACGTTGCCGTCATCGCGCCGCGTCACGAATGGCTGATCATTGCCGGTGATGCGTTGAAAAAGTTCGCTGTGCCATTCAGCTTTTTCAGGCCCAAAATTTCGCGGGCTGGCATCGCCGCGTTTGCTTGGCCTGTCTCGTTGATTTACACGCTCTTGAATCCCTGGGATAGATTCGAACGATTGGGGGTGCTCAGAGAGCTTTTTGGCGTGAGCGACACTGACCTGTTCCTCGCTCAGAAAGGGAATCCAGGAAAGCTCTTTCGCGAGTCTGAAGGAATGTTGGATGCGGCCCGACAAGAATGCGTTTCAGGAAAACGCCCATCTTTGCTCTTCCTCTTTGATCGATTGCTGGAGCGGTTCCGGTTGAGAGAGCGACTGATCGCAGTAGGCGAGGACTTCGGCGGACTCGATCAACTCCGTTGGGAGGCTGCCAGAGCGGACGAACGCGGCTTAGACCTTGAAGAATGGCTGGCAGAGCTGCTCTCCTGGCTGCAAGAGTCCGCTCAACCCTCGAAAGCACCAGCTCAGGGAGTCGAGTTAATCACAACCCACTCGGCCAAAGGCCTGGAATGGGAATGGGTGATCCCGATCGGGTTCAGGAAGAAATTCTCCCATCGCAACGAACGCTATCCACGGGTTCAAAGCGAGGAGAATTGCCACGTTGTCTGGTCCAATCTTAGCCGGCGTGCGCAACGTGACGAAGAAGCGAGAAGGATCCATATCAAGCGACTTCTGTACGTTACCCTGACGCGTGCAAAAACCGGCTTATTCCTTCCGACACCCGCAGGGGCTTACAACCCGGGCAAGCAGGGAATTGCCTTCAGCGAAGTTGTTTCCCTCAACTGCTCAGAGTTGCCTTCCGTCGATGAAGTTTTCCAGTCGGGAAGAGCAGATGCAAAAACAGCCGCAAGACGTTGTAGGGCGGCTGGCCCAGCCGCCGAGACGCCGTTCGCTGCTGCGGAAGCGGTCTCGTCCGTACCGCAGCCGCCTCGTTTGGTGCGGCCTCACCAGCTCGCGGATGACTCGCCAGTTTTGCATCTCCAGTTTGCGGAAGCAGCGGGATCATATGATTACGGAAAATGGTGGCACTCCTGGATTGAAATGTTCCCTTGGAGCGATCCTACCGGTGAATGGGAATGTTACGGCAAGAATGCGGCGCCGCCGATTTCCTACCGCCAGCGCGCGGAAAGAGAGATCGCAGTATTGCTGGCCAATGACGAGTTGCGGCAGTTGTGCCGGAACGCCGTCTGGTTCCAGTCCGAGTTCCCGTTCTCGTGGCCGAAGGCGGCTGAGGATTGGTACGAAGGGGTGATCGATCTGCTTATCGGGTTTCCGGATGGAACAGTCTACGTGATCGATTGGAAGACCAACCAGGCGGCATCAAATGAATCTCCCGAGCAACTAGCGCAGCACCTCCGCAACCAATATCTTCCACAGCTGGAAACTTATCAGGAAGCTCTCCAGAGCATGATGGAACCCCGAAAGATCGAGATTGCCATTTACTCTACGGTACTGGGGCGCTTCGTGTAAGAATCGTTGACCGTTTCTCGTGTCTCGGTTCTCGTCAGTTGCGACGCTCGAAATAGGAGGACTTGCCAGGGCGAACTTTAGGTGAGCCGCCTAGCCGGAAAGAATCACGGGTGTTGGCAAGGCTTGTAGGGCGGCTGGGCCAGCCGCCGGGCCATCCGTGCCCAGATCAGGAGAGCTTGCTCGATAAATAAAGGACCCTCAGTTCCGGCGCGTGAGCCACGCGCCCTACAAACCGGGATGCTTCGCTGCGTCACGGCATCGGTGCTTCTTCAATCCGCCTCCTTACGTTCCCTACCGCAAGAACCGAAAAACCAGACACGAGAAACGAGACACGAGAAACCCAAAACTCGAAACCCAAAACCTAACCTTATCCCCGCTGCGCGTTCCCTTTGACAATCCCGTTTCGCATCTCATGCTTTCGGTATGAAATCTCCCGTTAAGGTTGCCGTGACCGGTGCAGCCGGTCAGATTGGCTACTCTTTGCTTTTCCGGATTGCTTCCGGCTCAATGCTTGGCCCTGAGCAGCCGGTGGAACTTCGCTTGATTGAGATCCCTCAAGCTCTCGGAGCATTGCAGGGAGTGGTTATGGAACTCGAAGACTGTGCGTTCCCATTGGTCAGCAAAATTGTGCCGACTGCCGATCATAATGAGGGATTTCGCGGCGTAAATTGGGCATTGCTGGTCGGCAGCGTGCCACGCAAACAAGGGATGGAGCGGAAAGATTTGCTTGGGATCAACGGGAAGATTTTTGTCGGTCAAGGACAGGCGATCCAAAGGAACGCTGCGGCGGATGTGAAGATCTTCGTCGTCGGTAATCCGTGTAACACAAACTGCCTGATTGCGATGAGCAACGCGAAAGATATCCCGAGTGAGCGATGGTTCGGCATGACGCGCCTCGACGAAAATCGGGCTAAATCGCAGCTCGCGGCCAAGGCGGGAGTACACGTGACCGAGATCTCCAATCTGGCTATCTGGGGGAACCACTCAGCCACGCAGTACCCAGACTTCTATAACGCGAGAATCAGCGGCAGGCCCGCTGTCGACGTAATCAAGGATGAGAGCTGGTTAAAGGAGACGTTTATCTCGACCATTCAGCAGCGCGGTGCCGCGGTCATCAAGGCAAGGGGAGCTTCCTCCGCGGCGTCCGCCGCCAACGCCGCGGTTGACTCGGTGCGATCGCTCACCACATCGACGACGCTGGGAGACTGGACCAGCGTAGCGGTCTGTTCGGATGGGAGCTATGGAGTTGAGAAAGGCTTGATCAGTTCGTTCCCGATCCGGAGTGACGGCGCACGCTGGGACATCGTACAAAATGTACCGGTGAACAGCTTCAGCCGATCCAGGATCGATGCGAGCGTCAGGGAGTTAGCCGAGGAACGAGCTTTGGTAGCGGAACTGCTGCCCACCTAAAATAGCCAGAAGCGAGTGAAGCCAATTTGCGATATCCATTGGCTGGCTTTTTCAGTATATATTGCCACTCATTAAAATATTGTTGTATCATTGCTGCTGATGGGGCAAATTCCTCGAATACGACCCATCAGTCACCTATGACTTATCTTCCGGATGTCCCGATGAAGGACAATGCTGGATTCATTCCTCCGCACGGCAACTACCGAGCCGTGAGGCCCGATTTGTCCGGCGCCTCGGAAGCGATCCTCAGGTGACTTACGCGGTTTATCGCGAATTTTGCGAGACCCGCTCGCTTCAGGTGGTGGCGAACATAGCTATCTGTCTGATTCACCAAACGAACTATCTTCTTGATCAGCAGATCCGTCGTCTGGAGCGCGACTTTGTCCAGTCGGGCGGGCTCCGCGAACGTATGACTCGCGCCCGGCGGCAACATCGAGACGGAACCGAAGCTTAGGCGGAACCCTCGAGCGCGCCCCATCCCTAAGTCCTACGCCCTATCAGGTATATGAGCCCTATTCTTGACAACCAATAACCTCTGGAAGTCCCTGCCTGCGATTTTCGCTTGCTTCGTGCTGCCTGCCCGGTAGCTTAGCTCCCTGTTTTTCGCACCGTTAGCTCAATTGGCAGAGCAAGTGACTCTTAATCACTGGGTTGTAGGTTCGATTCCTACACGGTGCATTTTTCAATATCAAAGAGTTGCGTTTGTTTTTACGTAAATTCGCATGGTGCAATTTTTGGGTTCTTAGCCACTTTTTCCCGAAGATCGCGTCTCATAGCGACTGGTTTCTCCTTTAAGTTCCGTGATATTTGCAGTACGGCCGAGAATGACCTCCGGCCGCGCTTCCGATATGACTGATACAGTGCACTAGTGGCGACCCGGCGATGGATGTGTGAACGGTGTAAACACTGCGAGGGGTTCTTCCTATGGCTGTGAAGCGCGTGATCAAAGGCGTGCACGTCGTCCCGATGGGGAAGGCAAATGCCTTCCTGATCGAGGGCGACGACGGGTTGACGCTGATCGACGCCGGTTACCCGGGTAAGGAGGCAGCCGTATTCGGGGCGATTCGAGGGATTGGCAGTTCGCCAGGTCTGCTCAAGCACCTAATTTTCACTCACGGCCACCCTGATCATATCGGCAGCGCCGCTGCCATCGTGCGGGAAACCGATGCGAGGACCTACATGCACCCGCTCGATATCCCTATAGCCGAGAGTGGAGGTCCTTTTCGGCCTTTGCGGGCGGCACCTGGTCTGTTGCGGCGAATGATGTGCAAACTGCTCTACCATCCCGACGAGCGACTGGAGCCGGTTGCCATAGACCAGCCTTTGACCGCTGGGGAAATACTGCCCATGGCTGGCGGCATCGAAGTTATTCATACTCCTGGGCATTGCGCGGGACAGGTCGCGCTGCTGTGGCGCCCGGGACGCATGCTGTTCGCAGGCGATGTGGGCATGAACGTCATGGGCCTCGGTGATCCCGTCGGCTTCGAGAGTTTGAAGGAAGGTCGTGCGAGCCAGCGCAAACTTGCCGGTCTTTCATTCGACGCTGCCGGGTTCGGCCATGGCAAGCCTATCGCCCGCGAAGCGTCGACGCGTTTCCGTAACAAGTGGGGCGACAGATCGTCAGCTTGACCTGGGAGACGCGCAACTTCGGCAGACCGCTGCAACTAACGCGAATGTTAGGCCTCCACCGCTGCCGCCACATTTTCCCGGACGCCGGCGGCAAGAAGCCGACCAAAGTAGGGTAAATTCAGATGATTGAATTGGGGCGTTGCCGGTAAAGGTTTACCATTGCCGACTCCTGTATCGACGAGGATGGTGTAGCTGGAGAAACGGACCAGCCAAGTATGAATGCTTTCGGTCAGGGTACCTGCGTTACGGTCATACGAGCCGTCGGTAAGAAAACGCCCGCATCGTTCCAAAGCGCCGGCCTCAAGATCCGGATAAAGCATGGAGGGGACAACGTTAGGCAGGGGTATTTCGTCAATGCGTGTCAATCTGCGCTCGTTGGATTTGAATCTGCTCATCGCTCAGCGATATGCTCCCGGTTTCGGGCTCACCGTCAATCCAGTGCCTCTGAAAATGCAGGTTGCTCCGGTGACGATGGTTTGGTCAGCACGAGCCGATCGCGAAGCTGGCTCGTTATGGCTAAGGAACCAAATCCAGCAAATTCTCGTCGGCTACGCGGAACCCACCGAGAAAGTTCTGAACGGTTGTCATCCGGGTCCAAAGGCAAGGGTTAGAACCGCTGTTCCAAAGAAGAAGGGCTAAGGGCGAGTCCAAGAGTGGAATCGGAATCCTTTAACTATCTCTCGGTCCTGCTCGCGATCGTCCTCGGGCTGGCGATCACCCAGGTTCTGCAAGGCTTGCGGGGGCTCATCCTGACCAGAGCGAAGGTGAAGCTCTATCTCCCGACGCTGATCTGGGCCGGGCTAGTGCTCCTCATCGCCATTCAGGGGTGGTGGGCGGGGTTCGGAATGCGCATGCGCGCCCATTGGACCTTCCTGGCACTCCTCGTCATCGTGCTGCAGGCGATCAGTTTGTACATGGCCGCGGCGCTGGTTCTGCCGGACGTCACCGGGGATGGCATCGTCGATCTGCGGGACCACTATTTTGCGCATAAAAGCTGGTTCTTCGGTGCTCTGCTTGCCAGCGTCGTTTTTAGTGCAGCGAAGGACCTCGTTCTCGCTGGGCACCTCCCCGATCGCATGAACCTAGGGTTTCACGTGATCTTTGGCGTTTCGGCGATTGCGGGCGCGATCACGCGACGAGAGTGGTTTCACAAGCTGATGGCACTCGCTTTTGTTTTACTGTTCCTGCTCTACATCACCCTGCTGTTCGCACGGCTCTAGCCTGCATCGCTCCTAGCGCGGCGTAGCCGCAACCAAATAAGAATTCTGGAACGAGGCCCAGGACGCTATAAGAGGCTATGCAAAAGTCCTCGCTTCCCGATAACCTCGTTCCAGTAGAATTTA